>JALHPY010000020.1 GCA_022842305.1 Rubrivivax sp.
GCGCCGCGGCGCGCCCCACCGCGCAAGCCCGGCCGCCGCGCCCCCGCCGGCAGCGCTGACCTGGTGCTGCGCCTGCTGCTGCGCCACAGCGACTGGTGGGATCGCCTGTCGGGCGCCGACCACGAGCTGCTGCACGGCCTGGGCGGCGCGCACGGCGAAGCCGTGGCCTGGCTGGAGCAACTGCTGACCGAGCAGCACGCGCCGCCCTGGTCGGCGCTGGCCGACGCCATGGCCGAACAGCCCTGGGCCGAGCAGGCCCGAGCCTGGGTCGATGCCGCCGTCGCCGAGGAAGAGCAGAGCTTTGAAGACCTGCAGCGCGTGCTGCACCGCCTGTGGCGCGAACTGCACGAGGAAGAGGCGCGCACGCTGGTTGCCGGCGGCAGCCTGGGCGCGGAAGCGCTGCAGCGTTACAAGGCGCTGCTGGAGCAGATCCGCATCCACCGCCTGGGCGAACGCGACCCGGCAGCGGCCCACGCGGCCAGCGAAACCGCAGGCCCGAGCTATAATTGATGGTTTATCGCAGCGGCAAGAGTGACAGCAGCAAGACTTTCGGCAACGCGGCCCCCGACCACCCTCGCCAAGGGACCGACGGTCAACACCCGCCGCAGCACACCCGAAGTTCACCCTCAGGGGCTGCCAGACAGATGAGTTCACGCGAACTTGCCTGCACGACCTGCAAGACCCACGGCCGCGCGCCTGCGCCGGGCTGGGGGCTTGGGCTTGTCGCTTCGATGCGCACAGCCGGCCGCATGTGACGCGGCAGCGCCGGGGCCTGCCCGGTGCGTGTCGCCACTCGCCACCCCTTTTTGCAAGGATTCGCATGACCGCCAAGAAGACCGCCGCCCCGACCGCAGCCGCCGCCGCCGAAACGAAGGTGGAAGACGCCAAGTCCCGGCCGGCCAAGGTCAGCAAGCCGGCCAAGGCCGCCGCGCCCGAGAAAGCAGCCAAACCGGCGGCCAAGACCGCCGCCAAGTCGACCGAGGCCAAGCCGGCGAAGACGGCCGGGGCCAAGCCAGGCGAGGTGGTTGAAGCCAAGCCGTCCAAGGCACTGAAAGCCGAGGCCAAAGCGCCCAAGGCCGAGGCTAAGGTCAGCAAGGCCGCCGCCAAGAAGGCTGGGGAATCGGCCAAGAAGGCCGAGCCGGTGGCCGAAGAGGTTGACTTGGCCGATATCGAAGCCGATCTCGAGGGTGAAGTCGAGGTCGAAGCCGAGGTCGAAGCAGGCGTGGAGGCGGGGGTCGATGTCGCCGACGGCAAAGAGGTCAAGGCCAAGCCGCTGCGCATGAAGGTCAGCCGCGCGAAAGAGCGCGCGCTGATGCGCGAATTCGGTCTGGACGAGACCGCGCTCACCGAAGAAGAAGCCACCAAGCGCCGCCAGGAGCTCAAGACGCTCATCAAGATGGGCAAGACGCGGGGCTTCCTGACGCACCAGGAAATCAACGACCACCTGCCCGAGAAACTGGTCAACGAGGAAATCCTCGAGGCCATCGTCTCCATGCTCAACGACATGGGCATCGCGGTCTACGAGCAGGCGCCCGACGCCGCCACACTGCTGATCGCCGGCGGCGGCACCAGCACCGCCACCGAAGAAGAGGCCGAAGAGGCCGCCGAAGCCGCCCTGTCCACCGTGGACAGCGAGTTCGGCCGCACCACCGACCCGGTGCGCATGTACATGCGCGAGATGGGCACGGTCGAGTTGCTCACGCGTGAGGGCGAGATCGAGATCGCCAAGCGCATCGAAGGCGGCCTGCAGGCCATGATGCTGGCCATCAGCGCCAGCCCCACCACGATCGCCGAAATCCTGTCGATGGCCGACAAGATCGGCGCCGGCGAGATGCAGATCTCCGAGGCGGTGGACGGCTTCATCAGCAGCGACGAGGCCGACGACTACGTGGCCGAGGAAGACTTCGACGAGTTCGACGAGGAAGACGACGACGACGGCCAGGGCGGCAGCAAGGCGCTGACCAAGAAGCTCGAAGAGCTGAAGAAGCAGGCGCTGGAGAAGTTCGCGGCGCTGCGCGTGCACTTCGACAAGATGCGCAAGGCCTACGAGAAGGAAGGCTACAAGTCGCAGACCTACAACAAGGCCCAGCACCAGATCAGCGAAGACCTGATGACCATCCGCTTCACGGTCAAGACGATCGAGAAGCTGTGCCACATCCTGCGCAGCCAGGTCGACGACGTGCGCCGCTACGAGCGCGAGATCCGCAAGATCGTGGTCGACAAGTGCGGCATGCCGCAAGAGCACTTCATCCGCAACTTCCCGCCCAACGTGATGAACCTGAAGTGGGCCGAAAAGGAAATCGCCGCGGCCAAGAACTACAGCCCCATCCTGCTGCGCAATCTGCCGGCCGTGCAGGAACTGCAGCAGAAACTGACCGACCTTCAGTCGCGCGCGGTGGTGCCGCTGGACGACCTGAAGGAGATCAACAAGAAGATGAACGAGGGCGAGAAGTCCTCGCGCGATGCCAAGAAAGAGATGATCGAGGCCAACCTGCGCCTGGTCATCAGCATCGCCAAGAAGTACACCAACCGCGGCCTGCAGTTCCTTGACCTCATCCAAGAGGGCAACATCGGCCTGATGAAGGCGGTGGACAAGTTCGAATACCGCCGCGGCTACAAGTTCAGCACCTACGCCACCTGGTGGATCCGCCAGGCCATCACGCGTTCGATCGCCGACCAGGCGCGCACCATCCGCATCCCGGTGCACATGATCGAAACCATCAACAAGATGAACCGCATCTCGCGCCAGCATCTGCAGGAGTTCGGCTACGAGCCCGATGCCCCGACGCTGGCCGAGAAGATGGAGATCCCCGAAGACAAGATCCGCAAGATCATGAAGATCGCCAAAGAGCCGATCTCCATGGAAACGCCGATCGGCGACGACGACGACAGCCACCTGGGCGACTTCATCGAGGACACCAACAACGTGGCCCCGGTCGATGCCGCCATGCAGGCCGGCCTGCGCGACGTGGTCAAGGACATCCTCGACAGCCTGACCCCGCGCGAGGCCAAGGTGCTGCGCATGCGCTTCGGCATCGAGATGTCCACCGATCACACGCTGGAGGAAGTGGGCAAGCAGTTCGACGTGACGCGCGAGCGCATCCGCCAGATCGAGGCCAAGGCCATTCGCAAGCTCAAGCACCCCAGCCGTTCGGACAAGCTGCGGACGTACCTGGACAATCTGTGAGCGAAGCGAGCGGATTGGCTGGGGACGTCGGCGACGAAGTCGCCCGGGCGCTTGCGCAGCAAGGGCCAGCCGCAGCTTGCGGCGCAAGCCACAAGCTCAGAACGTACCTGGACAACCTGTAATCAGGTTGGCCGGGTGCGTGGCGCCGAAGGCGACCGCGGCGGCGCAGCGGGCGCGACTGAGCTTGCGCCGCAGGCACAAGCTGCGGACGTACCTCGACAACCTGTAATTGGGTTGGTCGGGTAGGTGGCGCCGAAGGCGCTGCGATGGCGCAGCCTTCGCCACGCAGCCTGCGCCGCAGGAACACGCTGCGCACCTGCCTGTAAGTACTGTGAGCGCACGGCCCCGCTGGCCACGTTGGCACCCCCGCGGTCTGGCAGGTGAACGCGGCCCGCGGCGCTACACTTTCCCCCAATGACGCGCATTTCCGACCGCACCGTACTGTTCGCCGACCTGCGCGGCAGCACGGCGCTGTTCGAAACCCTGGGCAATGCCGAGGCCACCACGGTGGTGACCCATTGCATCAACGCGCTCGGCGGCCCCATCGCTGCCCAGGCCGGGCACGTGGTCAAGACCCTGGGCGACGGCCTGATGGCCGTGTTCGAGGGTCCCATCCAGGCCGTGCAGGCGGCCATCGCGCTGCACGACGTACTCGATGTCATCGTCTCGCGCAGCAGCGAGCGCGGCGCCTCCACCGGCTTGCGCGCGCTGCGCCTGCAAGTGGCGCTGGCCCGCGGCGAGGTGGTCGAGATGTCGGGCGACTGCTTCGGCGACGCCGTCAACGTGGCCGCCCGGCTGCTGGACCACGCCGGCGACAACGAAACCCTGGTCACGGTCGAGGTGCTGCAGGGCCTGCCGCTGGAATTGCGCTCGCGCTTTCGCAGCCTGGACCGGCTGGTGCTGCGCGGCCGCGTCGAGCCGGTGCAAGTGCACGTGATGGGCGGGCGCCGCGGTGCCGGCGACCAGGCGGTGACGCAGTTCGGCGACGTGGGCATGGTGATGGAACCCGACGGCCTGCGCCTGATGTGGGGCGGCCAGCAGCGCGTGTTTGCCAGCCAGCAGATGCCGGTGGTGCTGGGCCGCAGCCCGCAGGCCAGCTTCTGCGTCGACGACTCCCGCGTCAGCCGTTCGCATGCGCGCGTCGACTGGCACAGCGGCAGCTTCCAGCTCACCGACCTCAGCTACAACGGCACCTATGTGCGCTTCTACGACGGCGAGATCGTCAGCCTGCGCCGCGGCAGCTGCACGCTGCACGGCAGCGGCATGGTCGGCCTGGGCGGCACGCCCAGCGACCCCGGTTCGGCCTGCGTCTCCTTCGACGTGCTGCGCTTTGCCGAAACCCAACCGCAACTGCCGACCGACTTCCGCTGAACCATGCCTGAGCAAGCCCTGCCACCGCACCACGCCACCCCCGCGGTGCGCGGATGAGTTTTCGCCCCGAACCCCAGCACCAGCATGGCCAGCCCGCCCGCACCGCGGTCGTGCTGGTCAACCTGGGCACGCCGGATGCGCCCACGGCCCCGGCCCTGCGTCGCTACCTGGCGGAATTTCTCAGCGACCCACGCGTGGTCGAGATCCCGCGCCTGGTCTGGTGGCTCATCCTGCACGGCGTCATCCTGCGCACGCGGCCGGCCAAGTCGGCCGCCAAATACGCCAGCGTGTGGCTGCCAGAGGGCTCGCCGCTGGCGGTGTGGACACAGCGCCAGGCCGCGGCGCTGGACCGGCATCTGGCCGCCGCCGGCCACCAGCTGCTGGTGCGCCCGGCCATGCGCTACGGCAACCCCTCGCTGCCCAGCGTGCTGGACGCGCTGCGCGCCGAGGGCATGACGCGCCTGCTGGTGCTGCCGCTGTACCCGCAGTACGCGGCCGCCACCACCGCCAGCGTGGGCGACAAGGTCATGCAATGGGCGCTGCAGGCGCGCCGCGTGCCCGAGCTGCGCTTCGTCGGCGAATACCACGACGACCCGGCCTACATCGCCGCGCTGGCCGACAGCCTGCAGCGCCACTGGCAGACCCACGGGCGCGCCGAGCGCCTGGTGCTCAGCTTTCACGGCGTGCCCGAGCGCAGCCTGCACCTGGGCGACCCCTACCACTGCCAGTGCCACAAGACGGCGCGGCTGCTGGCCGAACGGCTGGGCCTGGCGCCCGACGCCATGCTCGTCACCTTCCAGAGCCGCTTCGGCAAGGCCAAGTGGCTGCAGCCCTACACCGAACCCACGCTGCGCGAGCTGGCGGCCAAGGGCCTGAAGTCGGTGGACGTGATGTGCCCCGGCTTCGTCGCCGACTGCCTTGAAACGCTCGAAGAGATCGGCCAGGAGGCGCGCGAAGCCTTCCTCCACTCCGGCGGCCAGGACTTCCGCTACGTGCCCTGCCTCAACGACGACCCGGCCTGGATCGGCGCGCTCGCCGGCCTGACCCTGCGCCACCTGCAGGGCTGGGACACGGGTGCGCCGGACAGCGCAGCGCTGCAGAAGGGCCGCGAACACGCACTGGCGCTGGGCGCCGGAGACTGACCGGGCGTGAGCAGAAGGCCCGGCGAAGACGCGCCCCCCGCGGCCACACCTGCGGCCGGCGTGCGCCTGGACAAGTGGCTGTGGGCGGCACGCCTGTACAAGACGCGCTCGCTCGCGGCCGAGGAAGTCGGCCGCGGGCGGGTGCTGGTCAACGCCCAGCTGGCCAAGGCCTCGCGCGAACTGCGGCCGGGCGACGAGCTCGACCTGCGCCAGGGCCCGGTGCGCCGCGTGCTGGTGGTGCGGGGCCTGAGCACGGCGCGCGGTCCGGCGCCGGTGGCCCAGGCCTTGTACGAGGAAACCGCCGCCAGCGTGGCGGCACGGCTGCAGGCCGCCGAGCAGCGGCGGCTGGCGGCCGAGCCGGCCCAGGCCATCGAGCAGGGCCGGCCGACCAAGCGCGACCGCCGCCAGCTGGCCGACTGGCAGCGCTGGAGCGCCAGCATCGACGACAGCTGATCGGCTCCGCGCCGCGCACGCCCACGCAGCGCGCGCGAACTTGTGAATCACCCTCTTGAAACTGCGGACACCGGCCCCCATGTCCGCGGCAGTCCTTCTTCACCAAGCCATGACGCCCACCACCGACCAAACCCCGGCGGCCCCGCAGGCCGCCACCGAAGCCCCCGCCCTGCCCTCGCTCGAAGCCCAGCTGACCGAACTGCAGGCACGCCACGACGAGCTGTCCGACGGCTTTCTGCGTGCCAAGGCCGAGGCCGAGAACACCCGCCGCCGCGCCGAGGAAGAAGTGGCCAAGGCACGCAAGTTCGCCGTCGAAGGCTTCGCCGAAAGCCTGCTGCCGGTGAAGGACAGCCTGGAAGCGGCCATCGTCATCCAGAACGCCACGCCCGAGCAGTTGCTGGAAGGCGTGCACGCCACGCTGCGCCTGCTGACCCAGGCGCTGGAGCGCAACCGCGTGCAGCAGATCGCGCCGCCCGTGGGCACCCGTTTTGACCCGCACCAGCACCAGGCCATCAGCGTGGTCCCGGCCGAGCAGGAGGCCAACACCGTGGTCACCGTGCTGCAGAAGGGCTACCTCATCGCCGAACGCGTGCTGCGCCCCGCCCTGGTGACGGTGGCCGCACCCAAATAGAGCCGCCTGCGCGGCCGCGCCCTTGAAACCCGGGCGCATGTCCACAACTCCAGTACAGCAATTCCACTCCACGGAGAAGATACATGGCAAAGATCATCGGCATCGACCTGGGCACCACGAACTCGTGCGTGGCCATCATGGAAGGCAACACCACCCGGGTGATCGAGAACAGTGAAGGCGCGCGCACCACGCCGTCGATCATTGCCTACCAGGAAGACGGCGAAATCCTCGTCGGCGCCAGCGCCAAGCGCCAGGCCGTCACCAACCCGCGCAACACGCTGTACGCGGTGAAGCGCCTGATCGGCCGCAAGTTCACCGAAAAGGAAGTGCAGAAGGACATCGACCTGATGCCCTACAAGATCGCCGCCGCCGACAACGGCGACGCCTGGGTCGAGGTGCGCGGCAAGAAGCTGGCGCCGCCGCAGGTGTCGGCCGAAGTGCTGCGCAAGATGAAGAAGACCGCCGAGGACTACCTGGGCGAAGAAGTCACCGAGGCCGTGATCACCGTGCCGGCCTACTTCAACGACAGCCAGCGCCAAGCCACCAAGGACGCCGGGCGCATTGCCGGCCTGGACGTCAAGCGCATCATCAACGAGCCCACCGCCGCGGCCCTGGCCTTCGGCCTGGACAAGCACGGCAAGGGCGACCGCAAGATCGCCGTGTTCGACCTGGGCGGCGGCACCTTCGACATCAGCATCATCGAGATCGCCGACGTCGATGGCGAGAAGCAGTTCGAGGTGCTGTCGACCAATGGCGACACCTTCCTGGGCGGCGAAGACTTCGACCAGCGCATCATCGATTACATCGTCACCGAGTTCAAGAAAGAGCAAGGCGTCGACCTGACCAAGGACGTGCTGGCCCTGCAGCGCCTGAAGGAAGCCGCCGAGAAGGCCAAGATCGAGCTCAGCAACAGCACGCAGACCGACGTCAACCTGCCCTACATCACGGCCGACGCCTCGGGCCCGAAGCACCTGAACATCAAGCTCACGCGCGCCAAGCTCGAGAGCCTGGTGGATGAGCTGATCCAGCGCACCATCGAGCCCTGCAAGATCGCCGTCAAGGACGCCGGCGTCAAGCTCACCGAGATCGACGACGTCATCCTGGTCGGCGGCATGAGCCGCATGCCCAAGGTGCAGGAGAAGGTGAAGGAGTTCTTCGGGAAAGAGCCGCGCAAGGACGTCAACCCCGACGAAGCCGTGGCCGTGGGTGCGGCCATCCAGGGCCAGGTGCTGGGCGGCGAGCGCAAGGACGTGCTGCTGCTGGACGTGACGCCGCTCTCCCTGGGGATCGAGACCCTGGGCGGCGTGATGACCAAGATGATCAAGAAGAACACGACCATCCCGACCAAGTTTGCCCAGACCTTCAGCACCGCCGACGACAACCAGCCGGCCGTGACCATCAAGGTCTACCAGGGCGAGCGTGACCTGGCCGCGGGCAACAAGAGCCTGGGCGAGTTCAATCTCGAAGGCATTCCGCCGTCGCCGCGCGGCCTGCCGCAGATCGAGGTGACCTTCGACATCGACGCCAACGGCATCCTGCACGTGGGCGCCAAGGACAAGGCCACGGGCAAGGAAAACAAGATCACCATCAAGGCCAACTCGGGCCTGTCAGAGGCCGAGATCGAGAAGATGGTCAAGGACGCCGAGCTCAACGCGGCCGAAGACGCGAAGAAGGTCGAGCTGGTGCACGCGCGCAACGCGGCCGACGGCATGATGCACTCGGTCAAGAAGAGCCTGGCCGAGCACGGCGACAAGCTCGAAGCCGGCGAGAAGGACAAGATCGAGGCCGCCATCAAGGACGTGGAAGAAGCGCTCAAGAGCGACGACAAGGCCACGATCGAGGCCAAGACCGAGGCGCTGATGACGGCCAGCCAGAAGCTGGGCGAGAAGGTCTACGCCGACGCACAGGCCGCGGGGGCGGCGGCGGGTGCCGCCGGCCCGCAGGCCGGCCCTGCGGGTGGCGGCGAGGCCCCCAAGGCCAAGCCGGACGACGACAACGTGGTGGACGCCGACTTCAAGGAAGTGCGCAAGGGCTGATCCCCCTGCCGCACGCCGCGCCTGTAGGCCGCTGTGGCCCGCGGCGCGGCGATCGTCTTTTGAATGGCACTTGAGGGACTCATGGCCAAGCGCGACTTCTACGACATCCTGGGCGTGGCCAAGAACGCCACCGACGAAGACATCAAGAAGGCCTACCGGCGGCTGGCGGCCAAGCACCACCCCGACCGCCACCAGGGCGACGACGTCAAGAAGTCCGAAGAGAAGTTCAAGGAGGCCAAGGAGGCCTACGAGATGCTCTCCGACCCGCAGAAGCGGGCCGCCTACGACCAGTACGGCCACGCCGGCGTCGACCCCAACATGGGCGCGCGCGGCGGCGCCGGGCCCGAGGGCTTCGGCGGCTTTGCCGAGGCCTTCGGCGACATCTTCGGCGACATCTTCGGCGGCGGTGGTGCCGCCGGCGGCGCTGGCCGGCGCGGGGCCGGCGGCCAGCAGGTCTACCGTGGCAGCGACCTGAGCTACGCGATGGAAATCACGCTGGAAGAGGCGGCCTTCGGCAAGGACACGCAGATCCGCGTGCCCGCCTGGGAAACCTGCGAGACCTGCAAGGGCAGCGGTGCCAAGCCCGGCACCAGCCCCAAGACCTGCACCACCTGCAACGGCGCCGGCACGGTGCACCTGCGCCAGGGCTTCTTCAGCATCCAGCAGACCTGCCCGCACTGCCACGGCAGTGGCCGCATCATCCCCGAGCCCTGCGTCACCTGCAGCGGCGCCGGCAAGATCAAGAAGCAGAAGACGCTGGAGGTGAAGATTCCCGCCGGCATCAACGAAGGCATGCGCATCCGCTCGGCCGGCAACGGCGAGCCGGGCACCAACGGCGGCCCGCCGGGCGACCTGTACATCGAGATCCGCGTCAAGCAGCACGAGATCTTCGAGCGCGACGGCGACGACCTGCACTGCTCGGTGCCGGTGGGTCTGACCACCGCCGCGCTGGGCGGCACGCTGGAAGTGCCCACGCTGGGCAGCAAGGCCGAGATCGAGTTGCCCGAGGGCACGCAGCACGGCAAGACTTTCCGCCTGCGCGGCAAGGGCATCAAGGGCCTGCGCTCCAGCTACCCTGGCGACCTGTATTGCCACGTGGCGGTGGAAACGCCGGTCAAGCTGACCGAGCACCAGCGCAAGCTGCTGAAAGAACTGGACGAGGCCTTCCGCAAATCGGGCGATCGCCACTCGCCCAATGCCAAGAGCTGGACCGACCGCGTCAAGGACTTGTTCAAGTAGCGCGGCGCGGCGGCCGATACACCGGGAGGGCCCGCCAGCGGCCCATCCCGAGCATGAAGACCGCCACCCTCATCGCCAGCAGTCCGGCCCTCCCCGTGGCGTCCACGAGGAGCACACTGCCGTGATCGATCGCGACATCCATCTGGCGCGCGCCCTGCTGGTCGAAGGCAATGCCATGCTGCGCAGCGTGGCGGCGGCGCAACTGCGCGACACCGGCGTCGGCCACGTGACCACGGTTAGCCGCGTCAAGGAAGCCCGGCTGGCGATCGAGCGTGAGACCTTCGACATCGTCATCTGCAACCGCGAATTCGAGGGCTCCGACGACAACGGCCAGGACCTGCTGGACGAGTTGCGGCGCGAGAACCAGCTGCCGCACAGCACCGTGTTCCTGATGGTCACCTCGCAGGCGACCTACCTCCAGGTGGTCGAGGCTGCCGAGGCGGCGCTGGACGGCATCCTGGTGCGCCCCTACACCGGAGCCCTGTTGAGCGAACGCCTGATGGAGGCACGGCGGCGCAAGCGCGAACTGGCCGATGTGCTGGAAGCACTGGATGCCGGCCAGACCGAGATCGCACTGGCGCGCGCGCTCAAGCGCTTTCAAGAGAAGAAGGACTACGCCACCTACTGCGGCCGCCTGGTGGCCGAGTTGCTGATGCGCCTGAATCGGCCCGAAGACTCGCGCAAGGTGTTTGCCAAGCTGGCCGAGCCGAAGCAGGCGATCTGGGCGCGGCTGGGCATGGCGCGCGCCGAGATCGCCAGCGGCGACCTGCAGCAGGCGCGCAAGACCATCGCCGCAGTGCTGCAGGACGACCCCGCCTCGGCCGATGCCCATGACCTGGCCGGGCGCATCCAGGTGGAGCAATGCGATTTCGACGCTGCGCTGGCCGAATACCGCCAGGCCGCCACCATCACGCCGGGCTGCCTGCTGCGCACGCAGCACGCCGGTGCGCTGGCCTTCTACCAGGGCCAGGGCGATGAGGCGCTGCGCTACCTGGAGCGCGCCCTGGGCCTGGGCTTGCAGTCCAAGCTGTTCGACCCGCTGAGCCTGCTGCTCATCGCCATGCTGCGCCTGGACAGCGGCGACGCGGCCGGCGTGGGATCGGCGCGCGAGCAACTGGCCCGGCTGCGCAAGCGCCTGCCTGAAGCACCGCGGCTGGCGCGCTTTGGCCAGTCGGCCGACGCCCTGGTGGGCCTGGCCGGCGCCTCGCCCAAAGACGCGCTGGCCCCCTTCGAGGCCCTGGCGTCCCAGATCGGCGACGACGACTTCGACCTCGAGGCGGCCAACATCCTGCTGGCCACGGCGGCACGCCTGCCGGCAGGCCTGCTGGAGCCGGCCGCACAGGCTGCCCTTGTCGAACGCGTGGCCCTGCGCTTCTGCGTGTCCAAGGCCATGACCGAGGTGCTGCTGGCCTCGGCCCGGCGCGTCGAGCCCGCGCAAGGGCAGATTCGCACGGCCCAGGCCAAGGTGCAGGCCTTGTCGGAACAGGCGATGGGCAATGCGCTGAGCGGCGATCCAGCAGCGGCCGCGCGCCAGTTGCTGGATGTTGGCGAGCAATACCTCAACGCCAGGCTGTTGGAGATGGCCGCCCAGGTGGCGCGGCGGCATGCCGCGCACATCCCCGAGGGCCTGGCCCTGATCGACCGAGCCGTGGCCGCGCTGAGGAAGTGCTGCCCGGCCACCAACCACATCGCGGGCATCCAGCGCTCGGGGCGCTCGCCTGGCGGCCTGCAACTGCGCGTGCGGCCCGAGGAAAAGAGCGACGCGCTGGTCATCTGAGGCCGACTCGGCTCAGAACAGCTCGCCCTGCCCTGGGACCCGGCCCGGCGGCCGGAATTGCGTGAGGTCGAGCTCGATGCGCTTGCGGTCGAGAGCCAGTCGCGTACAGGCGGCCTCGAAACGCCGGCGCAGCAGCTGCGCCCACACGCCCTGCCCTGTCATGCGCGTGCCGAAGCGGCTGTCGTTGTCCTTGCCGCCGCGCATCTCGCGCACCCGGGCCATGATGCGCGCGGCCTTCTCGGGCACATGCGCCTGCAGCCACTGCTGGAACAGCGGGTTCACCTCCCAGGGCAGGCGCAGCACGATGCTGAAGGCACGGCTGGCGCCGGCCGCGGCGGCGGCCTGCAGGATGCGCTCGAGTTCGGGCTCGTTCAGGAAGGGGATCACCGGCGAGACGCTCACGCCCACCGGCACGCCGGCGCGGGCCAGCGCCTCGATCGTGCGCAAACGCCGCTGCGGCGACGCGGCGCGCGGCTCCAACACACGCGCCAGCGCACCGTCGAGCGTGGTGATGGACACGTAGACCGCCGCCATGCCCTGGGCGGCCATGGGCGCGATGAGGTCCAGGTCGCGCTCGACCAGGCTGGACTTGGTGATGATGGAAAACGGGTGCCGCGCCTGCGCCAGCACCTCGATCAGGCTGCGCGTGATGCGCAGGCGCCGCTCGACCGGCTGGTAGGCGTCGGTGACCGAGCCGATGTTGAGGTGCAGCGGCGTATAGCCCTTGGCCGACAGCGCCTCGCGCAGGCGTTCGGCGGCGTTGACCTTGGCGACGATGCGCGTCTCGAAGTCCAGCCCCGGTGACAGGTTCAGGTAGCTGTGCGTGGGCCGCGCGTAGCAGTAGATGCAGCCGTGCTCGCAGCCGCGGTAGGGGTTGATGGAGAGGTCGAAACCGATGTCGGGCGAGTCGTTGCCCGACAGGATGCGTCCCACCGATTCCTCGAACACCTGGGTGCCAGGGGCCGAGCGCTCCTCTTCGGCAGCCTGCTGCAGCGTGCCCCAGCCGTCATCCAGGTCCTGGCGCGTGCTGCTGCTGAAGCGGTGCTCCAGCGCCCACACCGTGCCGCGCCCCTTGAGGGCGCCGACGGGCGCGTACATCAGCGTGACGGGGGCGGCAGACGCAGGGACCGTGGTGGAATTTGGGAGCATGCTGTAAATATATACAGCACTTCGCGGCACCGCAAGGGCGCGCGCCCCGCCCTCGCGTCAGTACTCGTTGCCGCTGCCCGGCGCCAGGTTGTCGAACTTGGTCAGCGGCTTCAGGAAGGTCAGCTTGACCGTGCCCACCGGGCCGTTGCGCTGCTTGGCGATGATGATCTCGGCCACACCCGGCTCCTTGCTCTGCTCCTTGGTGTAGTAGTCGTCGCGGTAGATGAACATGATGATGTCGGCATCCTGCTCGATGGCGCCCGACTCGCGCAGGTCGCTCATCATCGGCCGCTTGTCGTTGCGCGTCTCGACGCTGCGGTTGAGCTGCGACAGCGCGATCACCGGGCACTGCAGTTCCTTGGCCAGCGCCTTCAAGCCGCGCGAGATCTCGCCCAGTTCGGTGGCGCGGTTTTCGTCGCTGCCGCCGCTGCCGCTCATCAGCTGCAGGTAGTCGACGACGATCAGGCCCAGCGTGCCGCCGAACTGCCGCGCCATGCGGCGCGCGCGCGCGCGCAGTTCGCCGGCGTTCAGGCCGGCGGTTTCGTCGATGAACATCTGCACCTTGCCCAGGCGTTCTACGGCCTCGGCCAGGCGGCCCCATTCGTCGTCGGCCAGCTTGCCGGTGCGCAGATGCTGCTGGTTGATGCGGCCCAGTGAGCCGACCATGCGCAGCGCCAGCTGCGAGGCGCCCATTTCCATGGAGAACACCAGCACCGGCAGCTCTTCCTTCACCGCCACGTGTTCGGCGATGTTCAGCGCAAACGCGGTCTTGCCCATGGACGGGCGCGCGGCCAGCACGATGAGGTCGCCCTTCTGCATGCCGGCGGTCATGTTGTCCAGATCGAAGTAGCCGCTGCGCACGCCGGTCACGTCTTCGGCGCCGTTCTCGGCCAGCTCGTTCACGCGGTCGAGCAGGCTCACCACCAGCTTGTCCATGGGCTGGAAGCTCTGGCGCTGGCGCGTGCCCTCTTCGCCGATCTTCAGGATCTTGGTCTCGGCCTCGTCCAGGATCTGCGGCACCGCCCGGCCTTCGCGGTTGAAGGCCGAGGTGGCGATCTCGTCGCTGACGGCGATCAGCTTGCGCAGGATGGCGCGCTCGCGCACGATCTCGGCGTAGCGCCGGATGTTGGCGGCGCTGGGCACGCTCTGCGCCAGCGCGTTGAGGTACGCCAGCCCGCCGCAATCCTCGGCCTTGCCGCTGCTCTGCAACTGCTCGAACACGGTGATCACGTCGGCCGGCCGCCCGCCTTGCACCAGGTTGGCGACGGCGGCGTAGATCAGGCGGTGCTCGTAGCGGTAGAAGTCGCTGTCGCCCAGCAGTTCGGAAGAACGGTCCCAGGCCAGGTTGTCCAGCAACAGGCCGCCCAGCACGCTTTGCTCGGCTTCAACGGAGTGCGGCGGCACCCGCAGGCGCGCGATGTCGTCGTCACGGGGCGCGGCGTCGCGCTGGTCAAAGATGGCGGACATGGTGGGTTCGCGGGGCCTCGTGGGGGCCCGCCTGTGGGCAAGCCTGTGGATCGGCGGTGGGCTGCGCGGGATAAGCGGCGGCCCGGAAATGCAGAAGGCCGGCTTGCGCCGGCCCTCTGGGGACTGCGGAAGCTTACGCCCGCTCAGTCGACTTGCGCAACCACCTGGACGGTGACTTCGACCACCACGTCGCCGTGCGGCGCCACCGACACCTGGTGCTCGCCCACGTTCTTGAGCGGCCCGGTGGGCATGCGCACCTGGGCCTTGGCCACGGGCGTGCCGGCCTTGGTCAGGGCTTCGGCGATGTCGGCATTGGTGACCGAGCCGAACAGGCGACCGTCGACACCGGCCTTCTGCGCGATGCGCACGGTCTTGCCGGAGAGCTGCTCGCCCAGGGTCTGGGCGGCTGACAGCTTGGCGGCGGCGGCCTTTTCCAGTTCGGCACGGCGGCCTTCGAATTCCTTGATCGCGGCTTCGGTGGCGCGGCGCGCCAGCTTGCTGGGGATCAGGAAGTTGCGGGCGTAGCCCTGCTTGACCTTGACGACGTCGCCCAGGTCACCGAGCTTGGCCACTTTGTCGAGAAGAATGATCTGCATGTGGGGCTCCTCAGACCTTGTGCTGGTCAGAGTACGGCAGCAGCGCGAGGAAGCGCGCACGCTTGATCGCGGTGGTCAGCTGGCGCTGGTAGAAGGCGCGCGTGCCGGTCAGACGCGCGGGCGTGATCTTGCCGTTCTCGCTGATGAAATCGCGCAGCACGTCGATTTCCTTGTAGTCGATCTCGACCACGTTGGCGACGGTGAAGCGGCAGAAACGCTTGCGGCGGAACAGCAGCGACTGGTTGTTGCGCTTGGGGCGCTTGTCCTTCGAAAAGCGACCTTTACCACGGGGCGGGGGCATAGTGAGCTCCTACTGAAATCAATCGATCCGGATGGGTTCGGCGCGGGCTTGGGGCTCGACCGAGGTGATGTGGAACAGCAGACCCCTGCCGTTGCGCGCGCTGGTGATGAAACCTGCAAAGTCACAGGCCGTTCCCAGCTCGAGTGGCAGCAACGTATGCGTGATCGCCCCTATGGCCAGCGCACGGGTCTCGAGCGAGACCTTGCGTGGATGCCCGTCTTCCATGACCTCGGATTCGTGCTTCAGGCTCAAATCCAGGGCCGGCAGGCCGGCGGGGGTGTAACGCGTTGCTGCCCGCTCCACCAGCGTGGCCGACAGAACCCATCGGTTCATGCTCGGGCGAGTGGCCAACGGGTCGGGGCCGTGGCTCATGCCACGTTAGGCCGCGGCCTCCTGGCGTTCCTTGCGGGCCTCTTCGCGCTCGACCGCCTTCATCATGATGGACGGGGTGGTCTCGGCCTTGGCCTTGGCCACCGTCAGGTGGCGCAGCACGGCGTCGTTGAAACGGAAGCCCGTTTCGATCTCGGTCAGCACCGCGTTGTCGCACTCGATGTTCAGGCACAGGTAATGCGCCTTCACGAGCTTCTGGATCATGTAGGCCAGCTGACGCCGACCCCAGTCTTCCACGCGGTGGACCTTGCCACCGCCGGCGGTGACCAGACCCTTGTAACGCTCCAGCATGGCCGGAACCTGTTCGCTTTGATCCGGATGGATCAGCAGAACGATCTCATAGTGACGCATGAATACTCCTTGTGGATTCCGGCCTCGCGGCGATGTACGGGTGACATCGGCATGATCCCGGTGGTGGAAGCCGCCCCGATGCGTCGACATGGCGGGTGCGGCAAGGAAAGCCCACGATTGTAGCACTGGGGAGCCTGGCGCCCTGCCCCTCCTGGTCCAGCCCAGCAGGGCCGCGTCAGCGCTCGTCGGGCCCCGGCACGCGCAGGCGCTCGACCAGTTGCTGCGTAGCCTTGTCCGGGGGGCTGGTGAGCAGACTCACCAGCACCAGCACCGCCAGGCCCGCCGGCATGCCGAAGACGCCGGCCGCCACGGCATCCACGCCGAACCAGCGCGTGTCCACCGTGGGTGCGGCCAGGCCGAGGATGCTGCGCAGCCAGGGCAGGTTGACCGCCATGTACCAGGCGCAGACGCCCAGGCCGGCCAGCATGCCCGCAACGGCGCCGGCGCGGTTGGCGCGGCGCCAGAAGATGCCCAGCACCAGCGCCGGAAAGAAGGCTGCCGCGGCCAGCGAGAACGCTGCCGAGACGAACTGCAGGATGTTGGTGATCTTCAGCGCGGCGATCAGCGCCGCCAGCAGCGCCACCACCATCACCAGCATCTTGGAGGTGATGACCCGCGTCACCGCGCTGGCGCGCGGGTAGAACACGCGGAAGTAGAAGTCGTGCGACAGCGCGTTGGCGATGGTCAGCAACAGCCCGTCGGCCGTGGACAGCGCCGCGGCCAGGCCGCCTGCCGCCACCAGGCAGGTCACCCAGTAGGGCAGCCCGCCGATCTCGGGCGCGGCCAGCGCGATGATGTCGCCGCCCATGAACAGCTCGCCCAGCTGCAGCAGGCCGTCGCCGTTGATGTCGCGCACGCTCAGCAGGTTGGGGTCCAGGCGCGACCAGCGCGTCACCCACTGCGGCAACTGGTCGATGGGCATGCCCACCAGGTTGTTGAAGACCTCGTACTTGACCAGCACGGCCAGCGTGGGCGCCGCCACGTAGAGCACGGTGATGAACAGCAGCGCCCAGCCCACCGAAGACCGCGCCTGCGCCGGCGAGGGTGTGGTGTAGTAGCGCGTGAGCACGTGCGGCATGGCCGCCGTACCCAGCATCAGGCACAGCACCAGCGCCATGAAGTTGATGCGCTCGTGGTCCAGCCAGCCCGGCTCAGCGGCATCGCCCGCGGCGGCACCGGTGGCGAATGGCAAGGCCTGCGGCGGCATGCCCGCCAGCGGCTGGGCGTGCAGCAAGGACTGATCGCGCTCGCGCTGGTACTGCGCGCGCGCCTGCGCCTCGGTGCGCGGGCGCTGCAGGTGGTCGCGCTCGGCCTGCTGGATGCGCGCCAGCGGCGCCTGGTCGGCGCGCAGGGTGGCGATCAGCCGCGACTGCGCCTGGTTGTCGGCAGCCATGGCGCCGCGCACGTCCAGCAGCTTGCGCTCGGCCTCGGCCGCGCGCAGGCGCAGCAGCCGTGCGACTTCGAGTTCGGCCGGGTCGACCATCAATTGCTGCTCACGCTGCTGCACCTGTGCCAGCTGCGCGCCGTAGGTCAGCACCGGCAGCAGGCTGCCGGTCTGGCGCGCCGACAGCCAGGTCAGCGGCACCAGGAAGGCGATGATCAGTACCAGGTACTGCGCCACCTGCGTCCAGGTGACGGCGCGCATGCCGCCCAGGAAGGAGCACACCAGCACCCCGCCCAACCCGACGAAGATGCCCAGCTCGAAGCCCAGGCCGGTGAGGTGCGAGGTGATCAGCCCCACGCCATAGATCTGCACCACCAGGTAGACGAAGGACACGGCCACGGTGGAGCCGGCGGCGATCAGGCGCGGCAGCTGGCCGCCGTAGCGCGCGCCCAGGAAGTCGGGGATGGTGTAGCCGCCGAAGCGGCGCAGGTAGGGCGCCAGCAGCAGCGCCACCAGGCAGAAGCCGCCGGTCCAGCCCAGGATGTAGGCCAGCCCCGCGTAGCCCTGCAGGTAGAGCACGCCGGCGGTGCCGATGAAGGACGCTGCCGACATCCAGTCAGCGGCGATGGCCAGGCCGTTGAACACCCCCGGCACGCGCCGCCCGGCCACGAAGTACTCGACCTCGTCGGAAGTGCGGCTGATGAAACCGATGATGGCGTAGGCGGCCACGGTGACGACCAGGAAGGTGGCCCCTATCCAGCTGCGCGGCAGGCCCAGCCGTTCGGCCACGGCCATCACCGCCAGCATCAGCACGAACAACAGCACGAACAGGCCGTAGCGCCAGGCCAGGCGCACGGCGTAAGGCCGTGACCGGAAGGCGCCGCGGGAGGCTTCACTCATCGCCGGCATTCTGGGCCATCGCCGCTGTGCAGCCGGGGCTGCATCAGCCCTGCACCCAACGCTGCTGCGCGGCCAGCGCCGCGGTGGCGGCAAAGCGCGGCCGTGGCTGCTGAACGCACAACGCCGGCCACAGCTTGAGCAGCAGTTCGGCCGTGGCCAGGGTGTCGGCCGCGGCCTGGTGGCGCACGGCGCAGCGGATGCCGAAGCGGGCCATCCACTCGTCCAGCGACCGGGCCTTCTCATGCGGGTGCAGCACTGCGGCCAGCGGCGCCAGGTCCAGCCAGGGGTTGGCCAGGGGCGGCAGTGCCGCGGCCTGCCAGGCGCGCCGCAGCATCCCGCGGTCGAAAGCGGCATGGAAGGCCAGCAGGGGCGAGCGCGCGGCAAAGGCGGCGAACGCGGCCAACGCTTCCTGCAGCGGCAGGCCGGCACGCTGCGCGCCCACGCCGATGCCGTGCAGCAGGATGTTGGCCTTGTCCGGCGGCGCCGTGTCGCCGGGCTGGCGCAGCACGACCTCGAAACTGTCTGCCAGGTCGATGCAGGGCCGCGCGCCGGCGGTGCGCACGGCCACTGCAGCGATGGCGAGCAAGCGGTCATGGCGCACGTCCAGGCCGCTGGCTTCGACGTCCAGCACCAGCCATCGGTCCTCGTCGATGGCGGGGCGCCGCCAGCGGCGCAGGGCTTCGAACATGCGGGGCGGTCCTGGCGCTCAGCGCTGGTAGTCGAGCTCGATGCGCTGCTGCAGCCGGCGCGCAATGCGCATGGTCTCCTTGAGCATGCGGCGGTCGATGTCGTTGAGCGTGTCGACTTCCACCAGGTTGGGGTTGGCCTGGTCGCGGTCGCGCGTGCCCAGTTGCACCTGCAGGCGCAGCATCTGCAGGAACTCGAAGGCGCTGACCCAGGCCTCGCTCTCCTGCGGCGCCACGCGCATGGCCGTGGCCACGCCTTCCAGCCGGGCGCGCGTGCCCAGCAGCGGCATGCCCTGGGCCAGCGCAAACAGGCGCGCAGCGTCGACGAAGATGGCCGTGCCCGAAAGCTTGAGGTCGAGCGTGGCACGGCCGTCCACATCGCGCGTCTCGAGTGCGCCGCGCCAGTTGAGGGGTGGACGCTGGCGCAGCGCGTTGTCGGCCATCTGCTTGAGGAAGCGCGGCACACGGGCGGCTTCACGCGCGGGCATCTCGCGCAGTTCGCGCGCCAGCGCCACCTGGCCGCACAGCGGCCGCAGGTCGAAATAGATGCTGGCCTTGAGCAGGTCTTCGGGCGCGCCGTGCTCTATCCAGTGGGCGAAGCGCCGCTGCCATTCGGCAACGGTGAGGCAGCACTCGGGGTTGCTGGCCATGACCTGGCCCTTGCACAGCGGGTAGCCGCAGGCGTCCAGCGCCTCGTTCACCTCGAGCGCCAGCGCCAGCCAGCGTGGGCGGTCGGCCTCGGGGTCGGTGCTGTCGAAGACCAGACCGTTGTCCTGGTCGGTGGCCAGGGTCTGTTCGCTGCGCCCTTCGGAACCGAAGGACAGCCAGCAGGCCGCGCCCAGGTCCATGCCGCGCCGTGCCGCCACCAGTTGCACCAGGCGCTCGGTCAGCACGTCGTTGAGGTGGCTGATGAGCTCGGTGATCTGCCGCGCCTGCACGCCCTGGCCCAGCAGGTGACCGGCGAAGCGCCCCACCTGCGCGGCCAGGTGCTGCAGCGTGGCCTGGTCAGGTGCGGCGCGCAACTGGGTGCTGAGGTGCTTGAGCGACAGCCGCTGCAGCGCGAACAGGTCGCGCTCGGAGACGATGTTGACGACGCGCCCCTGCTCGGTGACCGGCAGGTGGCGGATGGCGTGGCGCGACATCAGCAGCACCGCGTCCTGCAGCGTGTGGTCGACCGTGAGCGCGTGGATGGGCGTGGACATCACCTGGGCGATGGGCGTGTCCAGCGGGCGCTGCGGCAGGGTCACGCGGCCCAGGATGTCGTGGCGCGTCAGGATGCCCAGCGGCGCCTGTGCCGCATCGAGCACCAGCATCGATCCCACGCGGCGCTCGTGCATCTGCGTCAGCGCCTGCGCCAGCGGCGTGTCGGCGCTGCACGCCAGCGCCGGCTTGCGCGGCAGGCTGGACAGGCGCGCCTCCAGCGATTGCTCGGCCACCGCATGCGAAGCCCAGGTGGCCTGCACCGCGCGCTGCGACAGCTCGAGAAAGTGCATCACGCGGCGGTTCAGGAAGCTGGCAAACGGCAGGCTCAGCTCGGCCAGCCGGCGTACGCGTTCGGCCGGCAGCATGAGGCAGAAGCAGTCCTCGTTGGCGGTGTAGGTGGCGGTGACGGCGCGCTGCGCCAACAGGGCGCCCACCGGAAACAGGTCGCCGGCCACGTACTCGAACTGCCCGGTCATGTCGGCCATGCCGCGCCGGCCAGTGACGCTGCCCTGGCGCAGGCACACCAGGGCCTGCACCGGGCCGTCGGCAGGCTGCAGCAGCACCTCGCCGGGGGCAAAGTACTGCTGGGTGGCACCAGCGACGAACTGCTCGACATGCGCCGGCGCCATCTGCGAGAAGGGTACGTAGCGCGTCAGCTCCTGGCGCAGGTTGCCCAGCAGGCTGCTCGAAGGCGTGGGCGGATGGGGTGTCGGATCGGTCATTTGCGCGGTGTGGATCCAGGACGGCGGCACGGATGGGCGCGCCCCGCCTGTGAAAAGGGCCGCGCCCTCGACGGACGCGGCCCTGGCTCGTTGGCGCGCCGGTTCAGGCGCGCGAGGTGTTCAGGTTGGGGTAGCGCACATGCTCCACCAGTTCCTGGATCTCCGCCTTCGGCGCCGGCGTCAGCAGGCTCACGATGATGATCACCGCAAAGCCCAGCGGCACGCCGAACACGCCGGCCGAGATGGGCAGGATGCCCCACCAGGTGTAGTCGGCAATCGGGCCGGTGATACCGAACAGGCCGCGCATCCAGACCTGCGTCGTGGCCATGTAGTAGAAGGTGATCGACACACCGGCGATCATGCCCAGGACGGCGCCCCACTTGTTGGCGCGCTTCCAGAACACGCCCAGCACCAGCGCCGGGAAGAAGCCCGCCGCCGCCAGCGAGAAGGCCGCAGACACCAGGAACAGGATGTCGGCAACCTTCAGCGAAGCCACGTAGGCCGCCAGCAGGGCAACCACGAGCAGCAGCACCTTGGAGATCATCACCCGGCGTGCGGTGGGCGCGTTGGGGTCGATCATCTTGTAGTACAGGTCGTGGCTCAGTGCGTTGGCGATGGTGAGCAGCAGGCCGTCGGCGGTGGACAGCGCAGCAGCCAGGCCGCCGGCCGCCACCATGCCGGAGATGACGTAGGGCAACCCGGCGATCTCGGGCGTGGCCAGCACGATGATGTCGCCGCCGATGCGCATCTCACCCAGCTGGAAGATGCCGTCCTTGTTCACGTCGGCGATGCTCAGCAGCGCCGGGTCGACCTTCGCCCATGCGCCCACCCAGGCTGGCAGGTTGTCGAACGGTGTGCCCACCAGCACGTTGAACACCTCGTACTTCACCAGCACGGCCAGGGCCGGAGCCGTGAAGTACAGCAGGAAGATGAAGAACAGCGACCAGGTCACCGAGCTGCGGGCGTCCTTCACCGAGGGCGTGGTGTAGTAGCGCATCAGGATGTGCGGCAGCGCGGCCGTGCCCACCATCAGGCAGAACACCAGCGACAGGAAGTTGCGACGCGAATCGTTGAAGGCCTTCTGCGCCTTCTCGTCGCCATCCGGGTTGCCGGCGTAGGCCTGGGCGTGGCGCGGCATGCCGGCCAGCTCTTTGGCGCGACCGTCGGCGCCGGCCTTGGCCGTCGTCCATGCGGCCTTGGCTGCGGCCGCGTCCATGGGCAGTGCAGCCAAGGCCTTTTCTGCGGCGGCCACGTCGGCAGCCGGTGCATTGGCAGCCTTCAGGTCGTCGATTCGCTTCTGCGCGGCGGCCTTGTCGGCCGCCAAGGCAGCGGGCACGTCCTTCAACTTGGCGCCCAGTTCGTCGCCGCGACCCTTGAAGATGGCAATGACTTCCTTCTCCTTCGGGTCGGCGATCAGCTCCGCTTCCTTGGCCGTCACCTTGGCCAGCTGGGAGCCGTAGACGGCCTGCGGGATGGGCACGCCGGTCTGCTTAACGCTCAGCCACACCACCGGGATCATGTAGGCAATGATCAGGATGATGTACTGCGCCACCTGCGTCCAGGTCACGGCGCGCATGCCACCCAGGAACGAGCACACCAGGATGCCGCCCAGGCCGACGAACACACCGACCTCGAAAGCCAGGCCCGACAGCCGGGTGGTGATCAGGCCCACGCCGTAGATCTGCGCCACGACGTAGACGAAGGAGCACAGGATGGCGATCAGGATGCCGACGAAGCGGGCTGCGTTGCCTTCATAGCGCGCACCCAGGAAGTCGGGAATCGTGAACTGGCCGAACTTGCGCAGGTAGGGCGCCAGGAACAGCGCCACCAGGCAGTAGCCGCCGGTCCAGCCCATGATGAAGGCCAGGCCGCCGTAACCCGTGAGGTAGAGGGTGCCCGCCATGCCGATGAAGGAAGCAGCCGACATCCAGTCGGCGCCCGTGGCCATGCCGTTGTACACGGCAGGCACGCGGCGGCCGGCCACGTAGTACTCGGCGGCGTCGTTGGTGCGGCTCATGATGCCGATGCCGGCATACAGCGCCACGGTGGCCAGCAGGAAGACGATGCCGATGGCGCCGCGGGACAGGCCCATCTGCTCGGCAATGGCCAGTACCACCACGAAGATCAGAAAGCCCCCGGTGTACCAGCCATAGACCTTGTTCAGGCCCTTCTTGAAGGCCGCGTTGGCCTCCTTGTTGGAGGCGCCGGTCTGGGGTTCGAAGCTCAAGCCAGCCATGTCATTCCTCCTCGGCAACGCCGTGCTCGATGTCGAGCTTGTTCATGTAGTGGGCGTAGAACGCGATGATCGCGACATAGACCACCAACGCGCCCTGCGCTCCCATCCAGAAGCTGAAGGGCCAGCCGGCCATCGTGAAGCTCAGGTCGCGGGCGAAAAACGCCACGACATAGGTCACCACGAACCAGATCGCCAGCAGGACCGATGTGATCCGGAGGTTCTTGCGCCAGTAGCTCTGGTGGTTCTCGCTTACCTTCATGGCATGGACCCTTTCGACGTTGGCCCGTTGCCGGGCAGGTTCTTCGATCCGCCATGACTGCTGGCGGTGCTCCGGCCGGAAGGGCCCGGCCACCTTGCGCGGGCGCTGCTCTAGGCGGCGCCCTTGCCTGCCATGAGCCCGGTCTCGCGCTCCAGCTGCGCCGCGACCTTGGGCTCGAATCCCTTGAGATGACGTATGACCTTCACCGCCTCTTCGGGCTGGTGGCGGTCGACATGCACGCGCGCCAGCTGGTACCAGCCGTAGGGGCTCATCGGCTGCAGCTCGGTGTTGCGCTTGAGCGCCACCACGGCCTCGTCGTAGCGCTGCAGCCGGATCAGCACCAGGCCCAGGCCGTACCAGGCGCGGTCGAGTTCGGGGCCCAGCGCCGTGGCGCGGCGGAAGGCGGCCTCGGCCTCGGCCCATCGGCCGGCGGTCTCGAGCATGAAGCCGTGGTTGAACCAGGTATGGGCTTGGTCGGGCCGAAGCTGCACCAGCCGCTGCGAATCGAGCAGCGCCGCGGGCAGTTGCCCGGCCTGCACGCGCAGGTGGGCCCGGCTGGCCAGCGCATAGACGTCGTCGGGCCAGCGCACCAGCATGGCGTCGAACACCGCCAGCGCGGCAGCCTGGCGGCCCAGCACCAGCAGCGCCATGGCACGCCACTTGGACGTCAGGTAGGGCAGCGGCATCATCGACAGCCTTGCTGGCCCACCAGGCCCGCGCTGATGCACAGGTCGGCGCGCTCGAAGGTGACCACGGCGTACAGCACCAGCAGCAGCAGGAAGGTCACGATGGGCACCTGCGCATCGCTCACCTGGCGTGGCGTGATCCTGCGCACGGGCCAGGTGAAGGGCTTGCCCACCACCTGCAGCAGCCGGTAGAAGAAGTTCTGGTCACGGCGCGGGCCCGCCAGCACATACAGCACGCCCTGCCCCAGCAGCGCCAGCAAGGCGATGTAGAGCACGAGCTGAAGCAGGTTCAGCAACGTCAGCATGAAGAAAGCCAATCCATGCAGCACTGTTTTGCCGCGCGCTTACGGATGTCTGACACGAGAGGAGCATTCGCGCGCAAGCACCGATAGGTCTTACCCTATGCAAGCGGCCCCGCGCCGTGCTGTGCCACCATTGCGCCCATGACCTTGGCCGAAGGCATACGCAAGCATGGGTTCCGCAAGTGGTACGAGCGCGAACTGCTGCAAAGCCACGCCCACCTGGTGCTGTGCTTCTTCTGCGTCATCGGCTTGTTCGCGTCGGTCGAAGCCGCCACGCGCTTCCGCGACTGGCATGAGCAGCTCATCGACGGCACGGCCTTTGTGTTGTGCTCGGCCGTCGGGCTGTGGGCGTTGCGCCGCTACCTGTACCTGCTGGCGCATGCCGAGGCTGCGGCCCACCAGGCCGATTGCCCGGCCTGCAAGACCTATGGGCGCCTGGAGCTGCTGCAGTCCGACGCCAGCGGCGAGAACGTGCGCGTGCAGTGCCGCAAGTGCGGCCATGTCTGGCAGATCGGCGAATAGGCCGGGGGTCCGTCAGACCGCGTAGCGCGCCAGGTAGGCTTCGCCCGCCGAGCGGCCGCGCGCACTGGCAATGACCTGGGCCGCCAGCTGCAACAGCGGGCGCAGCTGGGCTTCGTCGCCCGCGCGCTCCAGGCGCATGGCCAGCGCTTCGCCGGCCGGCCCCAGGATGTCGTTGAGCTCACGCACCGCGGCGCGGCGGCGGTTGCTGAAGTCGGGCCCGGGTGCGGGCGCGGCTGGCGGCACGGGCGCAGCAGGGGTGCCCGGCTGCGGGGCCGCGGGCGCCACCGATTCGCCGGCCGGCTCGATGAACCCCTGCTCCAGCAGCATGGCCAGAATCTCGTCGGCCTGCTGCGTCATCAAGGCCTTGAGGGCAGGTTCATCGCGTTTGCCATCGACCAGAATGAGCGCGCTGCGCGCACGCGGCGGCAGACGGTACTGGCGCGTCTCGATCTCGGACGTGCCCTTGGTGGACTTGCGATAGATGATCGGCATGGTTGCGCTGCGGGCCGGGCGGCCGAAACCCCTTGCGGGCGTGACATAGCTTAACGCCAGCCGCGCCCCGGAACAGCGCCGGACCAGCCCGAATCACGCGGGCCGGGCGCCGAGCCCAGGCCCGTGCCGGGCAGCGCCCCTAGCGCCCCTGCGCCGCCAGCCGCTGCCAGGTCTCGACCACGCTGTCCGGGTTGAGCGAGATCGAGACGATGCCTTCGCGCGCCAGCCAGTCGGCGAAGTCGGGGTGGTCGCTAGGGCCCTGGCCGCAGATGCCCACGTACTTGCCGTGGGCACGGCAGGCGGCAATGGCACGCGAGATCAGCGCCTTGACCGCCGGGTCGCGCTCGTCGAAGTCGCTGGCCAGTTGCGCCAGGCCCGAATCGCGGTCCAGGCCCAGCGTGAGCTGGGTCAGGTCGTTGGAGCCGATGGACATGCCGTCGAAGTGCTCGAGGAACTGCTCGGCCAGGATGGCGTTGCTGGGCACCTCGCACATCATGATCAGGCGCATGCCGCCCACGCCACGCTTCAGGCCACGTTCAGCCAGCATCTGCGCCACCTGTTGCGCCTGCTTCACGGTGCGCACGAAAGGCACCATGACCTCGACGTTGGTCAGCCCCATCTCGCCGCGCACGCGCTTGAGCGCTTCGCATTCCATCGCGAAGGCGTCGCTGAAGTCGCCGCTGATGTAGCGGCTGGCGCCGCGGAAGCCCAGCATCGGGTTCTCTTCGTCGGGCTCGTAGCGCGTGCCGCCGATGAGCTTGCGGTACTCGTTGCTCTTGAAGTCGGACAGGCGCACGATCACCGGCTTGGGCCAGAAGGCCGCGGCGATGGTGCTGATGCCTTCGGTGAGCTTGTCCACGTAGAAGGCGCGCGGGCTGGCGTGGCCGCGCGCTACCGACTCGACCGCCTTCTTCAGGTCGGCGTCGATGTTGGGGTAGTCGAGGATGGCCTTGGGGTGCACCCCGATGTTGTTGTTGATGATGAACTCCAGCCGCGCCAGGCCGACGCCGGAATTGGGCATCTGGCAGAAGTCGAAGGCCAGTTGCGGGTTGCCCACGTTCATCATGATCTTGATCGGGCAGTACGGCATCTCGCCGCGCGCCACGTCGCTGATCTCGGTCTCGAGCAGGCCGTCGTACACATAGCCGGCGTCGCCCTCGGCGCAGGACACGGTGACCAGGGCGCCCTCGCTCAGGTGTTCGGTGGCGTTGCCGCAGCCCACCACCGCCGGGATGCCCAGTTCGCGCGCGATGATGGCCGCGTGGCAGGTGCGCCCGCCGCGGTTGGTGACGATGGCCGAGGCGCGCTTCATCACCGGCTCCCAATTGGGGTCGGTCATGTCGGCCACGAGCACGTCGCCCGGCTGCACGCGGTCCATCTCGGCCACGCTGCGCACCAGGCGCACCGGGCCCGTGCCCACCTTCTGGCCGATCGCGCGGCCCTCGGCCAGCACGGTGTTCTTGGCGCGGTCACCCTTGATGCGGAAGCGCTGCTCGAGGCGCCCGCCGGCCTGGCTCTTCACCGTCTCGGGGCGGGCCTGCAGGATGTACAGGTGGCCGTCGATGCCGTCCTTGCCCCACTCGATGTCCATGGGGCGGCCGTAGTGCTGCTCGATGATGAGCGCAAAGCGCGCCAGTTCGGTGACATCGGCGTCGGTCAGCGAATAGCGGTTGCGCTGCTCGGGTGGGGTGTCGATCACGGTCACCAGGCGGCCGTGGGCGGCCTGCTCGGCGGCGCTGGCGAACTCCATGCGCTGCAGCTTGGACCCCAGCACGCGGCGGATCACGGCCGGGCGGCCGGCGCGCAGCGTGGCCTTGTGCACGTAGAACTCGTCGGGGTTGACGGAGCCCTGCACCACGGTCTCGCCCAGGCCGTAGCTGGCGGTGATGAACACCACTTCGGTAAAGCCCGACTCGGTGTCAATGGTGAACATCACGCCGGCCGAACCCAGATCGCTGCGCACCATGCGCTGCACGCCGGCCGACAGCGCCACGTCGCCGTGGGCAAAGCCCTTGTGCACGCGGTAGCTGATGGCGCGGTCGTTGTAGAGCGAGGCGAAGACCTCCTTCATGCGGTGCAGCACCTGCTCGATGCCGCTGACGTTGAGGAAGGTCTCCTGCTGGCCCGCGAAGGACGCGTCGGGCAGGTCTTCGGCCGTGGCCGACGAGCGCACGGCAAAGCTGATGCGCTCGGGGTCATCACTGCCGGCCACGAGCAGCGCAAACTGCTCGCGGATGGCGGCCTCCAATGCCGGAGGGAACGGTGTATCCAGCACCCACTGGCGGATCTGCGCGCCGGCCGTGACCAGCGCGCGCACGTCGTCCACGTCCAGCGCGTCCAGCACCGCCTGGATGCGCTGCTGCAGGCCGTTGTGGCGCAGGAACTCGCGGAAGGCGTGGGCCGTGGTGGCAAAGCCGCCCGGCACGCGCACGCCGCTGGCGGCCAGTTGGCTGATCATTTCGCCGAGAGAGGCGTTCTTGCCGCCTACGGTCTCGACGTCGGTCATCCTCAGATGTTCGAACGGGGCGACCAGGGCGGTCGCCAGGGGGGCCTGCTGTGAAGACATGGGAAAGCTCCGTGATGTGAGAAAACCGGTGCTTCCGCATAGGCGCGCGCAGGCGGCGATCCGGGGCCGACGTGAGGCCGCGCCCGCCGCGACCGAATGGTGCGGATCCAGGGGCTTGGCAGGCAATTCACGTGGGGGCCGGAGGGCGGAATGATGAAGTTCATTCTACGGAGTTCTTCCCTATGATGGACCACAGGCCGGCCCGGCCTGCAGCACCCCCGGCACGACATGACCGAACGCAGCGTGTTCTTTGTCTCGGATGGCACCGGCATCACCGCCGAGACCTTCGGCAACTCCATCCTCAACCAGTTCTCGGCGCGGCCGCGCCACCTGCGCCGCCCCTTCATCGACACCGTCGAGAAGGCCGCGCGCGTGGTGTCGGAGATCAACGCCACGGCGCAGGCCGAGGGCAAGCGGCCCATCGTCTTCATCACCCTGGTCAGCGACGAGGTGCGCGAGATGGTCACCGGCGAGCACTGCAAGGGGCTGGTGCTGGACATGTTCCGCACTTTCGTCGAGCCGCTGGAAGTGGAGTTCGGCGTCAAGAGCAACCACCGCGTCGGCCGCTTCTCCGACGCCAGCCAAAGCCAGGAATACCACGACCGCATCGAAGCCATCAACTTCAGCCTGGCGCACGATGACGGCCAGAGCGCGCGCAACCTGGACGTGGCCGACGTCATTCTTCTGGGCGTCAGCCGCAGCGGCAAGACGCCCACCAGCCTGTACCTGGCCATGCAGCACGGCATCAAGGCCGCCAATTACCCGCTCATCCCCGAAGACTTCGACCGCGGCCGCATGCCCACGCCGCTGACGACGTTCAAGCGCAAGTGCTTCGGCCTGACCATAGACCCCACGCGCCTGGCGCAGATCCGCAACGAGCGCCGCCCCGGCAGCAAGTACGCGTCGCTGGAGAACTGCCGCTACGAGGTCAACGAGGCCGAGGCCATGATGCGGCGCGAGGGCGTGTCCTGGCTGTCGTCCACGCACAAGTCGATCGAGGAGATCGCCACCACCATCCTGCGCGACCTGCGGCCCGATCGGCTGGTGTACTAGCCCGGCCCGCGCCGGGCTGATTCGTACAGGCACACCGCCGCTGCCGCAGCGACGTTGAGCGACTCTTCGCCGCCAGGCTGCGGTATGCGCAGCTGCAGCGCGCAGCGCGCCAGCAGCGTGGCCGAAACGCCCTGCCCTTCGTGGCCCAGCACCCAGGCGCAGGGGCGCGGCAGCGCGGCCTGCGGCAGAGCAGTGTCGGCGTGCGGGCTGGTGGCCACCAGGGGCAGCGTCAACACGTCCAGCGCGGCCTCTTCCAGGCCTTCCACCAGGCGCAGGCCGAAGTGCGCGCCCATGCCGGCGCGCAACACCTTCGGCGACCACAGCGCGGCCGTGCCCTTGATAGCAAGCACCTGGCGCGCGCCGAAGGCCGCCGCGCTGCGCAGGATGCTGCCCACGTTGCCGGCGTCCTGCACGCGGTCGAGCACCACGCTGGCGGCGCTGGCGTCGATGGCCGGTGCCGGCGGCAACGCCATGACGAAACCCAGGCCGGCGGGCGACTCCAGCCCGCTGATGCCGGCAAACAGCGCCGGCGGCACGATGCTCACGCGCTCGGCCCAGCCGGCCAGATCGCGCAGCGCGGGGTCGTCCCAGGCGGCTTCGCTGATCAGCGCCTGCAGCGCCCCACCGCCGCGCGCGCGCAGGGCCGCGCACAGGTGCTCGCCCTCTATCCACACCTGGCCGGCGCGGCGGTAAGCGCCGCCGTCCTGCGCCAGGCGGCGCAGGCGCAGCAGCAGCGGGTTGTCGCGCGAGGTGATGCGCTGCGGCGCGTTCACCGCGCGCTTCCGGCAGCGCGCACCGGCGCAAAGCTCTGCCGGTGTTCGGCGCAGGGCCCGTGCGCGCGCAGGGCCGCCAGGTGCTCGGGCGTGGGGTAGCCCTTGTGCGCGGCAAAGCCGTAGGCCGGGTGCGCCTGATCCAGTTCCAGGCACAGGCGGTCGCGGTGCACCTTGGCCAGGATGGACGCGGCCGAGATCGCCGCCACCTTGGCGTCGCCCTTGACGATGGCCGCCACCGGCACCGGCAGCGCCGGGGCACGGTTGCCGTCCACCACCACGCGCTGTGGGCGCAGGCGCAGCCCGGCCACCGCGCGCTGCATGGCCAGCAGCGTGGCCTGCAGGATGTTCAGGCGGTCGATCTCCTCGGCGCTGGCGCTGGCGATGCAGCAGCACAGCGCGCGCGCGCGGATCTCGTCGAACAGCGCCTCGCGCCGGCGCGGAGCGATGACTTTCGAGTCGCCCAGCCCGCGGATGGGCTGCAGCTCGTCCAGGATCACCGCCGCGGCCACCACCGGCCCGGCCAGCGGCCCGCGGCCGGCTTCATCGACCCCGGCCACCAGGCCCGGCCGCGCCCACTCGGGGCCCAGCTGTTCAAGCCTGAAGGATTTGCGCGAGGGCATCGGTGGCACAGCGCGCGGTGTCGCGCTTCAGCAGTTGGTGCAGGTCGTCGAAGCGGCGCTCCAGCAGCAGCGCCGCCGGGCCGTCGTCCAGCCAGCGCAGCACGGCGCGCGCCAGCGCGTCGGGCGTGCAGTCGTCCTGGATCAGCTCGGGCACGACGAATTCGCGGCACAGGATGTTGGGCAGGCCCACCCAGGGCTGGTAGCGCATGCGCTTCATGATCTGCCAGCTCAAGGGGTGCATGCGGTAGCCGATGACCATGGGCCGCTTGAACAGCGCGGCTTCGAGCGTGGCCGTTCCGCTGGCAATGAGCGTGGCGTCGCAGGCGGCCAGAGCGGCGTGCGACTGGCCGTCCAGCAGCTGCAGCGGCAGGCCGGGTGCGTGTGCGACGATCAGCGGCTCGATCATCGGCCGCAGCCCCGGCGCCACCGGCAGCAGCAGGCGCAGCGCCGGGCGCTCGCGCAGCAGTTGCGCGCAGGCGCGCAGGAACACCGGTGCGATGTACTGGATCTCGGAGCGCCGGCTGCCGGGCAGCACGGCCACCACGCAGTCGTCGTCGCTCAGGCCCAGCGCGGCGCGGCTGGCGGCGCGCGGCGGGTCCAGCGGGATGGCGTCGGCCAGCGGGTGGCCCACGTAGCTGGCGGCCACGCCGTGCGCGCGCAGCAGTTCGGGCTCAAACGGGAACAGGCACAGCACGTGGTCCACGCTGGCCGCCATCTTGCGCGCCCGGCCGCCGCGCCAGGCCCAGATCGACGGGCAGACGAAGTGCACGCTCTTGATGCCCGCGGCCTTGAGCTTTGCCTCCAGCCCCAGGTTGAAATCGGGCGCGTCCACGCCGATGAAGGCCGCCGGCCGCTGCTGCAGCAGGCGCTGGCACAGCGCCTGGCGGATACCGGAGATCTCGCGGTAATGGCGCAGCACCTCGACATAGCCGCGCACCGCCAGCTTGTCGTGCGGCCACCAGGCCTGGAAGCCCTGCTCGGCCATGCGCGGCCCGCCGATGCCCGCGGCCTGCAGCGTCGGCCAGCGCTGGCGCAGACCGCCCAACAGCAGGCCGGCCAGCAGGTCGCCCGAGGCTTCGCCGGCGACCATGGCCAGTTGCATGCTAGTCAGCGCACGATGCCGCGCGCCGCGGCGGCCAGGAAGTCCTGCAGCATCGCGATGTCGGCGTCGCCGCCCTCCACGGTGCCTGCCAGCGCGGCGATGGCCTCGCGCGCCTTCTCCAGCGTCAGGCCGTCGCGGTAGAGCAGTCGGTGCATCTGCTTGACCAGGGCGATGCGCTCGCGCGAGAAGCCGCGCCGGCGCAGGCCTTCGGCGTTGATGCCGGCCACGCCCAGCGGGTTGCCGGCGGCCGTCATGAAGGGCGGCACGTCCTGCGAGACATGGCTCTGGAAGCCCAGCATCACGTGCGCGCCCACCTTGCAGAACTGGTGGATGCCCGACAGCCCGCCGACGATGGCCCAGTCGCCCACGTGCACGTGGCCGGCCAGCGTGGCGTTGTTGGCCAGCACGGTCCGGTTGCCCAGTTGCACGTCGTGCGCGATGTGCACGTAGGCCATGATCCAGTTGTCGCTGCCCACGCGCGTGATGCCCCCGTCCTGCACCGTGCCGCGGCTGAAGGTGCAGAACTGGAAAATGGTGTTGCGGTCGCCCACCAACAGCTGCGTGGGTTCGCCGCGGTACTTCATGTCCTGCGGCGCGCAGCCCAAAGCGGCGTGGTCGTGGATGACGTTGCCGGCGCCGATGTGCGTGGGCCCGTGGATCGTGCAGTGCGCGCCGATGCGGGTGCCCTGCCCCACCGTGACGCCCGCGCCGATCACCGCGTAGGCACCGACGCTCACGTCGTCGGCCAGCTCGGCGGCCGCGTCGACCAGGGCCGTGGCGTGGACCCGCGCCATGGGTTCAGCTGACCTTGCGCATGGTGCACATCAGGTCGGCCTCGCAGGCCAGCGCGCCGTCGACGCTGGCGCGCGTCTTGTAGCGGTAGATGCCGGACTTGACGCGGTCGATGGTGGCTTCGAGGATGAGTTGGTCGCCGGGCCCCACGGGCCGCTTGAAGCGCGCGCCGTCGATGCCCACGAAGTAGACCACCGTGTCCTCACCCGGCTCGGTGTCCATCGACTCGAAGGACAGCAGCGCCGCGGCCTGCGCCAGCGCCTCGAGCATCAGCACCCCCGGCATCACCGGCCGCGCCGGGAAGTGCCCGGGGAAGAAGGGCTCGTTGATGGTCACGTTCTTCAACGCCTTGATGCGCACGTTCTTGTCGATCTCGAGCACGCGGTCGACCAGCAGAAAGGGGTAACGGTGCGGCAGCTTGCGCAGGATGTATTGGATGTCCATGAAGTGTCAGTTCTTGCGTTCTAGTGCTCGCAGGCGGTCGCGCAGCGCGTGCAGTTGCCGCAGCGTTGCGGCGTTCTTCTCCCACGCGGCATTGTCATCGAAGGGGAAGGCACCGCTGTAGACACCGGGCTTGTGGATCGAGCGCGTGATCAGCGTGGCGGCGCTGATGTGCACGTGGTCGACGATCTCCAGGTGGCCCAGGATGATGGCGCCGCCGCCTGCCGTGCAGTGCCGGCCGATGCGCGCGCTGCCGGCCACGCCCACGCAGCCGGCAAAGGCGCTGTGCGCGCCGACGCGCACGTTGTGGCCGATCTGCACCAGATTGTCGAGCTTGACACCGTCTTCGAGCACGGTGTCCTGCAGCGCGCCGCGGTCGATGCAGGTGTTGGCGCCGATCTCGACGTCGTCGCCGATGTGCACGGCGCCGAGCTGTTCGATCTTTTCCCAGCGCCCCTGGTCGGGCGCAAAGCCGAAGCCGTCGGCACCGATGACCACGCCGCTGTGCACGATGCCGCGCGCGCCGATGCGGCAGGCCGCACCCAGGCTGACGTGCGGGGCCAGGCGCGTGCCGGGGCCGACCTCGGCGTCCTCGCCGATGCTGGCGTGGCTGCCGATCAGCGCGCCGGGCCCGATGCGCGCGCCGCGGGCGATGCAGGCCAACGGCCCGATGCTGGCGCTGGCAGCTATCAGCGCGCCTTCCTCGACCACGGCGCTGGCATGCACGCCGGCGGCCGGCACGCGGCGTGTCTGCGCGGCCCACCATTGCGTGAGGCGGGCAAACGCCAGGTAGGGGTCGGCGCAGACGATGGCCGCACCGCGCGCCGCCGCAACGTCGCGTGCGGCGGGGCCGACGATGACGCAGGCCGCCAGCGTGGTGGTCAGCTGCGCCTGGTAGCGCGGGTGCGACAGGAAGCTGATGCTGGAGGCGTCGGCGGCCTCGAGCGGCGCGATGCGTTGCACTTCAATGCCCGGGTCGCCGAGCAGTTCACCGCCCAGCAATCGGGCCAGATCAGCGACGCGCGCCCGCACCCCCGACACGATAGCTGCGCGCGCTGGCAGGAATCGACTACTTGGCCGCGGACGGCGGCGCGTTGAGGGTCTTGATGACCTTGTCGGTGATGTCGACGCGGGCACCGGCAAACACCACTTCCTGCAGGATCAGGTCGTACTTTTCGGCGTCGAAGATCTGTTTGATGACGCGGTTGGCGCGTTCGACCACGGCAGCCAGTTCCTCGTTGCGGCGCTGGTTCAGGTCTTCCTGGAACTCGCGGCGTTTGCGCTGCAGGTCGCGGTCTTGCTCGACCAGTTCACGCTGGCGCCGGTTCTTGTCGGATTCGGACAGCGTGGGCGCGTCCTTCTCGAACTTGTCGGCGGCGGTCTTGAGCTTGGCCGCGGTGTCATTGAGCTCGCGCTCGCGCTTGCCGAACTCGGCCTCGAGCTTGGTCTGCGCCGCCTTGGCCGGCGTGGCCTCGCGCAGCACGCGTTCGCTGTTGACGTAGCCGATCTTGAGGTCTTGGGCCGCGACTGGCGCGGCAGCGGTCGCGAAAAGGGCAAGCGCGGTGACCGCATGGAGGGCGCTGAGGGCGAACGTCTTCATCAGAAGGCAGTCCCGATCTGGAATTGGAAACGTTGGATTCTATCGTTGCGCTGTACCTTCAAGGGCGTACCCCAACTCAGCTTGAGCGGGCCCACCGGCGAGATCCAGCTCAGGCCCAGGCCGGCCGAGGAACGCAGTGAGTCGGTGGTGACCTTCTCGCCCTCGCGCCAGACATTGCCCACGTCGGTAAAGGCGAAGATGCGCAGCGAGCGGTCGTTGCCGGTGCCGGGCACAGGGAAGTACAGCTCGGCGTTGGCGTTGAAGCGCTTGGCGCCGCCGATGTACGAGCCGGTGGGATCGATCACGCCCAGCGAGCCCTGCTCGAACACGCGCACCGTGCCCAGGCCGCCGCCGTAGAAGTTCTTGAACACCGGGAAGGGCTTGCCGCCCAGACCGCGGCCGACGCCGATCTCGGCGTTGACGCCCAGCGTCAGGCGCGCCGGCAGCTGCCAGTATTCCTGGTACTGCACGTTGGTCTTGAGGTAGCGCACTTCGCCGGCGAAGCTCCACTCGAAGAACAGGCGCTGGTAGCGGCCGGCGCTGGGCACCAGCACGCTGTCACGGCCGTCGCGTGCCCAGCCGATGGTGGCGGCAAAGGCGTCGGTGGTGCCGCCGTAGAGCGCGCGGTAGTTCAGCCAGGCCAGCGGCAGGCCGACCGAGGTGCCGAGCTCGGTGCGCTCCCAGCCCAGGCCCAGGTAGACCGTGTCGTACTCGGAGAAGGGCACGCCGAAGCGCGCCGAGGCGCCGGGGGTCTTGAGGTCGTAGCTGTCGCCCAGGAAGTTGATCGGGCGCGTGGTGCGGTAGAAGGCATCCAGCGCCAGCGAGATGCCGTCCACCGTCCAGTAGGGGTCGACCGTGCTCACCACCAGGGTGCGGTTGGTGCGGCCGGTGTTGATCTCCAGGCCCAGGCTCTTGCCCGAGCCGAAAGCGTTGTCCTGGCGCACCGAGGCCGAGAAGGTCAGCTTCTCGGCGTTGGAATAGCCCGCGCCGATGGCCAGGTTGCCGGTGGGCTTCTCGGTCAGCGTGACCACCAGGTCGACCTGGTCGGGCGCGCCCGGAACCTCTTGCGTCTCGATCTCGACGTCCTTGAAGTAGCCCAGGCGGTCGACCCGCTCCTTGGACAGCTGGATCAGGCCGCCGTCGTACCAGGCCGATTCGAGCTGGCGGAACTCACGCCGTACGACCTCGTCGCGCGTGCGCGTGTTGCCGGCCATGTCGACGCGGCGCACGTACACGCGGCGCTGCGGCTCGGCCGCAAACACCACCGCCACCTGGCCGGTGGCGCGGTCGACCTCGGGCCGCGGCTCGATGCGCGCGAAGGCATAGCCGTACAGGCCCATGCGCTGGGTGAAGCGGCGCGCGGTCTCGGTGACGGCGTCGCCGCGGTAGGCCTGGCCCGGGCGCAGCAGCACCAGCGAGCGGAACTCGTCTTCCTTGCCCAGGTAGTCGCCTTCCAGTCGCACCGAGGTCACGGTGTAGGGCTGACCTTCCTTGATGGAGATGGCGATCGAGATGGTCTGCTTGTCGGGCGAGATGGTGACCTGCGTGGCCTCGATCGCGAACTCGAGGTAGCCGCGGTTGAAGTAGTAGGCGCGCAGCTTCTCCAGATCGGAGTTGAGCTTGCTGCGCGAATAGCGGTCGGACTTGCTGTACCAGCTGAACCAGCCCGTGGGCGTGAGCTCGAACAGCTCGAGCAGCGTGGATTCGGACACCACGCTGGCGCCGGCGATGCGTATGTCGCTGATGCGCGCCGCGTCACCCTCGGTCATGGTGAAGGTGATGTTGACGCGGTTGCGCTCAAGCGGCGTGATCGTGGTCACCACCTCGGCACCGTAGAGGCTGCGGCTGAGGTACTGGCGCTTGATCTCCTGCTCGGCGCGGTCGATCAGCGCGCGGTCGTAGGGCAGGCCCTCGCCGATGCCGGCGTCCTTGAGCGACTTTGTCAGCGGCTCCTTGTCGAACTCTTTCAGGCCGACGAAGGAAATGCTGGCCACGATGGCCCGCTCCTCGACCACGATGACCGTGACCTGGCCCTCGATCTCGATGCGCACGTCCTTGAACAGGCCGGTGGCAAACAGCGCCCGCAGCGCGGCCGAACCCTTGTCGTCGGTGTAGGTGTCGCCGATGCGGAAGGGCAGCGCCGCGAACACCGTGCCCGGGTCGGTGCGCTGCACGCCCTCGATGCGGATGTCCTGGATGACGAAGGGCTGGGCGGCGCGCACCGGCGCCACGGCCAGTGCCGATGCGGCCGCGATGAACACCACCGCGGCAGGGCGCAGCGGCCCGAACAGGGAAACAGGGAGCATGGGCGCTTTAGTGCAGGCCCAGCAGGCGGGCCACGTCGTTGAAGAGGGCGACAGACATCATCAGCAACAGCACGGCGATGCCACCGCGTTGCAGCCGGGCCAGCCAGAGGTCGGAGACCGGGCGTCCGGTGATGCCCTCGAAAATGTAATACATCAGGTGGCCGCCATCGAGCATGGGCAGGGGCAGCAGGTTGAGCACGCCCAGGCTCACGCTCACCAGCGCCAGGAAGCCCAGGTAATAGGCCAGGCCCTGCTGCACCGATTGGCCGGCGTAGTCGGCGATGGTGATGGGCCCGCTCAGGTTCTTGAGCGAGGCCTCGCCGATGAGCATGCGGCCCAGCATGCGCACCGTCAGCACCGACACGTCCCAGGTGCGCTGCGTCGCCTGCACCAGGCCTTCGATCGGGCCGTGGCGCACCGTCACCATGGCCGGCGGCAGGCCGACGAAGGCGTCGATGCGGCCTATGGTCTTGTCACCGTCGCGCATCGCGCGCGGCGTGACCTCGACCTGCAGCATGCGGCCGTCGCGTTCGAGCCGCCAGCGCTGCGCCAGCGCCTGGCCTTCACGCACGCCGGCACGGATGCGTTCACGCAGCGTCTGCGCATCCGTGATGGGCAGGCCATCGACCTCGAGCACGCGGTCACCGGCCTTCAGGCCGGCAAGGGCGGCCGGGCCACCGGCCTTGACATCGCCCAGCACGGGCTCGCTGAACAGGCCCCCCAGGCCGGCCTTGCGGATGAAGCCGGCGTCGACCTCCAGCGGATCGATGCCACCCAGATCGAGCGTCAGCGTACGCAGGCCCCGGCCGTCGCGGTCGGTGACCTGCAGGTCCAGCCGCTGGCGCTGCGTCGCCGCCTGGGTGGCTTGCCAGCGCAGGTCGCTCATCGAGCCGATGTCGGACCACTCGCCGCCATCTACTGCCGCGGCACGCACCCAGTCGCCGCCGCGCAGGCCGGCGCGCTCGGCCAGGCTGGCAGCCGGCGGCGGGGCCAGCACGGCCTTGGGCTCTTCCAGGCCTATCCAGTGCGCCGAGGCGTACAGCAGCACCGCCAGCCCCAGGTTGGCCAGCGGCCCGGCAGCGACGATGGCCGAACGCTGCCACAGCGTCTTGCGGTTGAAGGCCTGCGACATCTCTTCGGGCATGACCGGCGCCTCGCGCTCGTCGAGCATGCGCACATAGCCGCCCAGCGGCAGCGCGCAGACCACGAACTCGGTGCTGTCGGGCGAGCGCTGATGCCGCCACAGCACGCGGCCGAAGCCGACCGAGAAGCGCAGCACCTTCACCCCGCAGGCCACGGCCACGCGGTAGTGGCCGTACTCGTGGATGACGACCAGGATGCCCAGCGTCAGCAGAAAGGCCAGGATGGTGATCATCGCGCCGCCAGTTCCCGGATCATGCCGCCGGCCAGCGCGCGCGCGCGCCGGTCCAGGTCGAGCAGGTCGGCCAGCGTGTGCCCGGGGCCGAGGTCGGGGGGCAGGCGTTCGAGGGTTTGCGCATTGACCTTGTGAATCGCCGTGAAGCCTATGGTTCCGGCCAGGAAGGCCGCCACGGCTTCTTCGTTGGCGGCGTTGAGCACCGCGGTGGTGCCGGCCGGGGCGCGCAGCGCGTCCCAGGCCAGAAAGAGCCCCGGACAGCGGCTGCGCTCGGGCTGCTCGAAGGTGAGCGCGTTCAGTTGCAGAAAGTCCAGGCTGGCCGCACCCGATTCGATGCGCTCGGGGAAGGCCAGGCCGTAGGCGATGGGCACCTTCATGTCGGGCGTGCCCAGTTGCGCCAGCACCGAGGCGTCGCGGCACACCACCATCGAGTGGATGATGCTCTGCGGGTGGATGACCACGCGGATGCGCTCGGGCTCGAGGTCGAACAGCCAGCGCGCCTCGATCACCTCGAGCGCCTTGTTCATCATGGTCGCCGAATCGACCGAGATCTTGCGCCCCATCACCCAGTTGGGGTGGGCCACGGCCTGCTCGGGCGTGACGGCGTGCAGCGTGTCGTGCGCGCGCTGGCGGAAGGGCCCACCGCTGGCGGTGAGCACGATGTGGTCTATGCGCTGGCGCCAGGTGCTGCGGTCTTCGGGCAGGCACTGGAAGATGGCCGAGTGCTCGCTGTCGATGGGCAGCAGCGTGGCGCCGCCCGCGGCCACGGCCTGCATGAAGAGCGCGCCGCCGACCACCAACGCTTCCTTGTTGGCCAGCAGCAGGCGCTTGCCGGCGCGCGCCGCGGCCATGCAGGCGGGCAGGCCGGCGGCACCGACGATGGCCGCCATCACGGCATGCACCTCGGGCTCGGCGGCCAGGCTGCACAGCGCGTCGGCGCCCACCAGCACCTCGGTGGCCAGGCCCTCCAAGGCCAGGGCCGTGCGCAGCTCGGCCGCCGCGGCTTCGGTGGCCAGCACGGCGTAGCGCGGGCGGAACTGGCGGCACTGCGCCAGCAGCAGGTCGACGCGGCGCTGCGCACTCAGGCCGAAGACCTGGTAGCGATCGGGATGGCGCGCCACCACGTCCAGCGTGCTCACGCCGATGGAACCGGTGGAGCCCAGGATGACGAGTTGCTGGCGCGCGCTCATCGGCCGCCCCCCAGCGACGCCAGCGCCATGGCCACCGGCACCACGGGCAGCAGCGCGTCCACACGGTCGAGCACGCCGCCATGGCCTGGCAGCAGCCCGCTGCTGTCCTTGGCCCCCGCAGCGCGCTTGACCAGTGATTCGATCAGGTCGCCCATCACGCTCAGCCCGCACAGCCCCAGCAGCGCCAGCGCCATGCCCCCCAGGCCCACCGACTGCCACAGGCGCGAGTACAGGCTGGCGCTGTCGAAGCTGAAGTGGCCATCCAGCCAGATCCAGAACGCCGCCAGCAGCAGCACCCCGGCCATGCCGGACCACACGCCTTCCCAGCTCTTGCCCGGGCTGATGGACGGTGCCAGCTTGCGCCGGCCGAAGGCGCGGCCGCCAAAGTACGCGGCGATATCGGCCATCCACACCAGACACAGCACCGACAGCAGAAAGTTGGCGCCGATGGCGCGCGCCTGCGTCACCGCCAGCCAAGTGGCCCACAGCGCCACCAGGCCCAGCAACCAGCGCGCCACGCGCGGCAGTTGCGGCCAGGCCGCCGGGCCGCTCTTCAGCGCCACGCTGCCGGCCACCAGCCAAAGCGCCAGCGCGGCCCACCACAGCGCGGGCGGCGCGGTCCAATCGCTGCCCTGCGTGAGCAGCAGCGCGATGCCGACGCCGGCGACGGCGCCGCCCATGGCCAGCGACTGCCAAGCCGCGGCCTGGTTCAGGCGGCCCCACTCCCAGCCGGCCGCAGCGATCAGCGCCAGCATCAGCAGCGCAAAGGGCCAGGCACTGGACGACGTCAATGCCCCCAGCAGCAGCGCCACGAGCACGAGCGCGGTGATGATGCGCTGGCGCAGCATGGGGCTCAGGCGGCCAGCGCCGCAGCGCGCGCAGCCGTCTGGCATCCGGGCCCCGCGCCGCCGCTCATGTGCCTTGCGAGACCACGGTGTTGGGCTGTATGCCGCCGTAGCGCCGGTCGCGCCCGGCATAGGCCGCCAGCGCGGCGTCGATCTCGGCTTCACCGAAGTCGGGCCACAGGCATTCGGTGAAGAACAGTTCCGAGTACGCGGCCTGCCACAGCAGGAAGTTGCTGATGCGCATCTCGCCGCCGGTGCGGATGAACAGGTCGGGGTCGGGCGCGAACGACAGCGCCATGTTGCGCGACAGCCATTGCTCGTCCACCTGCTCGGCCGGCACGCCCTGCTCGATGGCGCGGCGGCAGGCCTGCACCACGTCCCAGCGGCCGCCGTAGTTGAAGGCCACGGCCAGCGTGATGCGGCGGTTGTGCTGCGTCAGTTCCTCGGCGTGTTCCCAGGCACGGCGCAGCTTGTCCGACACCGCCGAGCGGTCGCCCACGATGCGAATGCGCACGCCGTCGCCCGCCATCTTGGCCAGGTACTTGGACACGGCCACCAGCACCAGGCTCATCAGGCCCGAGACTTCTTCGTTGGGGCGCTTCCAGTTCTCGGATGAGAAGGCGAACACCGTGAGGTACTCGACGCCGCGCTCGGCAAAGGCGTTGACCGCGCGCACCAGCGCGTCCACACCCTGCTTGTGGCCGAAGAAGCGCGGCATGAAGCGGCGCCGCGCCCAGCGGCCGTTGCCGTCCATGACCAGGGCCACGTGGCGCGGCGCGGCGGGCCGCTCGGCCGCGGCGGGCTCGCCTGCGCCCGCGACGAAGGACAGTTCGGACATCGGATGCCTCGGGGTGGATGGCCGCGCTCAGACGGCCATCACCTCGGCTTCCTTGCCCTGCACCAGGCGATCGATCTCGGCGATCGTGCGGTCGGTCAGGCGCTGCACCTCATCTTGCGCGCGGCGCTCGTCGTCCTCGGCCACTTCCTTGTCCTTGAGCAACTTCTTCAGGTGCTCGTTGCCTTCGCGGCGCACGCTGCGCACGGCGATCTTGGCTTCTTCACCGGCGTGGCGCACGACCTTGGTCAGCTCCTTGCGGCGCTCTTCGGTGAGCGCCGGCATGGGCACGCGCAGCAGGTCGCCCTGCGCCGAGGGGTTGAGGCCCAGGTCGGATTCGCGGATCGCCCGCTCGATCTTGGCGCCCATGCCCTTTTCCCAGGGCTGCACGGTGATCGTGCGCGCGTCCAGCAGCGAGACGTTGGCCACCTGGCTGATGGGCACCATCGAACCGTAGTAATCGACGTGCACCTGGTCCAGCAGCCCGGGGTGGGCGCGGCCGGTGCGGATCTTGTGCAGGTCGGCCTTGAGCGCCTCGACGGACTTGCCCATCTTGTGCTCGGCGGTCTTCTTGATGTCGGGGATGGTGTGGGTGCTCATGCGCTGGGCGCCTCCTCAAACGTGCACCAGGGTGCCTTCGTCCTCGCCCTGCACCACGCGCAGCAGCGCGCCGGGCTTGAAGATGCTGAAAACCTTGATCGGCAGCTTCTGGTCACGGCACAGCGCGAAGGCGGTGGCGTCCAGGACCTGCAGGTTGCGCGAGATCGCTTCGTCGAAGCTGATGCGCGTGTAGCGCGTGGCCGATGGGTCTTTCTTGGGATCGGCGCTGTACACGCCGTCGACCTTGGTCGCCTTGAGCACGATCTCGGCGCCAATCTCGGCGCCGCGCAGCGCCGCGGCGGTATCCGTCGTGAAGAACGGGTTGCCGGTGCCGGCGGCGAAGATCACCACCTTGCCTTCTTCGAGGTACTGCAGCGCCTTGGGCCGCACATAGGGCTCGACCACCTGCTCGATGCTGATGGCCGACATCACGCGCGCGGTCATGCCCTCCTGGCGCATGGTGTCGGCCAGGGCCAGCGCGTTCATCACCGTGGCCAGCATGCCCATGTAGTCGGCCGTGGCGCGATCCATGCCCACCGACCCGCCGGCCACGCCGCGGAAGATGTTGCCGCCGCCGATGACCACCGCGACCTCGCAGCCCAGGCGCGTGACGCCCTGCACCTCCTGAACCATGCGCACGATGGTGGCGCGGTTGATGCCGTAGGCATCGTCGCCCATCAGGGCTTCGCCCGAGAGCTTGAGCAGGATGCGCTTGTACGCAGGCACGTATCGGACTCCTCGAGAACAGATCGCAGTGTAAGGGGCGCCCACCCCGCGGGGGCGGGCGCCCGGCCAGGCCTTACTGCGCCTTGGCGGCGGCGACCTGCGCGGCCACTTCGGCGGCGAAGTCGTCGACCTTCTTCTCAATGCCCTCGCCCACCACGTAGAGCGTGAAGCCCAGCACCTGCGTGGCCTTTTCCTTGAGCATCTGCTCAACCGTCTGCTTGTCGTTCTTGACGAAGGCCTGGTTCAGCAGCGAGACCTCTTTCAGGAACTTCTGCACCGAGCCCTCGACGCGCTTGGCCACGATCTCGGCCGACTGCGCCGGCTTGCCGGCGGCCACCGCGGTGGCGGCGTCCTCGGCCGCCTTCTCGGCGGCGACGCGACGCTCGACCTCGATCAGCGCAACCGGCACGTCGCCGGTGGCCAGCGCCTTGGGCTTCATCGCGGCCACGTGCATGGCCACGTCCTTGGCGGCGACCTCGTCACCCTTGAACTCGACCAGCACGCCGATGCGCGTGCCGTGCAGGTAGCTGGCCAGGTGGCCGCCGCCGGCGTAGCGCTTGAAGCGGCGGATGGCCATGTTCTCGCCGATCTTGCCGATCAGGCCCTTGCGCACGTCTTCCACGGTCGGCCCGAAGCCGTCCTGCGCATGCGGCAGCGCCGACAGCGCGGCCAGGTCGGCCGGGTTGTGCTCGGCCACCAGGCGCGCGGCGGCCTGGGTGAAGGCCAGGAACGATTCGTTCTTGGACACGAAGTCGGTCTCGCAGTTGACCTCGACCAGCGCGCCGGTGCTGCCATTCACGGCCGCGGCGACCACGCCCTCGGCGGTGATGCGCGACGCCGCCTTGCTGGCCTTGCTGCCCAGCTTGACGCGCAGGATCTCTTCGGCGCGCGCAGCGTCGCCGTCGGCCTCGGTCAGGGCCTTCTTGCACTCCATCATCGGTGCGTCGGTCTTGGCACGCAGTTCGGCCACCATGCTTGCAGTGATTGCGGGCATTGGAATCTCCTTCAAAAACGGGCGCCCACCGGACCCTGGGGCACGGTGAGCAGGTGCGGCGGCGGCCAGCCCTTGCAGGGCGGCCGCCGTGCGCGATCAGGCTTCTTCGTTGACTTCGACGAATTCGTCGCCGCCAGCCACGGCCTGCACCACCTCGTTGGTGGCGTTGGCCTTGCCTTCGAGCACGGCGTCGGCCACCGCCTTGGCGTACAGGGCCACGGCCTTGGCGGAGTCGTCGTTGCCGGGGATGACGTAGTCGATGCCCAGCGGCGAATGGTTGGTGTCGACGATGCCGATCACCGGGATGCCCAGCTTCTTGGCCTCGGCCACGGCGATCTTGTGGTAGCCGACGTCGATCACGAACATGGCGTCGGGCAGCGCGCTCATGTCCTGGATGCCGCCGATGTCCTTCTCGAGCTTGATCAGCTCGCGGTCGAACAGCAGCGCTTCCTTCTTGATCATCGCCTCGGTGCCGGCTTCCTTGGTGGCCTGCATGTCCTTGAGCTTCTTCAGCGAACCCTTGACGGTCTTGAAGTTGGTCATCATGCCGCCCAGCCAACGCTGGTCGACGTAGGGCATGCCGCAGCGCCCCGCTTCCAGCGCGATGACCTCGCGCGCCTGGCGCTTGGTGCCGATCATCAGGATGGTGCCGCGCTTGCTGGCCAGCTGGCGGATGAACTTCATCGCGTCCTCGAAGAGCGGCTGCGTCTTCTCGAGGTTGATGATGTGGATCTTGTTGCGATGGCCGTAGATGTACGGAGCCATCTTGGGGTTCCAGAAGCGGGTCTGGTGTCCGAAATGGACGCCCGCTTCCAGCATTTCACGCATGGAGACAGTCATGGAAAGTCCTAAGGTTGGGTCTAGAATCCCGCCGCTTCATCGGGGCTGGCGCGGCATCTCTTGACGAGCTGCTCGGCTGGGCCCCGACACCTTGGTTCGGCTGGGTTCGCGATTGGTCTGCCTGCTGCAGAGCTGTTGCATCCGGCTGCGTTGTTCAGCAGATGCCTTGCGGCTTCCGTCGACCAGCGCACTGCCTTGATGCAGCAACCTCCACTGAGGCAAACCCAATGATCTTAGCATGCAGCCCGGCGGTGGCCGTTCGAGGGGAGCACCGGTGCGCGTAGCCCTCGTCGGCGCCGGCATCGTCGGCGTCACCACGGCGTATGAGCTGGCCGCCCTGGGCCACGAGGTCACGGTGTTCGAACGCCGCGGCAGCGTGGCCGAAGAGGCCAGCTTCGCCAACGGCGGCATCCTGGCACCGGGCAGCATCGCACCCTGGGCTGCGCCGGGCGAGCCGTCCCGACTGCTGCGCCAGTGGCTGGGCCCGAACGCGGCGCTGCGCCTGGGGGGCGCAGGCGCGCTGGCGCAGTTGCCCTGGCTGTGGCGCTGGTGGCGCGCCTGCAGGCCCGCGGTACACCAGGCCAACCGACTGGCCCTTCACCAACTGGCCGGGTTCAGCCGCGACCGCATGCTCGAGCTCACACGCACGCTGCGCCTGGAGTTCGAGCAGATGCCCGGCTGGCTGGTGCTGCTGCGCGGCGCCCGCGAACTGCATGAGGCGCAGGGCGGCCTGGCCCTGCTGCGCGAACTGGGCGTGGCGCACGACGTCGTCGACCCCGTCCGCGCGCGCCAGATCGAGCCCGGCCTGGCCACCGGCACCGAGCTGCACGCCGCCATCCACCTGGCGCAAGACGGCGTGGGCAACTGCCGCCAGTTCGCCCAGGCCCTCAAGGCCGAGGCCCAGCGCCTGGGCGCGCGCTTCCAGTTCGATGCCGAGGTGCGCAGTCTGGCGCCGGGCACGCGGCCGGCATTGCAACTGGCCGGCGGCGAGATCCACGAGGCCGAGGCCATCGTGGTCTGCGCCGGCGCCCAGGCCAATGCGCTGCTGGCGGGCATCGGCTGCGGCCTGCCGCTGGCCGCGGTGCACGGCTATTCGGTGACCGCACCGCTGCGCCACCTCGACGGCCACGGCCACAATGCGCCGCGCGCGGCGCTGCGCGACGAACGCTTCCGCGTGGCCATCGCCCGCCTGGGCCAGCGCGTGCGCGTGTCCGGCGGCGCCGAGCTGGGCGGCTCGGCCGCACGCATGCATCCCGCCACCCTGCGCACGCTTTACAAGGTGCTGGACGACTGGTTCCCCGGCGCCGCCCTGGTACGCGAGGCGCAGCAGTGGAAGGGCGCGCGCCCCATGCTGCCCGACGGCCCGCCCGTGCTGGGCGAAAGCGGCGCTCCGGGCGTCTGGCTCAACCTGGGCCACGGCGCCAGCGGCTGGGTGCTGGCCTGCGGCTCGGCGCGCGTGCTGGCCGAGCGCATCAGCGGGCGCGCGGCACCGCTGGATTGCGCACGCCTGGGCCTGGCCCGGCTGCGCGGTGCGGGCTGACAATGCGCCCATGAGGCCCGTCGGCGACATCCTGCCCGTGACCGCCCGCAGCGGCCCCTGGCCGCTGCACGACGCAGCGGCCTCGCGCGCCGTCGAGCAGGCCGCCCTGGCCGCCCACGCACCGCATGTGCTGATGGCCCGCGCCGGCCTGGCCGTGGCGCGCCTGGCACTGGCGCTGGCGCCGCACGCGCAACGGGTGCAGGTCTTCGCCGGGCCCGGCAACAACGGCGGCGACGGCCTGGTGGCCGCGCGCCATCTGCACCAGGCCGGCAAGGCGGTGCAGGTCGTCCTGTTGGCCGATCCGACGCAACTGCCCGCGGATGCGGCGCAGGCCCTGGCCGAGGCCCGTGCTGCAGGCGTGCCGATCCAGGCCTTCAGCGGCAGCGTGCCGGCCCATGATCTGGCCATCGACGCCCTGCTGGGCATCGGCAGCACGCGCGCACCGGCCGGTGCGATGGCCCAGGCGATCACGCTGATGAACGCCGGCCCTGCGCCGGTGCTGGCGGTGGACATCCCCACCGGCCTGCACCCCGACACCGGCCAGTTGCTGGGCGACGCCGCCGTGCGCGCTGCGGCCACGCTGTCGCTGCTGACGCTCAAGCCGGGATGCTTCACCGGCCAGGGGCGCGACCAGGCCGGCCCGGTGTGGCTGGCGCCGCTGGGCGTGCAGCCCGAAGGCGCCAGCGCCTGGCTTGCCGGCCCCGCGGCCAGCGGCCAGGCCGCGCACGCCGCGCACAAGGGCAGCCAGGGCGACGTGGCCGTGGTCGGCGGTGC
>JALHPY010000021.1 GCA_022842305.1 Rubrivivax sp.
ACGGCGCGCAGCGCGCCGGCGCACGAACGCGCCATCCGCACGCTGATGGACTGGCGCATCGAGGTCGACGAGGCCATGTTCCTGGGCGGGCTGGCCAAGGGCAGCTTTCTGCGCGAGTTTGAACCCGATTTCTTCTTCGACGACCAGACCGGCCACATCGCCGATGCTTCTGCGCACGTGCCAGCCGGGCACGTGGCCGCCGGCATCAGCAACCCCTGACTTTTGACTGTTGACTTTCAAGAGTGTCGAACTTTTTGACAGCCGACCGATCGCGAGACGCCAGAGCGTCGGCAAGCACATTCGACTGCACGCGCCAAGTGCTTGGTACGAAAGGCCAAAGCTCTACTTAGAACAGAAAGCCAAGGTTGCGGCACGACCCTTGCTTGGCTGTCGCATCAACTTATCAGGAACACCATGCAAGCACTCAAGCTCTCGTTTCTGGCCTGCGCTGCTATGTTCGCGGTCTCCGGGGCTCAGGCCGCGGCAGTGACTGTCACCGCGACGCTCACCGCCGACAACCATTACGGACTTTATGTTGGCAATAGCGATGCGAACCCCCTCAATTTTGTAGGGCGCAACGAAATTGGAAATGCCGCTAGTGGCGGCGCCGGCTGCCCCAATAACTGGAGTTGTACCGAGTCCTTCACTTTCAACGCCGACACGACGACGGACTACATCTACGTTGTGGCCTGGGACGACGGCGGCCCGCAGTCGTGGATCGGCAACTTCACTTGGGGCAGCTCCACGCTCGTGAGCAACAAGGCCTCCTGGGAATACCTGATCCCTGCCACCGCGGCCGGCTTCACCACCAGCGGTGCGCCACCCGTTGCGCTCGCGACGTTGGACAGTCTCATCAACCCCTCGTCGGTTTGGTCGGCGTCGCAGGCCGAGGCCGCCAACGGCTCCGGCCCCTGGGGAACCATCGCGGGCTTGAACGCGAATGCCAAGTTCGTTTGGCACGACACACTGGGAAACAATTCGTCCAGCGACGGCAAATACGTGGTATTCCGCAGTGCGCTCGTGGCCAATGTGCCGGAGCCGACGGGTCTGGCATTGGTTGGCTTGGCGCTGACCGTGGCAGGCCTGGCTCGACGCCGCGCCAGCGCGATTCACGGCTGAGCTCGCAACTTTGATTCTGGGGCGCCTCATTCGAGGCGCCCTTTTTGCATGGAACGCCTGAACTCAACGGCGCCAAGCAAAGATCAGGGCTGCGAGAGCCGCGATCAGTAGCGCGCCTGCGCCGAGAGCCAAGGGCCGCCGCCAGCCACTTGGGGACACACCGGCTGCGGCGGGCTTCTCAGGCGCACTGGCCGGGGCAGCACTGGGCGGCGCCGCCACCGGCGTGTCGAACAGCCGCCGCAGTTCGGCCATGGACTGCGGGCGCGCCTCGGGGCGCACCGACAGGCCGGCGTCGATGGCGGCCAGGAAGCTGGCGCTGTAGCGCCCCTGCGCGGCCACGCTGGCCGGCACCAGTTCGTCCTTGACGGCGCGTGCGATGCTGGCCTTGGGCACCTTGCCCACAGCCGCGGCGTAGAGCACGGCGCAAAGCGCGTAGACATCGGTCCACGGGCCCTGGCGCATGCCTTCGTCGCTTTCGTACTGCTCCACCGGCGAGTAGCCGCTCTTGAGGATGGCGGTGAGGTTCTGCGTGGCGTCACCGATGACGCGGCGCGCGGCGCCGAAGTCCAGCAGCACCGGGCGCGGCTTCTGCTCGAGGTAGCTGCCGCCCTGACGGTCATAGAGCATCAGGATGTTGTCGGGCGCCACGTCGCGGTGGTAGCAGTGCGCGTCGTGCATCACCGACAGCGCCTCGATCAGCGGGTCGGACAGCTGGCGCAGCCAGGCCTCGCTGGGCTGCGCGCCCAGGTCGGTGAGCCACTTCTTGAGCGTGATGCCCTCGTAGTAGGGCATGACCATGTAGGCCGTGCCGTTCTCGGCCCAGAAGCGGTAGACCTTGACCAGCGAGGGGTGCTCGAAGGAGCCCAGCAAGCGCGCCTCGTTGATGAAGCTCTGCAGGCCCTTGTCGAAGTACGGCGCAAAGCGCGGCAGGCGTGGCACCACCTCGCCGGTGGGCGCGCGCATGGCCAGGGTGGCGGGCACGTATTCCTTGAGCGCGACGCGGCGGTCCAGCCGCGTGTCGCGCGCCAGGTAGACGATGCTGTAGCCGCCCACGCCCAGCAGCCGCTCGACCACGAACTCCTGCAGCTTGTGGCCGGGCTTGAGCTCGCTGCCCTGGTCGCGCCGCGGCATCAGCAGCGTGCGCTGCTCGGCTCTTTCGCGTGCGCCGTCGTCGTCGGCCATGGTGCTGCCCTCAGGGTTGCTTGAAGTCGCCACCCCAGGCGAACACGAGTCGCTTGGGGTCGATGTGGCGGCGCCAGGCGGCATTGACCTGCGCCAGCGTGAGCCCGGCGATGGCGTCGTCGACCTGCTGCGACACCGCGAAGCTGCGCCCCAGGAACAGGTTGCCCAGCAGCAGGCCGCTGAGCGCGGCGTCCTGCGCGCGCCCCAGCCGGCGGCCCGACAGTAGGCCGCTGCGGCCTTCGTCCAATTCGGCCTGGGTGAAGCCCTGCTCCAGCGCGCGCGCCAGTTCCTGCTGGAACGCGGCCTCGACCTTGGGCTGGTTCTGCGGCGCGAAGATGGCGCTGAAGTTCCAGCGGCTGTTGTCGTCGATGGACGACCAGTCGACGCTGGAGCGCACGTCATAGCTCAGGCCGTCGGTTTCGCGGATGCGCTTCCACAGGCGCGAGCTGCCACCGCTGCCGAACAGGTGGTTGGCCATCAGCAGCGCCGGGTAGTCGGCGTGGCGGTCGGACAGCGGCAGCGCCAGCGTGCCACGCAGGTTGGCGTTGGCCTTGTCGGGGGTGACTTCGAAGAAGCGCTTGGGCGGCACCGGCACCAGCGGCTGCGGCACGCGCGTGTAGGCCATGGCGCCGGCGGCTGGCTGGCGCCAGTTGCCGAAGGCCGCCTCCACCGCGGCCTGCACGGCGGCGGCGTCGAAGTCGCCCACCGCGGCGAATTCGCCCTGGGCCGCGCTGTAGAAGCGGCGGTGGAAGGCCTGCACCTGGGCGATGTCCACGGCCTTGACGTCGGCCTCGAGCTCGTCGAATGTCTGGGTGTGGCGCAGGTCGCCGCGCGGGTAGGGGTTGCCGTGGCGTGCGATCAGGTTGCCGATCAGCGCATCGGGCTCCTTGCGCTGGCGTTCGATGCTGGTCAGCCATTGCCGGCGCGCCTCTTCCAGCGGCTCGGCCGGGAAGGCGGGTTCGCGCAGCAGCCGGCCCACCAGCGCGATGACGGCCGGCAGACGCTCGCGCTTGGTGGTGATGCCCACCGTGAGCGACTGCTCGCCGGCACCGAAGCTCACGTCGGCCTGCAGGCGGTCGAATTCGTCGGCGATCTGCTGGCGCGTGAGCCCGGCGCCGCCCTTGTCCAGCAGGCCCGCAGCCAGCGAGGCCACCATCTCCTGGCCCTTCAGACTGTGCTCGTCGCCGTAGTGCAGGCGCAGCCGGGCCTGCACCACGCGGCCGCGCGTGCCCTTGGGCAGCAGCGCCAGCTTCAGCCCGCCGGCCTGGGCCAGGCGGGTGCGCGCGTCCAGGTTGGCCGGGCTGGGGTCGAAGGCCTCGGCCTGGGCCGCGGTGGCGTCGCCCTTGTAGTCTTTCACCGCCGCGGCCACGTCCACGCGCTCGGCCTGCGGCGCGCGCTCGGGCTTGGCCACCGGTTGGTAGATGCCGACGCTGCGGTTGTCGGGCCGCAGCCAGGTGGTGGCGACGCGGTTCACGTCGGCCAGCGTGGCCTGGCGCACGCGGTCGCGCTGCAGGAAGTACAGGCGCCAGTCGCCCAGCGCCACGGCCTCGCTCATGGCCACGCCCACGCGCTCGGGGTCGGTGAAGCCCAGGTCCCAGTTGTTGAGCCAGGTGGTGCGGGCGCGCTCCAGCTCTTCGGCCGTGACCGGCTCGGCCGCCAGGCCGTCGACCACGGCGGCCATTTCGGCGCGCGCGCGCTCGACCTCCTGCCCCGGGGCGATGGCGGCACCCAGGATCAGCGGGCCGGGTTCGGCCAGGGTCCAGGCGCCGGCAAAGGCCTGCGCGGCCAGGCGCTTCTCGACCAGGCGCTTGTGCAGGCGGCCGCCGGGGGTGTCGCCCAGCACCAGCGACAGCATCTGCACGCTGGCGTAATCGGGGTGCGGGCCGGCGGGCACGTGGTAGGTCATGTAGACCAGCGGCGCGCCGCCGACGCGGCGCACGGTGACCTGGCGTTCGCCGTCCTGCGGCGGGTCCAGCGTGTAGGTGGCGGGCAGGCTGCGCTGCGGCCGCGGCAGCGGGCCGAAGTACTGCGCCACCCAGGCCAGCACCCGGGCCGTGTCGAACTTGCCGCTGACGATGAGCGTGGCGTTGTCGGGCTGGTAATGCGTGCGGTAGAAGGCCTGCAGGCGCGGGATGTCGACGTTCTCGATGTCCGCGCGCGCGCCGATGGTGCTCTTGCCGTAGTTGTGCCACTGGTACATGGCGGCGAACAGCTTTTGCAGCAGCACGCGCGAGGGGTTGTTCTCGCCCGATTCGAACTCGTTGCGCACCACCGTCATCTCGGTGTCCAGGTCGGCGCGCGCGATGAAGCTGTTGAGCATGATGTCGGCCTGCCAGCTCAGGTACCACTGCAGGTTGTCGTCGTTGGCGGCGAAGCTGGCGAAGTAGTTGGTGCGGTCGAACGAGGTCGTGCCGTTGGCCCGCAGACCGCGCTTGGTGAACTCGGCCCAGACGTTCCTGGTGGTTGGCGTGCCCTTGAACACCATGTGTTCCAGCAAGTGGGCCATGCCGGTTTCGCCGTAGTTCTCGTGCCGCGAACCCACGCGGTAGGTGACGTTGACGGTGGTGGTGGGCTTGGAATCGTCGGGCACCAGCAGCAGCTGCAGGCCGTTGGCCAGGCGGTACTCGGTGATGCCTTCGACGCTGGTGACGCGGCTGATGCCGGCAGGCAGCGCGGGGGTGGTCTGCGCCAGGGCGGCGCCGGCCTGCAGTGCTGCCATCAGGGCCAGCGACAGCGCGAGAAACCAGTTGCGAATCATGGGCAGTGTGGGCCGGTGGCGGGGACAGGCCAGTGTAAGCAATGCCCTGGCGCCGCGCCGCGGCAACGGGCAAGCCCGTTCGGGGGGGTGTCAGGGGCTGCGATAGCGGCGCAGCGCGTCGAGCTGCAGCACGCGCACGCCGCCGTACTCCACCCGCACCACACCGGCCGCCTGCAGGGCCTCCAGCGCCTTGTTCACGCGCTGGCGCGACAGGCCCACCAGATAGCCCAGTTCCTGCTGGGTGATGCGCAGCATGTCACCCACGCCCGGGTACAGCAGCGGGTGGAACAGCGCGGCCAGGCTGCGCGCCACGCGCTCGTCGGGGTGCGACAGGCGGTCGATCTCACGCGCCGCGATGAACTGGCCCAGGCGCTCGTTGAGCTGGTTCATGACGAAACGGTTGAAGCCGATGCTGCGGTCCAGCAGCCAGTGGAAGGTGGCGGCACTCATGCCGGCCACGTTGCTGGTGCGCAGCGCCTGGATGTTGTAGCGGTAGATCTCGCGCTTGAGCACCGTGCCCTCGCCGAACCAGCCACCCGGCCCCACGCCGGTGAAGGTGATGGGCACGCCCAGGGCGGTGTCGTTGCTCATCTTGAGCAGGCCGTCGATGACGCCGAACCAGTAGGTGACCGGCCGGCCGACGCGGCACACCAGCTCGCCCGGCGCCACCGTGACCACGCGCAGGTCGGCGACGACGTGCTCGCGCTCTTCGGCGTCCAGCCGCTCCAGCCAGGGGATCTGCGCCAGTTCGGCGGCGCTGACCGCGCGCGAACGCGACAAGGGCACGCCCGCGGCGTGTGCGGCGGGTGGAAAGCTGGAAGTGGCCACCGATGCCCCGGGAAATGCCTGTCAGTGCGAACCCTTGGATTGTCGTCGTAACGACAACTTGGCGTCAAAGCATTGCCCAGAATGCGGCGCTCGCCCAGCTGAGGAGGTACCGGTGGAGTCCACGTTTCCGCGACTGATGCTCGACCACGCCCAGCGGCGCCCCCAGGCACCGGCGCTGCGCGAGAAGGTGTACGGCATTTGGCAGACCACCACCTGGGCCGACCTGGCCCTGCTGGTGCGGCGCCTGGCCTGCGGCCTGGCCCACGCCGGCCTGAAGCGCGGCGACCACCTGGTGGTGGTGGGCGAGAACCGGCCGCGCCTGTACGCAGCCATGCTGGCAGCGCAGACGCTGGGCGCGGTGCCGGTGCCGCTGTACCAGGACGCGGTGTCGGCCGAATACAAGTTTCCGATCAACAACGCCGAGGTCGGCTTTGCCATCGTCGAGGACCAGGAGCAGGTCGACAAGCTGCTTGAGCTGCGCGAAGAATGCCCCCAGCTCAAGCGCATCTGGTTCGACGACCCGCGCGGCCTGCGCAACTACGCCGAAGCTGGCCTGGACAGCCTGGACGCGCTGGTGGCCGCCGGCCAGGCGCACGACGCGGCCAACGCGCGCCTGTTCGAAGACGAGGTGGCGCGCTGCCAGCCGCAGGACGTGGCGGCCATGTTCTTCACCAGCGGCACCACCGGCAACCCCAAGGGCGTGGTGCACACGCACTTCACGTTGCTAGACCGCGCCCAGGCGGGCAAGGACTTCGACCGCCTGACCGAGCGCGAGGAAGTGCTGGCCTACATGCCGCTGGCCTGGATCGGCCAGAACATCTTCAGCTTCGCACAGTGGCTGGCCTGCGGCTACGTCGTCAACTGCCCCGAGAGCGCGGCCACGGTGATGATCGACCTCAAGGAGATCGGCCCCACCTACTACTTTGCGCCGCCACGCATCTTCGAAGGCCTGCTCACCAGCGTGATGATCCGCATGGAAGACGCCAGCAGCGGCAAGCGCTGGCTGTTCCACAAGGCCATGGAACTGGCGCGCCGCGTCGGCCCGGCGCTGATGGACGGCAAGCCGGTGGGCGCGCTGGACCGCCTGGCCTACAAGCTGGGCGCGTTCTCGGTCTACGGACCGCTGCGCAATGCGCTGGGCCTGAACCGCGTGCGCGTGGCCTACACCGCGGGCGAGGCCATCGGCCCCGACCTGTTTACCTTCTACCGCAGCATCGGCATCAACCTGAAGCAGCTGTACGGCAGCACCGAAACCGCGGTCTTCGTGTGCCTGCAGCCCGACAACGCGGTCAGGGCCGACACCGTGGGCGTGCCCATCAACGGCGTCCAGATCCGCGTGGCCGACAACGGCGAGATCATGGTCAAGAGCCCGGGCCTGCTGAAGGAGTACTACAAGAACCCGGCCGCCACCGCCGAGGTGCTGACCGCCGACGGCTGGTACCACACCGGCGACGCCGGCTTCCTGGACGCCAGTGGCCACCTCAAGATCATCGACCGCGCCAAGGATGTAGGCCGGCTGATGGGTGGCGCCTGCGACGGCGCCATGTTCGCGCCCAAGTACGTCGAGAACAAGCTCAAGTTCTTCCCCTTCGTCAAGGAGGCGGTGGCCTTCGGCGACAAGCGCGAGAAGGTCTGCGCCTTCGTCAACATCGACTTCGAGGCCGTGGGCAACTGGGCCGAGCGGCGCAACCTGCCCTACGCCGGCTACACCGACCTGGCCGGCAAGAAGGAAGTGCTCGAACTCATCCGCGACTGCGTCGAGAAGGTCAACGCCGACCTGTCCGCCGACGCCATGCTGGCCGGCAGCCAGATCAGCCGCTTCCTGGTGCTGCACAAGGAGCTCGACGCCGACGACGGCGAACTGACACGCACACGCAAGGTGCGCCGCGGCGCCATCGCCGACAAGTACGCGGTGCTGCTGGACGCGCTGTACGGCGGCCGCAGCGAACAGTTCATCGAGACCGCCGTCAAGTTCGAGGACGGCCGCAGCGGCAGCGTCAGCGCCACGCTGCCCATCGTCGATGCCAAGACCTTTCCCGCGATGAAGAAGGCGGCCTGAACATGTCCGAACGCAAGATCGGCGACGTCATCCTGGACGTCAAGAACATCAGCCTGCGCTTCGGTGGCGTGAAGGCGCTCACCGACATCAGCTTCAACGTGCGCGAGCACGAGGTGCGCGCCATCATCGGCCCCAACGGCGCGGGCAAGAGCAGCATGCTCAACTGCATCAACGGCGTGTACAGCCCGCAGGAAGGCAGCATCAGCTTCCGCGGCCAGACCTTCAGCCACATGAACAGCCGGCAGGTGGCCGAGATGGGCGTGGCGCGCACCTTCCAGAACCTGGCGCTGTTCAAGGGCATGAGCGTCATCGACAACATCATGAGCGGGCGCAACCTGCACATGAAGACCAACCTGTTCCAGCAGGCGCTGCGCTGGGGGGCCGCCGAGCGCGAGGAAAGCCAGCACCGCGAGTTCGTCGAGAAGATCATCGACTTCCTGGAAATCCAGGCCTTCCGCAAGACGCCGGTGGGCCGGCTGCCCTACGGCCTGCAGAAGCGCGTGGACCTGGGCCGCGCGCTGGCCATGGAGCCGCAGGTGCTGCTGCTGGACGAGCCCATGGCCGGCATGAACGTCGAAGAGAAGCAGGACATGAGCCGCTTCATCCTGGACGTCAACGACGAGTACGGCACCACGGTGGTCCTGATCGAGCACGACATGAGCGTGGTGATGGACATCAGCGACCGGGTCGTGGTGCTCGACTACGGCAAGAAGATCGGCGACGGCACTCCTGAGGAAGTGCGCGCCAACCCCGAAGTCATCAGTGCCTACCTCGGCACCAGCCACTGAGCGAGCACATCCATGGGATCCTTCCTCGAAACCCTTTTCGGCGGCCTGATGACGGGCATGCTGTATTCGCTGGTGGCGCTGGGCTTCGTGCTCATCTTCAAGGCCAGCGGCGTGTTCAACTTCGCGCAGGGCGCGATGGTGCTGTTCGCGGCGCTGGCGATGGCGCGCTTCTCCGAATGGTTCCCGGCGCTGCTGGGCTTCGACAACAAGCTGCTGGCCAACCTGATGGCCTTCGGCATGGCGCTGCTGCTGATGGTGGGCGTGGCCTGGCTGATCGAACGCCTGGTGCTGAGCAAGCTGGTCAACCAGGAGGGCATCACGTTGTTGATGGCCACGCTGGGCGTCACCTACTTCCTCGACGGCTTCGGCCAGACCTTGTTCGGCAGCGACATCTACAAGATCGACGTCGGCCTGCCCAAGGACCCGATCTTCCTGTTCGAGAGCACCTTCCAGGGCGGCATCCTGATCAACAAGGAAGACCTCTACGCGGCCGTGATCGCGGCCGCGCTGGTGGCCGCTTTGAGCCTGTTCTTCCAGAAGACCAGCACCGGGCGCGCGCTGCGCGCGGTGGCCGACGACCACCAGGCGGCGCAGAGCATCGGCATCCCGCTGTCGCGCATCTGGGTCATCGTCTGGAGCGTGGCCGGCTTCGTGGCGCTGGTGGCCGGCATGATCTGGGGCAGCAAGCTGGGCGTGCAGTTCTCGCTCAGCCTGGTGGCGCTGAAGGCGCTGCCGGTGGTCATCCTGGGCGGCCTGACCAGCGTGCCCGGCGCCATCATCGGCGGGCTGATCATCGGCGTGGGCGAGAAGCTGTCCGAGGTCTACATCGGCCCCAGCCTGGGCGGCGGCATCGAGATCTGGTTCGGCTACGTGCTGGTGCTGTTCGTGCTGCTGGTACGGCCCCAGGGGCTGTTCGGCGAGAAGATCATCGATCGCGTCTGAGCCAGCAAAAGGAAGAACAAGATGCTCTACCGCGAAAACGGTCAGTTCAAGACCAGCTACCAGTCAGACCAGCAGATCTTCCCGATCACGCAAGACCGCATCGGCATCTGGCTGCTCGTGGCCTTTGCCGCGTTCGTCGTGCCGCTGCTGGTGGACGAGTACATGTTCCGCGCCATCCTCATCCCCTTCCTGATCCTGTCGCTGGCGGCGTTGGGGCTGAACATCCTGGTCGGCTACTGCGGCCAGATCTCGCTGGGCACCGGCGCCTTCATGGCAGTGGGTGCCTACGCGGCCTACAACTTCCATGTGCGCATCGAAGGCATGCCGCTGCTGGCATCGCTGCTGCTGGGCGGCGTCTGCGCCACCGCGGTGGGCGTGGTGTTCGGCATCCCCAGCCTGCGCATCAAGGGCCTGTACCTGGCGGTGGCCACGCTGGCGGCGCAGTTCTTCGTCGACTGGAGCTTCCTGCGCATCAAGTGGTTCACCAACGATTCGGCCTCGGGCTCGGTGTCGGTCAGCAACCTCAGCGTGTTCGGCATCTCCATCAACACGCCGGCGGAGAAGTACCTGCTGTGCCTGGTGATCCTGGTGCTGTTTGCCACCGCCGCCAAGAACCTGGTGCGCAGCCACATCGGCCGCGAGTGGATGGCCATCCGCGACATGGACGTGGCCGCCGCGGTGATCGGCATCCGCCCGGTGTACGCCAAGCTCACGGCCTTTGCCGTCAGCAGCTTCATCGTCGGCGTGGCCGGTGCGCTGTGGGGCTTCGTCCACCTGGGCGCGTGGGAGCCGGCGGCGTTCTCCATCGACCGCAGCTTCCAGTTGCTGTTCATGGTGATCATCGGCGGCCTGGGCTCGATCATGGGCAGCTTCTTCGGCGCCGCCTTCATCGTGATCCTGCCGATCTTCCTGAACCAGGCACTGCCGGCGCTGGGTCTGGCCGTCGGGGTCACCATCAACACCGCCACGGTGGCGCACACCGAGCTGATGATCTTCGGCGCGCTGATCGTGTTCTTCCTCATCGTCGAGCCGCACGGGCTGGCTCGGCTGTGGTCCACCGCCAAGGAAAAGATGCGGCTGTGGCCTTTCCCGCACTGAGTTTTCGGCTGGCCGACGGGCCTTTCACCTCTTCTGGCGCTGACGAGTGCATTCCGATGACGACGATCCACCTCTGGAGGCAGACATGAAATTCAAGAATCTAGCCCTGGGCGCCGCCGTGGCAGCCGCCGCGGCAAGCACCCTGCTGACTTCTACGCTGGCGTTCGCGCAAGCCAAGGAGCAGTTCTTCCCGGCCCTGGTCTTCCGTACCGGCGCCTACGCGCCCAACGGTGTGCCCTTCGCCAACGGCTACGTCGACTACTTCAAGCTCGTCAACGCGCGCGGCGGCATGAACGGCGTCAAGCTGATCTGGGAAGAGTGCGAGACCGGCTACGCCACCGACCGCGGCGTGGAGTGCTACGAGCGCCTGAAGGGCAAGCACGGCGGGGCCACGGTGTTTCAGCCGCTGTCCACCGGCATCACCTTCGCCCTGACCGAAAAGGCGCCGGGCGACAAGATCCCGCTCATCACCGGCGGCTACGGCCGCAGCGAAAGCACCGACGGCATGGTGTTCAAGTGGAACTTCCCCCTCACCGGCACCTACTGGGACGCGGCCGACATCCTGATCCAGCACATCGCCAAGAAGGAAGGCGGCTTCGACAAGCTCAAGGGCAAGAAGATCGCCCTGGTCTATCACGACAGCCCCTACGGCAAGGAGCCGATCCCGCTGCTCACCGAGCGCAGCAAGATGCATGACTTCGTGCTCAACACCATTCCCGTCACCCACCCCGGGGTGGAGCAGAAGGCCGCCTGGCTGCAGATCCGCCAGAACCGGCCCGACTACGTGCTGCTGTGGGGCTGGGGCGTGATGAACTCCACCGCGCTGAAAGAGGCGCAGGCCACGGGCTTCCCGCGCGACAAGATGTACGGTGTGTGGTGGGCCGCGGCCGAACCCGATGTCAAGGACGTCGGCGAAGGCGCCAAGGGCTACAGCGGCCTGGCGCTGCAGCACGGCGCCGAGCCCAACGCCAAGGTGGTCAAGGACGTCCTTGACCTGGTGCATGCCAAGGGCCAGGGCACCGGGCCCAAGGAAGAAGTGGGCGAAGTGCTGTACATGCGCGGCCTCATTGCCGGCATGCTGGCCGTCGAGGGCGTCAAGCGCGCGCAAGAGCGCTTCGGCAAGGGCAAGGTCATGACCGGCGAGCAGGCCCGCTGGGGCTACGAGAACCTGGCGCTGGACCAGAAGAAACTCGACGCGCTGGGCTTCGCCGGCGTGATGCGCCCGATCAGCACCAGTTGCGCCGACCACCGCGGCAGCACCTGGGCGCGTGTGCACACCTGGGACGGCAAGAAGTGGAACTTCAGCTCCGACTGGTACGAGTCCGACAGCGCCATCATCAAGCCGATGATCAAGGCTGCCGCCGACAAGTACGCGGCCGAGAAGAAGATCCCGCGCCGCACGCCTGAGGACTGCCAGAGCTGACCACCCCCGAGGCGCCTGTCGGCGCCTCCCCCTCAAGGGGACGCCGCCAGCGGCCCGGCGAAGCCGGTTCCGCGGCGGCTGCTCGATGACATCTCAGCAGGGTCCACCATGTCCAACATCCTTCTCAACGTCAACGGCATCGAAGTCATCTACAACCACGTCATCCTGGTGCTCAAGGGCGTGAGCCTGACGGTGCCCGAAGGCAAGGTCGTGGCGCTGCTGGGTGGCAACGGCGCCGGCAAGACGACCACGCTGCGCGCGGTGAGCAACCTGCTCGCCGGCGAGCGCGGCGAGGTCACCAAGGGCAGCATCGAACTGCGCGGCGAGCGCATCGAGAAGCTCAGCACCTCCGAGATGGTCAACCGCGGCGTGATCCAGGTGATGGAGGGCCGGCACTGCTTTGCCCACCTGTCCATCGAGGACAACCTGATGACCGGCGCCTACACGCGCAAGGACGGCAAGGCAGCGGTGGCGGCCACGCTGGAGAAGGTCTACAACTACTTTCCGCGCCTGAAGACGCGGCGCACCAGCCAGGCCGCCTACACCAGCGGCGGCGAGCAGCAGATGTGCGCCATCGGCCGCGCGCTCATGGCCAACCCGAACATGGTGCTGCTGGACGAACCCAGCATGGGCCTGGCGCCGCAGATCGTCGAAGAGGTGTTCGAGATCGTCAAGGATCTCAACCAGCGCGAGAAGGTGACCTTCCTGCTGGCCGAACAGAACACCAACATGGCGCTGCGCTACGCCGACTACGGCTACATCCTGGAAAACGGCCGCATCGTCATGGACGGCGAGGCCAAGGCCCTGCGCGAGAACGAGGACGTGAAGGAGTTCTACCTGGGCATGGGCGGCGGCGACCGCAAGAGCTTCAAGGGTGGCAAGAGTTACAAGCGCAGGAAGCGTTGGCTTTCATGACCACCCCGGAGCGGCTGCGCCGCTGCCCCTCAAGGGGCGACGCCAGCGGCCCGGCAAAGCCGGTTCCGCGGCGTCCGCTCGATAACGCATCTCACCATGGCTGACGATGAACTGGGCGGCTTCGCGCCGCCCCCCTTCAAGGCCGAAGAGGCCCTGCTGCAACTCAAGCGCAGCCTGCGCGACTTGAAACTGGCCGAGCGCGGCAACGGCTTCGAGCTGCGCGGCAAGCGCGTGCTCGAGCTGGTTTCCGAGGTCGGCGCCATCAACGTGCGCATCGCGCGCAAGCTGGCGCTCACGCCCGAATGGGACCGCCTGGCCGTGCGCTCGGCGCCCGAGCAACGCAAGCTCCTCGATGAACTGAAGCGGCGCCTCGAGCGCTGGGAACGCGAAGAATGAACATGCAAGCTCTCGCCGCGCTGGAAACGCGCGACCCCGCGGTGCGCGAATCCGCACTCATGGCCGCCCTGCCCGCGCAGGTGCGCGCAGCGCTGGCCGTGCCGGCCATGGCCGAGCGCCTGGCGGGCGTGGACCCCGACACGGTGAACTCGCGCGCCGCCTTGGCGCTGCTGCCGGTCACGCGCAAGCATGAACTGCTCGAGCGCCAGCAGGCGCAGCGCGCCAGCAGCAGCTTCGGCGGCTACTCCGCCCTGGGCTGGAACGCGCAGCGTGCGCTGCGCCCGGCACGCCGCGTGTTCCAGTCGCCCGGCCCCATCTATGAACCCGAGGGCTTTGCCGACGACTACTGGCGCAGCGCCCGCGCCCTGCGCGCCGCCGGCTTCCACGCCGGCGATCTGGTGCACAACAGCTTCAGCTACCACCTCACGCCCGGCGCCTGGATCATGGAAAGCGGCGCGCTGGCCCTGGGCTGCACCGTCTTCCCCGGCGGCGTGGGCAACACCGAGCTGCAGCTGCAAGCCATCGAACACCTGCGCCCCGACGCCTATTGCGGCACGCCCAGCTTCCTGCGCATCCTGCTCGAGAAAGCGGCCGAGACCGGCATCGCCCTGCCCAGCCTGAAGAAGGCCCTGGTCAGCGGCGAAGCCTTCCCGCCCAGCCTGCGCGACTGGCTGGCCACGCGCGGCGTGCAGGGCTTCCAGGCCTACGCCACGGCCGAGGCCGGCGTCATCGCCTACGAGACCGCGGCGCGCGAGGGCCTGGTGCTGGACGAAGGCGTGATCCTGGAAATCGTGCGTCCCGGCACCGACGACCCCTTGCCCGCGGGCGAGGTGGGCGAAGTCGTGGTCACCGTGCTCAACCCCGACTACCCCTTGCTGCGCCTGGGCACCGGCGACCTGAGCGCGGTGCTGCCCGGCATCTGCCCCACCGGGCGCAGCAACACGCGCATCAAGGGCTGGATGGGCCGCGCCGACCAGACGGCCAAGGTACGCGGCATGTTCGTGCACCCCAGCCAGGTGGCCGACGTGCTCAAGCGTCACCCCGAGATCGTCAAGGCGCGCCTGGTGATCGAGGGCGAGATGGCCAACGACCGCATGACGTTGCGTGTCGAATGTGCCGCGCCGCCCGCCGGCCTGGCCAACGCCGTGGCCGCCAGCGTGCGCGACATCACCAAGCTGCGCGCGGACGTGGAACTGAGCGCGCCCGGCAGCCTGCCCAACGACGGCAAGGTGATCGAGGACAAGCGCAGCTACGCCTGAAGGCGGCGGCGCAGCGGCCGCCGGGGGCCGATGCCTCTGGCCAGAGGCCGTCACATGGCCGTCACGATCACGTGGGCTTACACGCAGCGAGGCCTAAGTAGTTCCCACGCCTTCGTGCAATACAGGAGCCGGTACGATGCCGCCCCAGCCCATAACAGCCTGGAGACAAGACATGCACAAGACCCTGCTCGCCCTTGCGGCCCTGACGGCGACAGGCGCCGCGCTGGCGGCGTATCCCGAAAAGCCCGTCACCTTCGTCGTGCCCTTCACGGCCGGCGGCCCCACCGACAAGGTGGCGCGCGATCTGGCCGAGGTGATGCGCAAGCACCTCAACAACCAGACCATCCTGATTGAAAACGTCGGCGGCGCCGGCGGCACGCTGGGCGCCGGCAAGGTGGCCAAGGCCGCGCCCGACGGCTACACCTTCCTGCTGCACCACATCGGCATGGCCACCGCGCCGGCGCTGTACCGCACCCTGCCCTACAAGGTGCTGGACGACTTCGAGTACGTCGGCATGGTGAATGAGGTGCCGATGACGCTGATCGGCCGCCCCAGCCTGCCGGCCAGCAACTACGCCGAGCTCGTCAAGTGGCTGGAAGCCAACAAGGGCAAGGTCAACCTGGCCAACGCCGGCCTGGGCGCGGCCTCGCACCTGTGCGGCCTGCTGTTCCAGCAAAGCATCAAGCTGGACATGACCACGGTGCCCTACAAGGGCACGGCGCCGGCCATGTCCGACCTGCTGGGTGGCCAGGTCGACATCATGTGCGACCAGACCACCAACACCAGCGCGCAGATCGAGGGTGGCAAGGTCAAGGCCTATGCCGTGACCACGAGCAAGCCGCTCAGCACGCCCGCGCTGTCCAAGCTGCCGACGCTGGATTCGCAAGGCCTGAAGGGCTTCAATGTTGCCGTCTGGCACGGCCTGTACGCGCCCAAAGGCACGCCCAAGGCCATCGTCGATCAGGTCAATGGCGCGCTGCGCAATGCGCTCAAGGACCCCGAGTTCATCAAGCGCCAGGAAGCCCTGGGCGCGGTGGTCATCACCGACGCCCGCCTGAGCCCGGTCGAGCACAAGAAGTTCGTCGAGGCCGAGATCGCCAAGTGGGGCCCGGCCATCAAGGCGGCAGGCCAGTACGCCGACTGAGCTGGCGAATCTTTCTGCTGCGCGACCCAATCTCAGGCCTGCGCTGCTCGCCGTACGGGTGTACGGCTGCGCCCGGGCGCAGAGGCCCGGCCCTTCGCCAGGCACAAACAGTCCTCAGGACTGTTTGTGTCCGGGCTCAGCTGCTCGACCTGAGCTTGGGCCGCTCGCGACGAAAGCTTCACCAGCTCAACGCACGGTCAAAGGGATGGTCACCGGCCCATCGTTGACCAGGTGGACCTGCATGTCGGCGCCAAAGCGGCCGGCCTGCACCAGCGGGTGGCGCGCGCGGGCCAGACGCAGCAGTTCCTCGTACAGCGCCAGCCCCTGTGCCGGTGGCGCGGCGGCACTGAAGCCGGGACGGTTGCCGCTGCTGCAATCGGCCGCCAGCGTGAATTGCGACACCAGCAGCAGCCCGCCGCCCACGTCCTGAAGGCTGCGGTTCATCTTGCCGGCGGCGTCGGCAAACACGCGCAGCTTGAGCAGCTTGTCCACCAGCTTTTCAGCCAGCGCCGGGCTATCGGCCGGCTCGGCGCACACCAGCACCAGCAGCCCGGCGTCGATGGCGCCCACCACCTGGCCGTCCACCTCCACCCGCGCCTGACGCACGCGCTGCAGCAGCGCCAGCATCTACAGCGGGTCCCGCTGGTCGTTGAAGTGCGCTTCCACGTCCAGCGGCAGCAACTGGATGGTGGCGCGCAGGCCCGGCACGGCGCTCATCAGCGCCTGCTCGACCTCGCCCCGCACCGCCGCCGCGCGGCCCAGGGTCCAGGCCGCGGGCATGTGCATGTGCAGGTCGACGAAGCGGCGCTGGCCGGCGCGGCGCGTCACCACGTGGTCGAAGCGGATGGTCTGGTGGTCGAAACCTTCGAGCACCTGCTTGATCTGCGCCTGGCCCTCGGGCTCGATGGCGCGATCCATCAGCGCGTCGGCCGAACCGGCGACCAGCGACCAACCTTCGCGCAGGATGTTCAGCGCCACGGCGATGGCGATCACCGGGTCCAGCCATTGCCAGCCCGTGGCCCCCACCGCCAGCAGGCCGGCGATGACGCCGGCCGAAGTCCAGACATCGGTGAACAGGTGGCGCGCGTCGGCCTGCAAGGCCATCGAGCGCGCGGCGCGGCCCTTGCGCAGCATCGACCAGGCCAGCGCGCCATTGAGCGTGGAGCTCACCACCGACAGCATGATGCCCAGGCCCACGGCCTGCAGGGGCTGCGGATCCAGCAGCCTGTCGACCGCGGCCCAGATGATGCCCAGCGCGGCGGCGAAGATCAGCACGCCCTCGAAGCCGCTGGAGAAGTACTCGGCCTTGTGGTGGCCGTAGGGGTGGTCTTCGTCGGGCGGGCGCGCGGCGATGGTCACCATCATCAGCGCGAACATCGCCCCGGCCAGGTTGACCAGCGACTCCATCGCGTCGGACAGCAGGCTCACGCTGTCGCTCACCCACCAGGCGCCGGTCTTCAGCGTGATGGTGGCCAGCGCCACGCCGACCGATATCTTGAGGTAGGTGCGGATCTCCAACGGGATCGCGTCGCTGGTCAGGCGCCCAGGTGCACGCGCGCGAACTTGCGCTTGCCCACCTGCACCACCAGCGTGCCGGCGGCCACCTTGAGCGCCTTGTCGCTGACCACGGTGCCGTCGATGCGCACGCCGCCTTGTTCGATCATGCGCATGGCCTCGCTGGTGGACGGCACCAGCCCGGCCTGCTTGAGCAGGTTGGCGATGGCCAGCGGCGCGCCGCCCAGCGTGCACTCGGGCACCTCGTCGGGCACGCCACCGGCGGCGCGGCGCTGGAAGTCCTGCTCGGCCGCATCGGCCGCGGCCGCGCCGTGGAAGCGCGTGGTGATCTCCTTGGCCAGCAGCACCTTGGCGTCCTTGGGGTTGCGCCCGCCCTCGACCTCGGCCTTGAGCCGCGCGATCGCCGCCTCGGGCAGGAAGGACAGCAGGGTGAAGTACTTCCACATCAGCGTGTCGCTGATGGACAGCAGCTTGGCGAACATGGTGTTGGCCGGCTCGGTGATGCCGATGTAGTTGCCCTTGCTCTTGGACATCTTCTCGACGCCGTCCAGGCCCTCGAGCAGCGGCATGGTCAGGATGCACTGCGGCTCTTGCCCGTACTCGCCCTGCAGCGCGCGGCCGACCAGCAGGTTGAACTTCTGGTCGGTACCGCCGAGTTCGAGGTCGCTCTTCAGAGCGACCGAGTCGTAGCCCTGCATCAGCGGGTACAGCAACTCGTGCACCGAGATCGGCGTGCCCGACTTGAAACGCTTGGTGAAGTCGTCGCGCTCGAGCATGCGCGCCAGCGTGTACTTGGCAGCCAGCTCGATCATGCCGCGCGCGCCCAGCGGGTCGCTCCACTCACTGTTGTAACGAATCTCGGTGCGCGCCGGGTCCAGCACCAGGCTGGCCTGCCGATAGTAGGTCTGTGCGTTGGCCTCGATCTGCTCTCGTGTGAGCGGCGGCCGCGTCGCGTTGCGGCCCGAGGGGTCGCCGATCATCGAGGTGAAATCGCCGATGAGAAAGATCACCTGGTGCCCCAGATCCTGCAACTGGCGCATCTTGTTGAGCACCACCGTGTGGCCGATGTGGATGTCGGGCGCGGTGGGGTCCAGGCCGAGCTTGATGCGCAGCGGCACGCCACTGGCTTGGCTGCGTGCCAGCTTGCGCAGCCAATCGGCCTGGGGCAGCAGTTCCTCGCAACCGCGCAGCGACACCGCCATCGCTTCGTGCACGCGATCGGTGACGGGCCAGTCTGCGGCCGCCGGCTCGTTGTGGGGCTCGGTCATGGGCTGTTACATCAGGGGGTTTTTGAGGGGCACCGCACAGAGTGCGCCCGGTATACTTGGCATTCCCATGGCACGCTCATGGGCTATGCGACTGAGCACCGCGCCGCGGTCCTCAGGCAAACGGATTCTAGGGGACGGCCCGCCGGCGGTCCGTGCGCCAAGCCCCACAGGGGCCGGCGCCGACAGGCGGTCTTCCACATCATCAACGGATGCAGCTGCCCGCCAGGGGCGGCTGGGTCCAAGAAGCGTCGATTCGGGCTTGAACACATCCACCCATAGCAGCCTGCAAGGGCTCGTGCGCATCGCCAGCCAGCACCGTCGCAGCATCGTCGCGTCGGCCGTGGTGGCGATGGCGGGCTTTGCGGTCACCGCCGTGGCCGTGGCCCCGCTCGTGCCCGACGCCAGCCAGCTGCCGCAGCGCCTGGTCACCGAAGTGGTAGAGCCTGCCGGGCTCCTGTCGCAACTGGATGAGTTGGCGGCGCAGCAGATCACCCTCACGCGCAGCGACACCACGCGCGCTGTCGACACCGCTGAATCCCTGCTGTCCCGCCTGGGCGTGCGCGACGCCGCCGCCGCCGCCTTCGTGCGCGGCAACCACAACGCCCGCCAGTTGATCAGCGGTCGTGCCGGCAAGATGGTGCAGGCGCGCACCGCCGACGACGGCAGCCTGACCGAGTTGGTGGCACGTTTTCCTTCCGAACGCAGCGACCTGGCGCGCACGCATTTCACGCGCCTCACCCTGGCGCTGGTCGACGGCCACTGGACCGCCCGTTCCGAGACCGTGCCCCTGGCATCGCGCAAGCGCCTGGCCAGCGGCAGCATCCGCCAGTCGCTGTTCGCCGCCACCGACGAAGCCGGCCTGCCCGACGCGGTGGCCGAGCAACTGGCCGACATCTTCTCCACCGACATCGACTTCCACCGCCAACTCCGCCGCGGCGACACCTTCAGCGTGGTCTACGAGTCGCTCACCGCCGACGGCGAACCCGTCAGCTGGAACGAAGGCGCCGGCCGCGTGCTGTCGGCCGAGTTCGTCAACGGCAACAAGACCTACCAGGCCGTGTGGTTTGCCGGCGCCGACGGGCGCGGCGCCTACTACAGCCCCGACGGCAGCAGCCGTCAGCGCAGCTTCCTGGCCAGCCCGATGGAGTTCTCGCGCATCACCAGCGGATTTGCCATGCGCATCCACCCGCTGTTGCAGCGCTCGCGGGCGCATTTGGGCGTGGACTACGGCGCCCCCATCGGCACCCCGGTGCGCAGCGTGGGCGAAGGCGTGGTCGAATTTGCCGGCAGCCAGAACGGCTACGGCAACGTGGTCCAGATCGACCACGGCAAGGACCGCAGCACGCTGTACGCGCACCTCAGCCGTATCGACGTGCGCAAGGGCCAGCGCATCGAGCAAGGCCAACGCGTGGGTGCCGTGGGCATGACCGGCTGGACCACCGGCCCGCACCTGCACTTCGAGTTTCGCGTCAACGGTCGCCACCTCGACCCGGTAAGCGTGGCCGAGTCATCGGACCGGCTGCACCTCGACGCCGCGTCGCGGCCGCAGTTCGCGGACCTGGCGCGCAGCGTGCGCTCCGACCTGGACCTGGCCCAGACCGTCACCAGCCAGCGCGCCGCCTTCGAGTAGGCGCCACTGCCCCGTGGTCTGGACCATCGGGCTGATGTCGGGCACCTCGCTCGACGGCGTCGATGCAGTGCTGGCGCAGACCGACGCCTCGGGCCGGCTGCGCACCCACCGGCATCTGCACCGCCCGCTGCCCGCGCCACTGCGCGAGACCCTGCTGGCGCTCAACCGCCCGGGGCCCGACGAACTGCACGCCGCGGCGCTGGCGGGCAATGGGCTGAGCCGGCTCTATGCCGAGGCGGTGGCGGCGCTGCTCTCTGCCGCCGGGTTGGCCGCGGACCAGGTCCGCGTGGTGGGCGCCCACGGCCAGACGGTTCGCCACCGGCCCCAAGAGTTCGATGGCTGCGGCTACACGCTGCAACTACTCAACGGCGCCTTGCTGGCCGAGCTGTGCGGCATCGCCGTGGTGTGCGACTTCCGCAGCCGCGACCTGGCGGCCGGCGGCGAAGGCGCCCCCTTGGTGCCGGCCTTCCACGCCGCAACCTTCGGCCAGCCTGGGCGCGATCTGGCGGTGCTGAACCTGGGCGGCATCGCCAACCTGACCCTGTTGCCGGCCGGCGGCGCCGTCAGCGGTTTCGACTGCGGTCCGGCCAACCTGCTGATGGACGCTTGGTGCCAGCGCCACCTGCAGCAGGCCTTCGATGCCGATGGCGAGTGGGCCCGCGGCGGTCGCGTGGACGACGCCCTGCTGCAGCGCCTGCTGTCCGACCCCTACTTCGAGCGGCAACCGCCCAAGAGCACGGGCCGCGACCTGTTCAATGCCGCCTGGCTGGAAGCCCGCGTGGCGGCTGGCGGCAGCCCTGCGCGCGACGTGATGGCCACGCTGGCAGAGCTGACCGCCTGCAGCGCCGCCGATGCGCTGCTGCGCCACGCACCGTCGACAGGCCAGGTGTTGGTCTGCGGTGGCGGCGCCTTCAACGCGCACCTGATGGCGCGGCTGGCGGCGCGGCTGGGCGCGGGCGTACAGGTGGTCAGCAGCGCTGCGGCGGGCGTGCCGCCCGACCAGGTCGAGGCGCTGGCGTTTGCCTGGCTGGCGCTGGCGCATGTGCAGCACAAGCCGGGCAACCTGCCGGCCGTCACCGGCGCGCGCGGGCCGCGGGTGCTGGGGGCGCTCTACCCCGCGGCCTGAAGCGCGGGGTCCCGAATCGTTGTCAGACCGTGAAGGACGAGCCGCAGCCGCAGGTGGTCGTGGCGTTCGGATTCTTGATCACGAACTGCGCCCCCTGCAGGTCTTCCTTGTAGTCGATCTCGGCGCCGGCCAGGTATTGCAGGCTCATGGCGTCGATGAGCAGCGTGACGCCGTTCTTGGCCATCTGCGTGTCGTCTTCGTTGACGACCTCGTCGAAGGTGAAACCGTACTGGAAGCCGGAACAGCCGCCGCCCTGCACGAACACGCGCAGCTTCAGGTCGGGGTTGCCCTCTTCGTCGACGAGTTGCCGAACCTTGTCGGCGGCGCTGTCGGTGAAGATCAGCGGAACCGGCGGCAGGTCTTCGGCCACGGGGGAAAGGGCTTCGGCAAGGGCGTTCATCGCGGACTCCGGTGAAAGATTCGACGGCGGGGACCAAGACCGCCCCCGTTCAGAGAGCACCCCACCACTCCGCATGATCCCACGGGCGGCATCGCCTTGCAAAGGCGCGGACATTCGGGGTGGCGGGCGGCCTGCAAGGCCACCCGCGGCCGTGATCAGCGCTTGCTGAACTGCTTGCGACGGCGGGCGCCGTGCAGGCCGACCTTCTTGCGCTCGACCTCGCGCGCGTCGCGCGTCACGAAGCCGGCCCGGCTGAGGTCGGGCTTGAGCGCGGTGTCGTAGTCGATCAGCGCGCGGGTGATGCCGTGGCGCACGGCACCGGCCTGGCCGGACTCGCCGCCGCCGTGCACGTTGATCTTGATGTCGAAGGCCTCGTTGTTGCCCGTGAGCAGCAAGGGCTGGCGCACGATCATGATCGAGGTCTGCCGACCGAAATAGTCATCGATGGTCTTGCCGTTGATGACGATCTGGCCGCTGCCCTTCTTGATGAAGACGCGAGCCACGCTCGATTTGCGGCGGCCGGTGCCGTAGTTCCAAAGTCCGATCATCGCTGCGTCCTCAAATCTCGAGCGGCTTGGGCTGCTGGGCGGTGTGCGGGTGGGTGTCACCGGCATAAACCTTCAGCTTCTTGACCATCGCGTAACCGAGCGGGCCCTTGGGCAGCATGCCCTTGACGGCCTTCTCGAGCGCACGACCCGGGTGCTTGGCCTGCATGTCCTTGAACGCGGTGGCATAGATGCCGCCCGGGTAGCCGGAATGCCGGTAATACATCTTGTCCGTGGCCTTGGCCCCGGTGACGCGGATCTTGTCGGCGTTGACGACGATGATGAAATCGCCGGTATCGACGTGAGGCGTGTAAATGGCCTTGTGCTTGCCGCGTAAACGGCGTGCTGCTTCGCTGGCAACACGTCCGAGCACCTTGTCGGTGGCGTCAATCACAAACCACTCGTGCGTCACCTCGGCCGGCTTGGCGCTGAAGGTCTTCATGAGGGTCTTCCGGAAAAGCGCACGCCGAAAGCAGCGGGCGCAGGTCTGTCGGCATCGAATCGGCCCTGAGGCCTGACCTGCCCGCTCCTCGGCGCCGCTTGTGCTTTTGCTGATGCAAGGCGGCCTCTCGGGCGTACCGGGCACTGCGTCCCTTGTGAAGAGCCCGCTACATGACCGGTTGGCTGGTCTTCCCCCAGCCGAACATCTTGGGGAAAGCCGAGCAGTATACATCGCGACCCTTGGCGGTCGCAATTGGCACCATAGGGGTAAAGCGTTGTTGTCTGAGGGTTAACCCTAGATCAATCGACTACCATGGTGACGAAGACAGGGAAACCATCATGAACACGCTGAGCACCTCGACCACCGCCGCCGACGCGCCTCAGAGCGCCGTCGCCAAGGGCAACTGGGTCCCCATACGCACGCTCGGGCCGCGTCACAGCGAGCGTGTGCGCGCGCACCTGTTGGCACTGGACGAGCAGGCGCGGCTGTTGCGCTTCGGCCATGTCGCCAGCGACGAGCAGATCGGCCTGTACGTGGACCAGATGGATTTCGGCCGCGACGAGCTCTACGGCGTCTTCGATCGCCGTCTGCGCCTGGTGGCCATGGCCCATCTGGCCTTCGAGAACGAGGGCCTGGAGGCCGAGTTCGGGGTGTCCGTGCTGCCGCGCACGCGCGGCAAGGGTCTGGGCACGCGCCTGTTCGAGCACGCGGTGATGCATGCGCGCAACCGGGGCGTGGGCTTGATGGTGATCTACGTGGCGCGCGAGAACGTGGCCATGCTGGCGATCGTGCGCCGTGCCGGTGCGCAGATCAGCTTCGATGGCGCCCAGGCCGTTGCGAAACTGCAACTGCCGGCCGACACCCTGGGCACGCAGATCGGCGCGCTGCTCGACGGCCGCGCGGCGGAATTCGACTACCAGGTCAAGCTGCAGGTACTGCGCCTGGACGACCTCTGGCCAGCCTGGACCGGCAAACGGCACGGCCCGAGCAGTTTTCGCAGCACTTCGTGAAGTCCGAGGCGGATCGGGGGCGTAGCCACCGATTCAGGGCTCGGCGTGATAGTTTCCACGGTCTGGCGACACTTCTCGCCGCCGGCAAACCATGCACGCCATCCTGCCCTGGGTTATTGCCAGCCTGTCCGTCGCGCTCTTGCTGAGCGCCGGCGTCTTGTGGCTGCTGCAGCAGCGGCGGCATGAGTCGCAGCAGCTGCCCACCGAATGGACGCTCACGCCGCGGCCGGTCTTCAGCACCGAGGAGCGGCGCGTCTACCGTCAGCTGCGCGAGGCTCTGCCCCACCACATCGTGCTGTCCAAGCTGCCGCTGGTGCGTTTCTGCCAGCCCAGTGACCCGCAGCAGGTGAACTACTGGTACCGCCTGCTGGGCGCGCTGCACGTCACCTTTGCCGTGTGCAGCGCCAATGGTCGCGTGCTGGTGGCCATGGACCTGGAAAGCGACCGCACCGGGTCGATGCGTTCGACACGCATCAAGCAGTCGGTGCTGGCCGCCTGCCGCGTGCGTTACCTGCATTGCGCCGCCGACCAACTGCCCTCCGTCGCCGAGCTGCAGCTGCTGTTGCCTCAGCACGGTGAAGCCGCACGCAGCCCGCAGCCGGCGCCCGTGCCGGCCGACGCGCGCACCAGCGCATCGACGCGGCGGCGCGAGCAGGCCACGCTGTGGCGCGAGTCCAGCTACATGCACGATTCCTTCTTCAGCCCGGACAGCGGCAACGACCCGAACGCGCCCAGCGGTTTCGGGTTGCTGCGCAGCGGCTTCGGCACGCGCGCCATGGCACCACTCACTGACGATGCGCGCCCGGCCGCGGCCGACCCCGCCGCGGCAAAGCTCAGGCACTGAGTGAACTTCAGCGGCCTGGACCCGCAGCAGGTGCTGGACGCGCTGGCCGCCGTGGAGCTGCACGGCGACGGGCGTGTGCTGCAGCTCAATTCCTACGAAAACCGCGTGTTCCAGGTATTTCTGGAGGACGGCAGCGCGGTCGTGGCCAAGTTCTACCGGCCGGGGCGCTGGAGCGACGCGCAGATCGTCGAGGAACACGGCTTCGCGCTCGAACTCGCCGCGGCCGAGGTGCCCGTGGTGCCGCCCCTGGTGCTGACTGCCGCGCCCGCAGCCATGGGCCTGAGCCTGGCGGGCACGCCCCCCACCCTGGCCTGCCTGACGCTGCAGGGCTCGGCGCTGCGCTACACCGCGGCCGCGCGCTGCGCCGGCCGCGAGCCCGAGCTGGAAGACCCGGCCGCCCTGCGTCAGCTGGGCCGCTTCATCGGCCGCCTGCACGCCGTGGGCAGGCGCCAGCCCTTCGCCCACCGCCACCGCCTGGACGCGCGCGCCGACGGCCAGCGCGCGGTGACGCTGCTGCTGGACGGCGGCTTCGTGCCCGACACCGAACGTGCCGCCTGGCAGCAGGCTGCGCAACAGGCGCTGGCGCGGGTGGTGGACGCCTTCGATGCCCTGCAGCCCCTGGCGACGTTGCGCCTGCACGGTGACTGCCACCTCGGTAACGTGCTCTGGCGCGACGGCGCGCCGCACGTGGTTGACCTGGACGACGCGATGCAGGGCCCGGCGGTGCAGGACCTGTGGATGCTGGTCTCGGGCGACCCGTCGACCATGGCGCAGCAACTCAACACACTGCTGGCCGGCTACGAGCAGTTCTGCGATTTCGACGACCGCGAGCGCGCCCTGATCGAGCCGCTGCGCACGCTGCGCATGCTGCGCCACAGCGCCTGGCTGGCCGCGCGCTGGGGCGACCCGACCTTCCCGATCAACTTTCCGTTCTTCGGCAGCGCCGCCTACTGGAGCCAGCAGACCGCGCAGCTGCGCGAGCAGACCGAACTGATGCGCCCGGCCTGATCCGCACTACGGCAGCGGCACTGGCGGCGCGTAGGTCGGCGCACCGCCGCCGGCGGGATAGGTGGCGGTGACGCGGAATCTCAGCGTCACGCCGCCGGCCGTCAGGGCGACCACGTAATCTATGTTCGGTGCCGTGTTGAAGGTGGCCCGGATGGAGATGGAGCTGCCCGCACCGGAGCTGATGGTCACCGTCGAGCCGTCCACCGGCTGCCCGTTGACCATTTGCCAGTTGCTGTAGCCCACGTCGACGTAGCCGCCCGAGACACCCCAGTAGGGGATGCGCACGGTGCCACTGCCAATGCGGTAGTTGGCCGCGTCGGTCACCGTCACGGAGCCGAGGCCGGTGAAGGACCTGCCGTCCGCGACCATCGTCGTCACGCCCTGGGCGCTGATCTTCAGCTCACCGACGTCGTTGATGGGACCGAATGCGTAGCCGTTGATCGTGCCACCCAGCTGGTCGCTCGTCACGATCACGTCCAGTCCGGTGAAGTTCGTGGCATCCGTCAAGCTCAGATCGAAGCCGGTGACGAATTCCAGCCGGAAGCGCCCGCTGAGCGTCACGCTCTGGCCGGACATGGGGCCGCTGACGGTGTTGAAGCGTACGTCGACGAAGCTGCCCGCCGGAACGAAGCGCGCGTTGTCGGCCACATTGGTGTCTAGCGTCACGCTGCCGGTACACGGGCCGGCGAAGAAGTCACTGCAACTCGCGGTCTCCACCGCCAGCGGCTGCTTGAGGCCGGCCACGCCATCGGGGCCCATACCGATCGGGCCGCCGAGCAACAGCCCCAGGCCACTGAGTGAGCTCGAACGCGCGACGGTGGCGTCGGAGGTCGCAAGCGCGGCCTTCACCGCCTCGGTGGCCTCGGTGCCCGAACTGCTGAGCGTGGCCGGCGTGCTTGGCGGTCCCTGCACCTGGGTCGGCTGAGGGCCGGAATCCCCACCACCGCCACCGCAGGCAACCAGCCCGAGCACGAGCCCGGCCAGCAACGCCCGGCGCACGTCGCGCACCCATGCACGGGGCACCAGCGCCAAGGACCGCATTTCAGCCAATGACTTCATAGATCCTCCCGTCGGTTGGTGGGCCATGAAATCAACTTAGGCCAGGCGCTGGCGGGCGTCACGCCCCGGCGATGGCGTGGCCGCCGCCACGTTGATTCACATCAACCCTGCGGCGTGAGCAGCCGCGTCACGCGCTGCACGTAGGCCGCCGGGTCTTCCAACTGCCCGCCCTCGGCCAGCAGGGCCTGGTCGAAGAGGATCTGCGCCAGATCGTCGAAGCGCGCATCGCCGTCCAGGCGCTTGACCAGTGCGTGCTCGGGGTTGACCTCGAGGATGGGCAGGCTCTTGGGCGCGGTCTGGCCGGCCTGCTTGAGCATGCGCGCCAGGTGCGCGCTCATGTCGCCGTCGTCGACCACGATGCAGGCCGCCGAGTCCACCAGTCGCGCCGTCGTGCGCACGTCCTTGGCGCGGTCCTTCAGCGCCGCTTTCAGGCGCTCGAGCACCGGCTTGAAGGCCTCGGCCACCGCATCGGCGGCCTTCTTTTCTTCCTCGTCCTGCAGTTGCCCCAGGTCGACGCCGCCCTTGGCCACGCTGGTGAGCGGCTTGCCGTCGAATTCGTACAGGTGCGACAGCATCCACTCGTCCACACGGTCGATGAGCAGCAGCACCTCGATGCCCTTCTTGCGGAAGATCTCCAGCTGCGGGCTGTTCTTGGCCGTGCTCAGGGTGTCGGCGGTGACGTAGTAGATGGCCTCCTGGCCTTCCTTCATGCGCTTGACGTAGTCCTCGAAGGACACGCCTTCGTCGGCCTGGGTGCTGGCAAAGCGGTACAGCTTGGACAGGCGTTCGCGGTTGGCGTGGTCCTCGCCGATGCCTTCTTTCAGCACCTGGCCGAACTGGCGCCAGAACTCGGCGTACTTGTCCTTCTGGCCAGGATCGTCACTCTGGGCCACGTCCTCCAGCATGGCCAGCACGCGCTTGGTGCAGCCTTCGCGGATGGCCTTGACGTCGCGGCTTTCCTGCAGCAGCTCGCGACTCACGTTGAGCGGCAGGTCGGCGCTGTCGATCACGCCCTTGACGAAGCGCAGGTACACCGGCATCAGCGCCTCGGCATCGTCCATGATGAAGACGCGCTTGACGTAGAGCTTGACGCCGCCGCGCTTGTCGCGGTTCCACAGGTCGAAGGGCGCCTTGGCCGGCACGTACAGCAGCTGCGTGTACTCGGTGCGGCCCTCCACGCGGTTGTGCGTGTAGGCCAGCGGCGCCTCCTGGTCGTAGCTGATCTGCTTGTAGAACTCCTGGTACTGGGCGTCGGTGATGTCGCTCTTGGCGCGTGTCCACAGCGCCGCGGCCTTGTTCACCGGCTCCCACTGGTCGGTGGTGACCTGCTCCTTCTTTTCCTCGTCCCACTTCTGCTGGGGCATCAGCACCGGCAGGCTGATGTGGTCGGAGTACTTGCCGATGATGGACTTGAGCTTCCAGGCCGAGAGGAACTCTTCCTCGCCGTCGCGCAGGTGCAGGATGACGTCGGTGCCGCGCTGCGCGCGCTCTATCGTCTCGACCTCGAAGTCGCCGCTGCCTTCGCTGCTCCAGCGCACGCCCTCGCCCGGCGCGGCGCCGGCGCGACGCGTTTCCACCGTCAGGCGGTCGGCCACGATGAAGCCGCTGTAGAAACCCACGCCGAACTGGCCGATGAGGTTGGCGTCCTTCTTCTGGTCGCCCTCGAGCTTGGCCATGAACTCGCGCGTGCCGCTCTTGGCGATGGTGCCCAGGTGGGCCACGGCTTCCTCGGCGCTCATGCCGATGCCGTTGTCGCGGATGGTGATGGTCCTGGCCTGCTCGTCGAACCAGACGCGGATCTCCAGGTTGGGCGCGTCCTCGTACAACTCGGCCTTGTCCAGGGCCTCGAAGCGCAGCTTGTCGCAGGCGTCAGAGGCGTTGGAGACCAGTTCGCGCAGGAAGATCTCCTTGTTGGAGTAAAGCGAATGGGTGACGAGGTGCAGGATCTGCTTGACCTCGGCCTGGAACGACAGGGTTTGCTTGTCCATGGGTCTGTTCTTCTCGGGATGGTGGCGGCGATGGTCCGGCGACAGCCGGAAGCGCGGGATTTTGGGGCCGAAGGCCGGAATTCAAGCGGGTGATGCGCAGCACGGCGCCGGGCCCCGTGTGTGCAGAGGCCAGCCCGCTCAGACCGCCTGGTCGGCGCGCAGCGCGGCGATCTCGGCCGCGCTCACGCCCAGCTCGGCCAGCAGCGCGTCGGTGTGCTGGCCCAGAGCCGGCACGGCGCGCAGCTGCGGGTCGCCGTCGTCCCAGCTGCCGGGCGGCAGCAGCGCGGGCACGGGGCCGGCGGGTGTGTCCACCTCGCGCCAGCGGCCGCGCGCCGCCAGCTGCTCGTGCTGCCACAGGCCGGACAGGTCGCGCAGCTCGGCGTTGGCGATCTGGGCGTCCTCGAGCCGCTGCACCACCTGGGCGTAGCCAAGCGCGGAAAAGGTCTGCACGATGATGTCCCGAAGCACGTCTCGCTGCGCCGAGCGCTGCGCGCTGCCGGCAAAGCGCGGGTCTTGCGCCAGTTGCGGCTGCAGCAGCACCTTGCTGCAGAACTGCTGCCACTCGCGCTCGTTCTGCAGGCCCAGCATCACGGTCTTGCCGTCACCCGTGGGGAAGGGACCATACGGATAGATCGTGGCGTGGGCGGCGCCCGCGCGCGGCGGCGGCGGCGCACCGTCGAAGGCGTAGTACAGCGGAAAACCCATCCATTCGCCCATGGCCTCGAGCATGCTCAGGTCGATGCGGCGGCCCCGGCCGTCGAGGTTGCGCTGCAGCAGCGCCGCCAGGATGTTGCTGTAGGCGTACATGCCGGCGGCGATGTCGGCGATGGAAACGCCGGCCTTGCAGGGTTCTTCGGGCGTGCCGGTGAGGCTGACGAAGCCGCTCTCGCTCTGGATCAGCAGGTCGTAGGCCTTCTTGTCGCGGTACGGACCGGGCGCGACCGGGTCGTCGCCGTAGCCGGAGATGTCGCACAGGATCAGGTCGGGCCGGCGGTCCTTGAGCGCCGGCCAGGACACGCCCAGCCGCGCCGCCGCGCCCGGCGCCAGGTTCTGCACCACGCAGTCGGCCTTGTCGACGATCAGCCTTTGCAGCAGTTCGACGGCGCGCGGGTGCTTCAGGTCCAGCGTCAGGCTTTCCTTGCTGCGGTTGGTCCAGACGAAGTGCGAGGCCAAGCCGCGCACGCGCTGGTCGTAGCCGCGCGCGAAGTCGCCCGTGCCGGGGCGCTCGATCTTGATCACGCGCGCGCCCAGGTCGGCCAGCTGGCGCGTGGCGAAGGGCGCCGCGATGGCATGTTCCAGCGCGACGACGGTGAGCCCTTTCAGCGGCTGCATGCGGATCAGCCCTGCAGCGTGGCGACGGCGTCCATGGTCAGCCAACCTTCGTGGTCCTGGGCCCACAGCCGCACCGTGTTGCCCTCGCGCCGGCCGTTGAGCCTGAAAGCGTGCAGGTCGAAGGTCGGCCGCAGCGCCTTGAAGTGGAAGTGGGCCACCTGGGCCGCGGGTTCGTGCCTGTGCAGCAGGTCCAGCAGCAGCGTGGCGATGAGCGGGCCGTGCACCACCAGCCCGGGGTAGCCCTCGACCTCGGTGACGTAGCGCCGGTCGTAGTGGATGCGGTGGCCGTTGAAGGTGAGCGCGCTGTAGCGGAACAGCAGCACATCGTCGGGCACGATCTCGCGCTGCCATGCAGCACCCGTGGGCGCGGCCTGCGGCGGGGGTTCGGCGTCGCCGGGCTGGCGCGCTTCGCGGTAGACGATGTCGTGGAACTCCACCAGCGCCGGTTCGGGCGCACCGTTGGCGTGCAGTTCGTGGCGCACCTTGACGAAGACCAGCGGGCCGCTGCGGCCCTGCTTGCAGCGGACGTCGGCGATGGTGCTGGTGCGCGCCACGGTGTCGCCCACGCGCAGCGGGGCGCGAAACTCGAACTGGCTGCCGGCCCACATGCGCCGTGGCAGCGGCACCGGCGGCAGGAAGCCGCCGCGCCGGGCGTGGCCGTCGGCGCCGATCTCGCTTTGCCGGTGAAGCGGCAGAAAATACAGCCAGTGCCACAGCGGCGGCAGCGGCGTGCCGGCGGGCACCGGCTCTGGCGGGTGGTCCAGCGTGGCGGCCAGGGCCATCAGCGGCGTGGCGTGCAGGCTGTCCTGGGCGGTTTCGCTGCGGCCGATCCAGGCGCTGTGCTCATCCATGCGGCATTGTCACCGTGCCGTGCGACCTGCCGCCTCGCGGACAGCGAGGCGGTGGTGCTTCAGCGGCAGGCCCCTGCCGGAGCCGCCGTGTTGCTGACTGCGGCCAGCGCGTCGACGCGCACCTGCGCCACCTTGCCGCAGATGTCGCCGGCGGTGCGTTCGATACGGTCGGCCACTTCGCGCGGGGTCAGGCCAGGGTTGGCCGCACGCACCAGCGCCACCACGCCCGCCACCAGGGGCGAGGCCATCGAGGTGCCGCTCCAGGTGGCGTAGCCGCCGCCGGGCACGGTGCTGGTGATGCCTTCGCCGGGGGCGGCCACCTCGATCCAGTTGCCGTAGTTGCTGAAGGCGGCCAACTGTCCGTCGGCGCGCGTGGCAGCCACCGGGATCAGGCCGTAGACGCTCTCGGCGGCAGGGTACTGCTTGACATGCTTGCTGCCGTCGTTGCCGGCCGCGGCCACGATCACCGCACCCACGCTGGCGTTGGCGCAGCGCGCCAGATCGTCGGCGTAGCCGGGGTCGCTGAGGTCGGCGATGGGGTCGCCGGCCACCGGCGTGCTGCAGGTGGCGATGAACTCGATGGTCTTGAGGATGCCGGTGCGCGCCATGCTGCCCAGGCTCATGTTGACGACGTGGGCGCCGTCGGCGGTGGTCGGGTTGAGGTCGGGGTCGATGGCGTAAAGCAGTGCCTCGGCCAGCACCCAGGCGTTGCCCACGCCGTCGGCGTCCAACACGCGCAGTGGCACGATCTTCGCGCCCGGGGCCACCTGGGCCACCAGGCCGGCCACGTGGGTGCCATGGCCGAAGCCCGCGCCGCCGGCCACCTCGGACGGCAGGGGGCGGGAATCGACGAAGTCCTTGCCCGGCAGCACGTGATCCCTCAACTCCAGATGGTCGGCATCGATGCCGGTGTCGAGCACGGCCACACGGATGCCGACGCCCGTGCTCAGCTCGTGCGCCGGAGCCAGGCTGAGCGCCTGAGGCGCCCACGAAGCCTCTTTGTCGGCCTTCGTGCCGATGGCCCAAGGCATGTTGCCCCTCGCCTCGGGGCTGCGCTGCACGGGGTTGGTCTCGGCCAGCATGACTTCGGGCTCGCGCAGCAGCAGCCGGATCACGTCTTGCGGCGCAACGCCGGCGCCCACCTGCAGTCGGTAGATGGGCCGCGCGCCGAAGCGGCTGACCAGGGTCAGCCTGTGCTTGAGCAGCAGCGGCTGCAGCCCCGCCGTGCTGCGCAGCTTGACCAGCACCTCGCCCGGCATGTCGGGTTCTGCCTTGGCCTGCCCGCGCGCCGACACCGTGCTGGCGCACAGGACGGCAAGCAGGGCCACGAGGGGCCAGCGGCGCAGGACTTTGGAGATCAGGTTCATGGTCGGTCTCACTGGGGCACGGACGGATCCGTTTAACAGAGGGGGCAATCGTGCACGAGATACATGCCGATTCCAGCTACCCACCGCTCACCTGAGGGGTGCCCGGGGGCGGCCGCTAAAAGTGCATTGTGCCCATTTTTATCACCAACCACCATACAAGGCAAATGCGGCCCACATGTAGGGATGAGGGTGCTCGGCCCGCGTCGCCAGTTGCGCGTTGCGCAAGGCCTTGGCCGGAGGCTCGCCGGCGCGCAGCCTGCCGTAGAAGCGCGCCATGAAGTCGGCGGTGATCCGGTCGTCCACCGGCCACAGGCTGGCCAGCACGCGCGAGGCTCCGGCCACGAGGAAGGCGCGCACCAGGCCCACCATCTCGTCGCCCGTGTCCTGCTCGGCCAGGCCGGTCTCGCAGGCGCTCAGCACCACGGTGCAGGCCTTCAGCCCCAGAGCCTCGGCCTGGTCGACGGTGAACGCCCCGTCGTGCAGGTGCAGCGCCGAAAAGCGCGGGTTGTCGCTGCGGAACTGGGCATGGCAGGCCAGATGCAGCACGTCGGCCTGTGCAGCATGTGCTTGCAGCTGTTGCACCGTGGCCTGCTCGCCGACCAGGCTGCAGCCGACGTCGAACAGCCCGGCCACGCGGCGTGCCTCATCGGCCGCGTGCGGCAGGCGGCTGGATTCACCCAGCGCCAGCGCCTGCCTCGCCGCCACCGGGGGGCGCTGCAGGCCGCGCAGGGCGGCACGCGCACTGGGGACCAGCGCGATCTCGTGGCGTTCGCCCAGCACGTGGCTGCCGTCCCCCAGGGCCGCGAAAGGCAAGGAACCCAGCTGCGCATGGGGCACGACCAGCACGCGCGCGCTGTCGCCCACCACCTGAGTCAGCGGCGCCCAGATCAGGGTGTAGAGCCTGGCCAGGCGCTGCTGCGAGCGGCGCATCAGGATCTCGAGGTACTGCTGCACCGGCGCGATGCCGTGGCGCAGGGTCTCGAGCTGAAAGCGCAGCGAGCGCACCGCCTCGGCCACCTCGGCCCAGGGCGCGAGCGCGCGCACCAGGTGCACCGCCGTGGGCGTGGCGACGCAGGCGAAGAGTTCGCCGTCGAGCACGCCGTATTCCACCAGCGCATCGCCCGGCTGCAACGCGGCCTGCAACGCGGTCACGCTGAAGCCCTGCTGGGCACTGCCCTGCAGCGCCGGCGCGGCCAGGCGGTGGCGGCGCGCACGCTCCAGCAGGTCGCGCTCGGTGCGCAGCAACTCCTCATTCAGCGTGGCCGAGACGCTGGCCTCGTCGGCCTGCTGCTGCACGCGCCGGTACAGCCAGTTCAGGCGGTCGCGCAGCGGCTGCACTTCTGCCTGCAGCGCCGGCTCGGCGCCCTCGGCCAGACGCTCGTCCAGCGCGCGCGCGCGAAAACGGTCCAGTTGCGACAGCGCCTCGGTACCTTCGCCCGCGGCCACCGCCATGCGCAGACGCTCTTGATAAGGCCGCAGGTGGTCGGCCAGGAATGCGCTGCGCAGATCGTCGCCGGGCAGCGTGCGGCGCTGGTCCTCGAACAGCTCGATGGCCGCTTCGAAGGCGCTGCTGGCGGCCTCGATCTGGCCCGCCGCCTGCGCTGCCAGACCCAGCCCGGTGAGACAGCGCACCTGCACCTGAACCTGCTGCAAGCCGAGCGCCGAATCCAGCGTGGACTGGAAGCGCCGGCGCGCCGCATCCGCCTGGCCGGTCTGCAGCAGTGCCTGCGCGTAGGTCACGGCAGCGCGCGCGCGACCGTCGGCCTGGCCGGCCCGGGCATAGCCCTCTTCGGCCAGCACCGACCAGCTCAGCGCCGCCGGGGTGTCGCCCTCCGCCAGGGCCAGGTCGGCGCGCGCCAGCGTCACCGTGCTCTGGCCGACGGCATTGCCCTGCGCCGAGAACAGGGCCGACGCGGCGGCAAAGCTTCCGCCAGCCTCTGTCGGCCTGCCCAGCAGCGCCTGGGTGCGCCCGCGCTGTGCCAGCGCCCAGGCCTGCTCGTCGGGCAGGTCCAGGCCGGCAAAGCGCTCGACCGCGGCATTGAACAGCGCCAGCGCCTCGGGCAGCAGCCGCAGTTCGAGGTAGGCGTCGCCGAGCTGCTTTTCGGCAATGGCCAGATACTGCGGCACGGCCAGCGCCTCGTAGCGCCGACGCGCCGACTCGAAGGCCGCCAGCGCCGGCCGGTAATGGCCGCGCGCCAACTCGACCAGCCCGACCCATTCGTCCACCAGCGCCAGCTGCATCGCCAGGCCACGGTTCTTGGCGCGCATGCCGGCCCGTGCGTAGATGCGCAGCGCCTCGTCGAAGTCGCCCATCGCGGAGAGTTGCGACGCCAGGCCGATGTCGGCCAGCACCGAGTACTCATGGTTGCCCAACCGCGCGAACAGCACCGCCGCCTCTCGGAAGTGACCGGCGGCCTCGGCGTACTCGTCCTGGCGCCCGAGCAGGTTGCCCAGGTTCAGGCTCACGCGGCTGGCGGCGGCCACGTTGCCCAGCGCCAGCAATTCGCGCTGCGCCACGCGCGCACAGGCCGCCGCCGCCTTGTGATGGCCCAGCATCGACAAGGCCATGATCTTGGGCACCTGGGTCTGCGCCGCCGGGTCGGGGCGGCCGGCCTGGCGCAGCGCGGCGGCGGCATCGTCCAGCGCCTGCACACCGTCGATCATCTGACCGCGCGTGAGGCAGGCGATGCCCTCGGTCCAGCGCGCCAGGCCCTCGATCTCGGCAGCGTCGGCCGCCGGCACGCCGGCATCGCGCAACGCGCGCAGCGCCTCGGCCGCGCGCGCCGCGCGCGGCGGCTCGCTGTTCCAGGCCTCGTAGCAAAGGTCCTTCAGGGCCCAGGCCAGCGCCAGGCAATCTTCTTGCGCCACCTCGGGCAGGGGCGTGCCGGCCTCGAGCAGGCGCCGGGCCTGCGCTTGCGCTTCTTCAGCGCTGGCACTCAATTGGGCCGCTCGCCCACCTCGACTGCGGGCAAGACGATCTCGTCAGAGCCCATGCGCAGGGTCAGCACGTAGGTGCCACCGCGCAAGCCATCGATACGGAATTCGCCCAGTGCGTCCAGGTGCGTGACATGAGCGGCGCGGTCTTCACCGTGCTGCACCGCCAGCTCGATGCTGCCGACGTCATCGGGGCCCAGGATCTGGCCGGCCACCGTGTAGGTTTCGGAGGCCGCGGCGATGCGCAGGTCGATGTCGCGCCCCTGCGCCGTGAACAGCAGGTGGCGGGTGGGCGACCGCAAGGACCGCATGCCGTGGGCCAGCGCCGGTGCCGCCCAGCTGTCGAAGGTGAGCACGGCCGCGACGCGCCGCATCACCGCCTGCACGGCGTTCTTCAGCGCCGCGCCGGCCCACAGGCCCTGGGCCGCACGCTGCCAGCTGGCCGGCGCGTCGGGCAGGCCTCGCACGGCCTGGGCCACCTGCTGGGCGAATTCTTCGTCGGAGAGGAAATCAAGAGATTTCATGGCTGGGGCGCTCGTCGGGATGCCACACAGAGCGTGCGCAGGGCGCGCAAATACATTGCCTTACCGATTTTGTCAGGAAGTGCCGACCAGCTTGCGCAATTTGTCCAGGCAGCGCCCCCGCGTCGGCCCGATGCTGCCCTGGGGGATGCCCAGGCGGCGCGCCACTTCGTCATAGGGAATGTGCTCGTCCTCGTCGCGAAAGACCAGCAGCAGCAGGTCGCGGCAGCGCGCATCCAGGCGGTCCAGGCCGTTGCGCAGCAAGTTGAGTTGCTGCAGCTCGGACAGGGCTTCCTCGGCCAGCGGCGCAGCGTCGGCCAGCGTGTCCTCGATATCGTCGCCCTGGGCAATGCCGTCGTCGTCATGGCGCGTCATCGACACCGTCCGCCGCCCGATTTCACGCGCGCGCAGGGCCTCGCGCTTGGCCGTGGTCACCACCCAGGCCTGCAGCCGATCCGGCTGCGTCAGGCGGGGCAGGTGGTCGATGAGACGCGCGAACACGGTCTGGAAGACATCGGCGGCCGCATGCTCGTCCAGGCCGACGCGCATGACGATGGCGTAGACCAGGCGCTGGTAGCGCCTGACGAGCAACTGCCATGCAGCCGCCTCGCCCTGGCGGCAGCGGGCGACCAGGGCAGCATCGTCTTGGGGGTCTGGCGCACTCATGGCAAGCCGGGCATGGTAGCCCCTGGCCGCAGGCCCGCCCTGGACAAACTGCTCGCGGATCGCCTTGCGCGCGCAGCGCGCGACGCCAGCGGTGGCGGCAAGCGTGCGTTGCTTGGCGCGCGCCGAGCAGCAGGGGGCCGCCCCGGAGCGGCGCGCGTCAGCCGCGGTGCAACTGCCGCTCCAGGTCGTGCAGCACTTCGTAGCAGGGCAGCACCTGGGCCACCGAAGCCTCGGGCTCGCGCCGCTGCCGGATGGCGGCGAAGAACTCGCGGTCCTGCAGTTCGATGCCGTTCATCGACACGGCCACGCCCGAGACATCGATCTTCTGCTCCTTGCCGTCGAACAGGTCGTCGTAGCGCGCCAGGTAGGTGCCGCTGTCGCCGATGCAGCGGAAGAAGCTTCCCAGCGGCCCATCGTTGTTGAAGCTCAGCGACAACGTGCAGAGCGCGCCGCTGGCGGCCTGCAGCTGGATGCTCATGTCCATGGCGATGCCCAGCGTGGGGTGGATGGGGCCCTGCAGCGCATGCGCCTTCACCACCGGGCTTGCCGCCTGCCAGGCGAACAGGTCGACGGTGTGGGCCGCGTGGTGCCACAGCAGGTGGTCGGTCCAGCTGCGCGGCTGGCCCAGCGCGTTGATGTTGCTGCGGCGCAGGAAGTAGGTCTGCACGTCCATCTGCTGCAGCCGGAACTGGCCCGCCAGCACGCGCCGGTGCAGCCACTGGTGGCTGGGGTTGAAGCGCCGCGTGTGGCCGCACATGGCCACCAGGCCGGTCTGGCGCTGCAGGTCGACCACGCGGTAGGCGTCGCGCAGGCTGTCGGCCAGCGGGATTTCCACCTGCACGTGCTTGCCCGCCTGCAGGCAGGCCACGGCCTGGGCCGCGTGCAGCTGCGTGGGCGTGCACAGGATGACGGCGTCCACGTCGGCACGGCCCAGGCTGTCGGCCAGCTCGGTGCAGGCATGGGCGATGCCGTAGCGCGCGGCCACCTCGCGCGTCTTGTCCAGCTCGCGGCCCACCAGCGAGACGACCTCGACGCCGTCTATCAGCCGGATGGCGTCCAGATGCTTGATGCCGAAGGCTCCGGCCCCGGCCAGGGCGACCCTGATGTTCATGCGTCTTCCAGGATGAGGTGGCCCACCGCAGTGTTGCTGGCGGGCACGTGATAGAAGCGGTGGCGCACGCGCGGCGGCACCGGGTGGGTTTTGCCGGGCACAGCGTCGGACATGGCGCCGCGCGCGATCAACCACATCACCAGCTCGATGCCTTCGCTGCCGGCCTCGCGCACGTAGTCGATGTGCGGCAGCTGCGCCAGGCCCGCGGGGTCGGCGATCAGCCGGTCGAGAAAGGCATTGTCGAAGGCGCGGTTGATCAGGCCGGCGCGCGGCCCCTGCAGCTGGTGGCTCATGCCGCCGGTGCCCCAGATCTGCACCTTCAGCGGCTCGTCGTACCGCTCGACCGCGCGCCGGATGGCCTGGCCCAGCGCAAGGCAGCGCCGGCCCGAGGGCACGGGGTACTGCACCACGTTCACCGCGAACGGGATCACCGGGCAGGGCCAGCGCTGGGGCTGGCCGCACATCAGGCTCAGCGGCACCGTCAGGCCGTGGTCCACCGGCAGCTTGTTGGCGATGGTCAGGTCGAAGTCGTCCTGGATCACGCTTTGCGCGATGTGCGCCGCCAGTTCCGGGTGGCCCATGACGGGCGGTACCGGGCGCGGGCCCCAGCCTTCGTCGGCGATGGGGAACTCGGCCGCCGTGCCGATGGCGAAGGTGGGGATCAGCTCCAGGCTGAAGGCGTTGGCGTGGTCGTTGTAGACCAGCAAGATCACGTCGGGCGGGTTCTCGCGCAGCCACTGCTGGCTGAAGTCGTAGCCGGCGAAGACGGCGCGCCAGTAGGGCTCGTCCTGCTTGCCCAGGTCCAGGGCCGCGCCGATGGCCGGCACGTGGCTGGTGTAGACGCTGGCGGTGATGCGGGCGTGGGTCATTCAGCGGTCCTCGCCGACGAAACGGTTGCCTTCGATGGGGCGGCCGCCGGCCAGCATCATCTGGCGGTACTGCTCCTCGCTCAGGCCGGTCATGCTGCCGGCCATCTGCTGGAAGCTCTTGCCGTCGGTGGCGCCGATCTTGGCCAGGAAGTAGATGTTGCCGCCGGCAGCGATGCAGCGGTTGAGGTCGCGCGCCAGCACCGCCTGCTTCTGCTCCTCGGTCATGGGCCATTCGTCCAGGTAGGCGCGCTCGTCGGCCTTGAAGCGCGCGCGATTGGCGGCCTGCATCAGGCTCATGCAGAACTGGTTGAGGTGATACCCCTTACGGCTCTGCTCGGCGTCGAAGATGGTGGTGCCGGGGATGTCTTTGTAGGGCTTGTCCAGGGCCATGTCAGTACCGCACGGCCGTTCCGAAGGTACTGACCGCCCCCTCGGGGGGCAGCGAGCGCAGCGAGCGTGGGAGCATCATTTCAATTCCTCGGGCCAGTACAGGCGCATCGGGTTGGCTACGAGCAGTTTGTATTGCAGCTCGGCCGTTGCCGCAATGTGCGGGATGAAGTCCACCAGCAGCCCATCGTCGGGCATGTGGTCCTTGAGGTTGGGGTGCGGCCAATCGCTGCCCCACAACACGCGGTCGGGGAAGCTCTCGACGATGCGCCGCGCAAACGGCACGACGTCGCGGTAGGCCGCCTGCTCGTCGCGCAGCGCCGGCGGGCCGGTCAGGCTCAGGCGTTCGGGGCAGCTGACCTTGCTCCACACATTGGCGTGCTCGCGCATGAAGCGCACGAAAAGCTCGAACTGCGGGCCGTCCACCGGCAGGCTGACGTCGGGCCGGCCCATGTGGTCCACCACCACCGGCGTGGGCAGGGCGCTGAAGAAGTCCCACAGCTCGGGCAGGTCCACCGCCTCGAAGTACACCACCACGTGCCAGCCTAAAGCGCCGATGCGCTGGGCGATCTCCAGCAACTCGTCGCGCGGCGTGAAGTCGACCAGGCGACGCACGAAGTTGAAGCGCACGCCGCGCACGCCGGCCGCATGCAGGGCCTGCAGTTCTTCGTCGCTGACGCTGCGCTTTACCGTGGCCACGCCGCGCGCGCGGCCCAGGGCGGCCCGGCAGGCGTCGGCCAGCGCGCGGTTGTCGGCACCGTGGCAGGTGGCCTGCACGATGACGTTGCGCGCAACGCCCAGGTGATCGCGCAGTGCGAACAGCTGCGCCTTGCCCGCGTCACAGGGCGTGTACTTGCGCTCCGGCGCGTAGGGAAACTGGTCACCGGGTCCGAACACATGGCAGTGCGCGTCCACGCTGCCCGGTGGCAGCACGAAGCGCGGACGGCTGGGGGCCGGGTGCCAGTCCAGCCAGCCGGGCGTCTTGGTGAAGGCTGCGCTCATGTAGCCCCCTTGGCGCTGCGCGCCGTCCCCCCGAGGGGGAGTGAGCGCCTTCGGAACGGCCGTGCGGCGCTCATGCCGGCTCGAAAGGCATGCCGGCGTACTGCTCGGCCAGGGAGGCCTGGGCGTGCGGCGATGACTTGAGGTAGTCGAGTTCGCTTTCCTGCGCGCGCTGGTCGAAATCGCTGTCGCCCGGAAAGCGGTGCAGCAGCTTGGTCAGATACCAGGAGGTGCGCTCCGAACTCCACACGCGCCGCAGCGCGGTGGCGCTGTAAGCGTCTATCAACGCGCTGCTGCCGCTGGCGTAGAACGCCGCCAGCGCGCGCTGCAGGTAGAACACGTCGGACACCGCCAGGTTGATGCCCTTGGCCCCCGTGGGCGGCACGATGTGGGCCGCGTCACCGCACAGGAACAAATGGCCGTGGCGCATGGGCTCGGCGACAAAGCTGCGCAGGGGCGCGATCGACTTTTCGATGCTAGCGCCGGTGACGATCTGCCGCGCCATCTCGGACGGGAAGCGCGCCGCCAGCTCGGCCCAGAAGCGGTCATCGCTCCAGTCGTCCACCGTGTCGGCCAGCGGCACCTGGATGTACCAGCGGCTGAGCATCGGGCTGCGCTGCGAGCCTAAAGCGAAGCCGCGCGGGTGGTTGACGTAGGTGATGTCGGGCAGCGGCGGCGTGCGCGACAGGATGCCCAGCCAGCCGAAGGGGTAGGCCTTCTCAAACTCGCGCCGCAGCGTCGCCGGAATGGCCTGACGGCTGACGCCGTGGAAGCCGTCGCAGCCGGCGATGAAGTCGCAGTCCAGGCGGAAATCCTCGCCGCGGTGGCGAAAGCTCACCCAAGGCTGCTCACCCGCCACGTCGTGCGGCTGCACGGCGTCGCACTCGGTCAGCACCTGGGCGCTGCGGCGGTCAGCGGCGGCGAACAGGTCTTCCTGGATCTGCGACTGGCCGTAGGCCATGAAGCGCTTGCCCAGGTGCTTGTGGCAGTCGATGTAGAAGCTGTCGCGCCCGGCCCAGACGATGCGCATGCCGTCGTGCACATGGCCCAGTGCGTCCATGCGCGCGCCCAGGCCGGCGGCGCGCAGGACATCCACCGTGGTCTGCTCAAGCACGCCGGCACGGATGCGCGCGATCACGTGCTCGCGGCTGTGCTTCTCGAGCACCACGCTGTCTATGCCCTGGCGGTGCAGCAGTTCGGCCAGCAGCAGCCCGGCCGGGCCACCGCCGATGATGGCGACCTGGGTCTTCATGCTTGTCCTTCACTGGCGATGGCGGCCAGCAGCCGGTCGGCCTCGACGCGCCAGTCGGCGCTGCGCGCAAAGCCCGGCGTGCCGCGCACGCCGAAGACGCCGAGATCGGCCAGATCGGCCATGGCCGCCTGGCGGTCGGCGGTGGCATCGGCGGCGTAGGGCGCCAGCCCGGCCTCGGCCACGGTGACGGCGGCCTCGCGCACTTCTTCGCTGCGGCGCCGGCCGTGTTCGATGACGCGCTGGAAGAAGTAGGCGCCTTGCCTTTCCCAGTCTATGGACGGAAAGCTCTCCTGCAGCGACGCGATCACCGCGTCTTCCACGCCGTAGTGGCGCGCGCTGGTGAAGCTTTCGATCACCAGCGCCTCCAGGCCCTTGATCATGATGCTGCGGCACATCTTGGTGGCGCTGGCCACGCCCAGGCGCTCACTCGCCACGCGCGCGGCAAAGCCCAGCGCCGCCAATTGCGGCAGCAGCGCCGCGGCGTCGGGGCCGCCCAGCAGCAGCGGCACCTGGATGCGGTAGGGCGGCACCGAGGTCATCACCGCGCCCTCGACGTAGCGCCCGCCCGCCGCGTTGACGATCTCAGCGGCGCGGATCTTGGCGCCGGGCGAGGCCGAGTTGAAGTCCAGGAAGAAGGCGCCGGCCGCCAGCCCGGCGGCACAGGCCTGCGCCACCGCCACGGCCTGGCTGGCGGTGACGGCGCTGATCACCAGTTCAGCGCCGCGCACCGCACCGGCGTGGTCGGCCGCCAGCACCACGCCTTGCACCGCGGCGTGGGCACGCATCGCGTCGCCTGCGGCGCTGGCCAGCTTGAGGTCGTACGCGCTGACCGCCAGCCCTTGCGCGCGCAAGTCCTCGGCCAGGATGGCACCGACCTCGCCGTAGCCGATGAGGGCGATCTTCATTTCAGTCGATGTAGCGCAAGCCGGCCTTGGCCAGCGTGCCGCGCATGTCGTACAAGTCCAGCCCCAGCACACCGGCGGCGAACTTGGCGCGCTTGTCGGCTTCCAGCGCCTCGCGCCGGGCGGCGGCCTCGGCCACGGCCGGCGCGCGCGCCGCGGGCACGACCACCACGCCGTCGTCGTCGGCCACGATCACGTCGCCCGGGGTCACCAGCATGCCGGCGCAGACCACGGGGATGTTGACCGAGCCCAGCGTGGCCTTGATCGTGCCCTTGCTGCTGACCGCCCGGCTCCACACCGGGAATCCCATCTGCTGCAGCGACTTCACGTCGCGCACCCCCGCGTCGATGACCAGCGCGCGTGCGCCCCGGGCCTGGAACGAGGTGGCCAGCAGGTCGCCGAAATAGCCGTCGGTGCAGGGCGCGGTGACGGCGGCGACGACGATGTCGCCCGGGCGGATCTGCTCGGCCGCCACGTGCAGCATCCAGTTGTCGCCCGGCTGCAGCAGCACGGTGACTGCCGTGCCCGAGACCTGCGCGCCGGGGTAGATGGGCCGCATGCAGGGCTGCATCAGGCCCACGCGGCCCTGGGCCTCGTGCACGGTGGCGCAGCCGAAGGCCGCCAGCGCGTCGGCCGCCGCGCGCTCGGCGCGGACGATGTTGCGATAGACCACACCCAACTCGAACATCTCACTGCCCCCTTTGCCGCAACACCGCGTCCAGCCTTGGGTAGACCCGGCGCGCATTGCCTTCGTAGATCTGCCGGCGCTCGGCCGGCGACAGCACGCTGGCCTCTATGTAGCGCCGCGTGTCGTCGTAGTGGAAGCCGGTCTCGGGGTCGATGCCGCGCACGGCGCCGATCATCTCGCTGGCGAACAGGATGTTGTCCACCGGGATCACGCGCGTCAGCAGGTCCACGCCCGGCTGGTGGTAGACGCAGGTGTCGAAGAAGATGTTCTTCAGCAGATGCTCCTGCAGCAGCGGCTTCTTCAGCTCTTGCGCCAGCCCGCGAAACCGCCCCCAGTGGTAAGGCACGGCGCCGCCGCCGTGCGGGATGACGAAACGCAGCGTCGGGAAGTCGCGGAACAGGTCGCCCGCCAGGCACTGCATGAAGGCCGTGGTGTCGGCGTTGAGGTAGTGCGCGCCGGTGGTGTGGAAGCAGGCGTTGCAGCTGGTGCTGACATGCACCATGGCCGGGATGTCGTACTCGACCATCTTCTCGTACACCGGGTACCAGTGGCGGTCGGTCAGCGGCGGGCTGGTCCAGTGGCCGCCTGAGGGGTCGGGGTTCAGGTTGACGGCCACACAACCATAGTGCTCCACGCACTTCACGAGTTCGGGGATGCAGCTGGCCGGGTCCACACCCGGGCTTTGCGGCAGCATGGCCGCAGGGATGAAGTGATCCGGAAACAGCAGCGCCACGCGAAAGCACAGCTCATTGCAGATCGCCGCCCAGGTGCTGCTGACCTGGAAATCGCCGATGTGGTGCGCCATGAAGCTGGCGCGCGGGCTGAAGATGGTCAGGTCGCTGCCGCGCTCGCGCATCAGGCGCAGTTGGTTGGCCTCGATGCTCTCGCGCAGTTCGTCGTCGCCGATGTGCAGGTCAGCCGCACGCGGCATGGCCGCCGGGTTCTGGATGCCGGCGATCTGCGCGTGGCGCCAGTGTTCCAGCGCCTTGGGCGCGGTGGTGTAGTGGCCGTGGCAGTCGATGATCATGGTCGTTCTTTCAGGCGGCTTCCATGCCGTGGCGGCGCCGGGCTGCTTCGGCCTGCGGCGAGCGTATGAAGTCCAGGAAGGCGCGCGCCTGCGCGCCGCGTGCCGTCGTCAGCCCCAGACCGGCGGCAAAGGTGGTGGTGTGCGCGACTTCTGCGGGCAGCGGGCCCAGCAGCGCGATGCCGTCCAGGTGCAGCAGCTCGCTCAGCTGCTGGAAGGCGATATCCACTTCGCCGCGCGCCAGCAGTTGCCCCACCGGTACGCCGGGCGGTGCCTGCACCAGTCGTTCGGCCAGGCCCCAGCGCGTGCACAGCGCGGCCATGTAGCTGCCGCTGGGGCCGGTGGAGTGGCCGATGCGCAGCGCCGCTTGCAGCGCCTGGCGCAAGGCGTCGGCCGTGTCGATGCCAGGCCGCGGCGAGCCGGCGCGCACGGCCACGGCCACGGGCGAGCGCAGCAGGTCGACGCGGCTGCCCGCGGCCAGATGGCCATCGCCGATCAGGCCTTCGATCGCGTCCGCCGCCAGCAGCACCCAGTCGAAGGCCTCGCCCGCCCGCACGCGGCGTGCGGCGTCGACGCCACCCATCGAAATGATGTGCTGTGCGACCCCGCCCTGCTGCTGCCACTGCGCGGCCAGTTCGGCCAGCAACGCGCGCGTGGCCATCGACGACAGGCCGCTGAGCGGCTCCGGGGGCGAAGGGCTGCTGGACTGGGCGCTCACCGGACATTCTTGAGCAGTGGCTTCCATGCTGCAACGCGATTGCAACACTAGCTGCCATGCCGCTGCGGCATATCATGCCCGGCATGGACCTGAAGCAGTTGCAGACCTTCGTGCAGGTGGCCGAGCTGGGCAGCTTCACCCAGGCGGCCGTCGTGCTGCGCGTGGCCCAGCCGGCGCTGAGCCGGCAGGTGCGCGCGCTGGAAGTCGAACTGCGCCAGCCGCTGTTTCACCGCAACGGCCGCGGCGTCACGCTCACCGAATCGGGGCGGCGCCTGCTGGCGCATGGCCGCGGCATCCTGCAGCAGGTAGAGCGCGCGCGGCAGGATCTGCTGGGCGCGGCGGGCGCGGCCTCGGGCCTGGTCAACGTGGCGCTGCCGCCCAGCCTGAGCCGCACCCTCACCGCGCCGCTGGTGGGTGCCTTCCGCGAGCGCTTTCCGCAGGCGCGCCTGGGCGTCATCGAAGGCTTGTCGACCTACGCGCTGGAGTGGCTGGCGCAGGGCCGCGTGGACTGCGCCGTGGTCTACAACGCCACGCCGGCCGCCGCCTTCGAGCTGCTGCCGGTGCTGGAAGAAGGCCTGTACCTGGTGTCGGCCCGGGCCCCCAGTGAAGCGCTGCTGGCGCCGCCGGTGACGCTGGAGGCGCTGGCGGCGCACGAGCTGGTGATGCCCAGCCGCCCGCACGCCATCCGCATGCGCCTGGAGACGGCCCTGGCCGAGGCCGGCCTGAAGCCGCGCGTGGCGCTGGAAATCGAAAGCGTGCCGGCCATCCTGGACCTGGTGCGCCAGCAGGGCAT
>JALHPY010000022.1 GCA_022842305.1 Rubrivivax sp.
GCGCTGGCGCGGCCAGGCCGGGCGCGTCTGGCGCGCCGCCGCCACCTGGCCGCCGCTGGCGGCCCCGACCCGCCCGATCCTGAAGCCCCCACGGGGCGGCTGAGCCCATCCGCCAGTCCCCCCTGCCTTGCCACACGCCACAGCGGCGCGTGGCGCGCCCTGCTTCAAGGATCGAACATGCTCCGCAAATTCCCGGCGGCCGCCATCGCGGCCGCCTGCCTGTACTGCGCATCGCCCCCTGCGCAAACCGCCCCGACCGGCACTGTTGAACAGACGGTGACCGTGCGCGGCCATTACGACAACGCCATCGGGTCTTCAGACGCCGCCTCGCAGGGCACGATCAACCGCGAACTGCTCAAGAGCCGGCCGGCACTGCGCCCGGGCGAGGTGCTGGAGTTCGTGCCCGGCCTCATCGTCACGCAGCATGCCGGCGACGGCAAGGCCAACCAGTACTTCCTGCGCGGCTTCAACCTGGACCACGGCACCGACTTCGCCACCTCGGTGGACGGCGTGCCGGTGAACATGCCCACGCATGCGCACGGCCAGGGCTACACCGACCTGAACTTCCTGTTCCCCGAGCTGGTGCAGCGCATCGAGTACCGCAAGGGCCCCTACTTCGCCCAGAGCGGCGACTTCTCCAGCGCCGGTGCGGCAGACATCGCCTACCTGCGCCGGCTGGACCAGGGCTTCGCCACGCTCACGCTGGGCGGCAACGGCTACCAGCGTGCCGCCGCCGGCGCCTCCACCGAGATCGCCCCCGATCTGACGCTGCTGGGCGCGCTGGAGATCATGCGCAACGACGGCCCCTGGACCGTGCCCGAGCGCCTGCGCCGCAACAATGCCGTGCTCAGCCTGGCCGGCGGCAGCAGCGCGCGCGGCTGGAGCGCAAGGCTGCTGACCTACAGCGCGCGCTGGGACAGCACCGACCAGATCCCGCAGGCGCTGATCGACGCCGGCAGCTACCACGGCCAGCCCTTCGGCCGCTTCGACAGCCTGGACCCCACGGCCGGCGGCGACACCCGGCGCAGCAGCCTGGCGGCCGAATGGCACGACGAAGACGACACCGGCCGCACGCGCGTGGCCGGCTGGCTGCAGCGCTACCGGCTGGACCTCAATTCCAACTTCACCTACGCGCTGGAGCGCCCGGCCGACGGCGACCAGTTCAAGCAGCGCGACCAGCGCACGGCCGCGGGCCTGAGCGCCAGCCGCACCCACAGCCACAGCGTGGCGGGCCTGGACGCGCGCAGCGAGGCCGGCGTGCAGCTGCGCCACGACCGCATCCACGTGGGCCTGTTCGATGCGGTCGCGCGGCGCGTCACCAACACCGTGCGCGAAGACGAGGTGCGCGAGACGATGCTAGGTCTCTACGGCCAGACCGCGCTGCAGTTCACGCCCGTGCTGCGCGGCGTGCTGGGCCTGCGTGCCGACCATGTGCGCAACCGCGTGCAGGCGCTGAGCCACCCCGAGAATGGCGGCAGCGCCAGCGACACGCAGCTGTCGCCCAAGTTCACGCTGGTGGCCGGCCCGTTCGCGCAGACCGAGTTCTTCTTCAACGCCGGCCGCGGCCTGCACAGCAACGACGCGCGCGGCACCACCATCACGCGCGACCCGAAGAACGCCGACCCGCTGAGCAATGCCGTGGACACGGTGCCGCCGCTGGTGGCTTCGCGCGGGATGGAGCTGGGGCTGCGCACCGAGGCCGTGCCGGGCCTGCAAAGCTCACTGGCGCTGTGGACGCTGAAGTTCGATTCCGAACTGGTCTTCATCGGCGACGCCGGCGCCACCGAGGCCAGCAGCGGCAGCCGCCGCCACGGCCTGGAGTTCAACAACCGCTGGACGCCACGGCCCTGGCTGCTGGTCGACCTGGACCTGGCCTGGACGCACGCGCGCTTCGACAACGGCGACCACGTTCCCAATTCGATAGACCGCGTGGCCTCGCTCGCCGCCACCGTGCGCGACTGGGGCCCCTGGTCGGCCAGCCTGCAGTGGCGCTACCTGGGCCCGGGCCCGCTGGTCGAGGACAACAGCGTGCGATCGCTGTCGTCGCTGACCACCAACCTGCGCGTCAGCCGCAAGCTGGGCGCGCAGGCCGAGCTGACGCTGGATGTCTTCAACCTGCTGGACCGCAAGCTCAACGACATCCAGTACTTCTACGAATCGCAGCCCCCCGGGCTGCCCGCGGCCGAGGGCCGCCATGTGCACCCGGCCGAGCCGCGCGCGCTGCGCCTGAGCCTGCGAATGGGCTTCTGAACGGCGCGGCAAGCTTCGTTCGGTATCGAACAGACACCCTGCCGCACCGCGCACAAGATGCGTTCTCGCCCATCGGCCCTACACCTTGCAGCCGGCCGCACTCACCAGGCAACGCCCTTGCGCCCCGCCCCGACCCGATTTACCCGCTGTGAAGGCTCGATACGCGGCCCCTCCACGTTCCCCTAGCGTGGACGGGCCGCGCCAGCCCTGACACAGGCGTGACGGGCACACTCCCCGACCCCAGCCTCACCGACGCCGCCGCCCTGGCCGCCACACTGGGCACCGACCCGGCGCGGGGCCTGGGCAGCGCCGATGCCGCGGCCCGCTTGGCGCGCGACGGCCCCAACGAACTGCGCGCCACGGCACCGCGCCCGGCCTGGCGGCGCGCGCTGGCGCAGCTGAAGGACCCCCTGGTCGCCCTGCTGCTGGTGGCCGCCGTCGTGGCGCTGCTGGCCTGGTGGGCCGACGGGCGGCAGGGCTGGCCCCTGGATGCGCTGGTCATCGCCGTGGTGGTGCTGCTCAATGCCCTGATCGGCTGGCTGCAGGAAAGCAAGGCCGCCAGCGCCGTGGCCGCGCTGGCGCGCATGACCGCGGCCAGCGCCAGCGTGCTGCGCGACGGCCGCGTGCAGACCATCCCCGCCAGCCAGCTGGTGCGCGGCGACGTGCTGGTGCTGGCCGAAGGCGACGCCGTCGGCTCCGATGCCCGGCTGCTGCAGGCCGCGGCGCTGCGGCTGCTGGAAGCCCCGCTCACCGGCGAGAGCCAGGCCGTGGTCAAGGACCCGGCCACGCTGGCCACGCCGGCCGCCCTGGGCGACCGCCTGAACATGGTCTTCAAGGGCACCGCAGTGGCGCAGGGCGGCGGCCGCGCGCTGGTCACGGCCACCGGCATGCACACCGAAGTGGGTGCCATCGCCACCCTGCTGGACGCCACCGCCGACAAGCCCACGCCGCTGCAGCAAGAGGTGGCGCGGCTGGGCCGCGGGCTGGCGCTGGCCGCGGTGCTCATCGCCGCGGGCGTGGTGGGCACGCTGCTGCTGACGCAGCGCCCGCAGTCGCTGGCCGATCTGGTGCACGTGCTGCTGCTGGGCGTGTCGCTGGCCGTGGCGGTGGTGCCCGAGGGCCTGCCGGCCATCCTGTCGGTGGTGCTGGCGCTGGGCGTGCAGCGCATGGCGCGGCGCCAAGCCATCGTCAAGCAGCTGGCGTCGGTGGAGACCCTGGGCTCGGCATCGGTCATCGCCACCGACAAGACCGGCACGCTCACGCGCGCCGAGATGAGCGTGGTGCGCGTGCTCTGCCCCTCGGGCGCGGTGGACGTCACCGGCGTGGGCTACGTGCCCACGGGGCAGCTGCTGCAAGGCGGTGCGCCCTTGCCGGCGGGCCCGCTGCGCGACGAAGTGGCCGCGGTGCTGGCCGGCGGCAGCCTGGCCGGCAACGCGCAGCTGCACGAGGCGTCGCCCGGCATCTGGCAGATCCAGGGCGACCCCACCGAGGCGGCCCTTCTCGTGGCCGAACGCAAGCTGGGCGGCGCGCCGCCCGCGCAGACGCTGCGGCGTGGCGAGATCCCGTTCACCTCGGAACGCAAGATGATGTCCACGCTGCAGGCCGACCCGGCCCGGCCCGAGGCCACCGTCCTGTACACCAAGGGCGCCCCGGCTGCGGTGCTGGCCTGCTGCACGCAGGCGCGCGTGGGCACGGCCACGCAGGCGCTGGACCCTGCCCTGCGCCAGCGCCTGCTGGACGAGGTGGACGGCCTGGCCGACGCCGCGCTGCGTACGCTGGCCGTGGCCTGGCGGCCGCTGGCCGCGGGCGAGGAGCGGCAGCCCGGCGCCGCGCTCGAGCACGACCTGGTCTACGGCGGCGCCGTGGGCATCCTCGACCCGCCGCGCGCCGAAGCCGCCGCGGCCATCGCCCTGGCGCACGCGGCCGGCGTGCGCGTGGTCATGATCACCGGCGACCACCCGCGCACGGCGCTGCGCATCGCCACCGACCTGGGCCTGGTGGCCGAGGGCGCCACGGCGCTGACCGGGCTGGAGATCGAGGCGCTGGACGACGCGGCGCTGGCCAGCGCCGCGCGCAGCACCGCGGTGTATGCGCGCGTGGCGCCGCGCGACAAGCTGCGCATCGTGCGCGCGCTGCAGGCCGGTGGCGCGGTCGTGGCCATGACCGGCGACGGCGTCAACGACGCGCCGGCGCTGAAGGCCGCCGACATCGGCATCGCCATGGGCCGCACCGGCACCGAGGTCAGCAAGGAAGCGGCGCGCATGATCCTGGCCGACGACAACTTCGCCACCATCGTCGAGGCGGTGCGCGAAGGCCGGGCGGTGCTGGACAACATCCGCAAGTTCCTGCGCTACCTGCTGTCGTCCAACCTGGGCGAGGTGCTCACCGTCTTCGGCGGCGTGGTGGGCGCCGGCTTGATCGGCCTGGACGGGGCCGCCAGCGCCGGCAAGGTGGCCCTGCCGCTGCTGGCCACGCAGATCCTGTGGATCAACTTGATCACCGACGCCGGGCCGGCACTGGCCATGGGCGTGGACCCGCCCTCGGACGGCCTGATGGCGCGCCCGCCGCGGCGCGTGAAAGAGCCCATCATCGACCGCGCCATGTGGACCGGCGTGCTGGCCACCGGCCTGGTGATGGCCGCCGCCACGCTGCTGACGCTGGACCTGTTCCTGCCCGGCGGCCTGATCCCCGGCAGCCACGACCTGGCCACGGCGCGCACCGCCGGCTTCACCGTGCTGGTGCTGGCGCAGCTGTTCAACTGCCTGAACGCCCGCTCCGAGACCGCCAGCGCCTGGCACGGACTGTGGGCCAACCACTGGCTGTGGGCGGCCATCGCGCTGTCGGTGGCGTTGCAGGTGGCGGTGGTGCACCTGGGTTTCCTCAACGGCGCCTTCGGCACGGTGCCGCTGGACGCCGGCCAGTGGCTGCTGTGCATCGCCATGGCCAGCCTGGTGCTGTGGGCGGGCGAGCTGCGCAAGCTGGTGGCGCGCGCCTGGCCGCGGTCAAAGTAGGGGCGCCAACCCGGAGACCCGCCATGGAGTTCAAGGACTACTACGCCACGCTCGGTGTGGCACCCGAGGCCACGCAGGACGAGATCAAGCGCGCCTACCGCAAGCTGGCGCGCAAGTTCCACCCCGACGTCAGCAAGGAGCCCGACGCCGAGGCGCGCTTCAAGCAGGTGGCCGAGGCGCACGAAGCGCTGATAGACCCCGAGCGCCGCGCCGCCTATGACGAGATCGGCCGGCGCCACCGCTCGGGCGAGGCCTTCGAGCCGCCACCCGGCTGGAACAGCGGCTTCGAGTTCAGCGGCCGCGGCGGTGCCGAGCAGCCCCCGGGTGGCGACGCCGCGTTCAGCGCCTTCTTCGAATCGCTGTTCGGCCGCGCGGGCCACGGCGCGACGGCCGGCCGCGGCGGCCATCGCCCGGCCGCCGGCCGCGACCACCACGCCCGGGTGGACATCGACCTGGCCGACAGCTACCAGGGCGCGCGACGCACGATCTCGCTGCACCTGCCGGTGGTCGACGCCCAGGGGCATGGGTCCATCCACGAGCGTCAGCTCGAGGTCGACATCCCGCCGGGCATGCGCGAAGGCCAGCACCTGCGCCTGACCGGCCTGGGCGGGCCGGGCCAGGGCGGCGAGCCCGCGGGCGACCTGTACCTCGAGATCCACCTGCGGCCGCACCCGCGTTTTCGCGTCGATGGCCGCGACGTCTACTTCGACCTGCCGGTGTCGCCCTGGGAGGCGGCGCTGGGCGCCACGGTGGCCGCGCCCACGCCGGCGGGCGAGGTGGAGCTGGGCATCCCCGCCGGCTCGGTGCAGGGCCGCAAGCTGCGCCTGAAGGGCCGCGGCCTGCCGGGCCGGCCGGCCGGCGACCTGTACGCGGTGCTGGCGATCACGCTGCCGCAGCCGGACAGCGACGCCGCCCGGGCCGCCTATGCCGCGCTGGCCCTGGCCTTCCCCGACTTCGACCCGCGCCTGGCGCAGCAAGGATGAAGCACATGGACTCCAGCGAAAACAGCCGGCCCGAAACCCTGGTGGTCGAGGAAGAGATCGTCTTCAGCCTGGTGGGCCTGTGCCGGGCCACCGGCGCCAGCCCCGACCAGGTGCTGGGTCTGGTGGACGAAGGCCTGCTGCAGCCCACGGGCGCGGCGCCGCAGCAATGGGCCTTTGCCGGGCCGGCATTGCGCACCACGCGCGCAGCATTGCGCCTGAACGCCGACCTGGCCCTGGGCAGCGCCGGGGTGGCCCTGGCGCTGGAACTGCTGGAAGAGATCGCCAGCCTGCGGGCACGGCTGCGGCGGGCCGGCCTGGAATGAGTGCCTGAGGGAGCCCTTGTGTGCTGCACCGAACAGCGCGCGCGCCCGCAGCCTGTGCAAACTGCGCCCATGCAGAACGACGAACGGCTCTACGCGCCCCCGGCCGGCGCCAGCGATTCCCCCGCTCCGCCGCCGGCATCGGCCCGCGGACCCGACGAGGCCGAAGCACCACCGAGCAGGCGCGAAGCCTACGCCTCGGAATGGGAAGACACGGCCATGGACGCCCCCTGCCTGTGAACCCGGAGGGCACGCAGGTGATTGCCTTCGTGGTCAGCGACATGACGAGTTCGCGCTGCGTCAGCGTGGTGACGCAGGCGCTCAAGGCGGTGGACCGCTCGGCCCAGGTGCGCGTGGACCTGGCCAGCTTTACCGTCGAGATCGAGCCCAGCAAGGCCAGCGCGCGCCAGCTCGGCGACGCCATCCGGCGCGCCGGCTATTCGCCCGTGGCCGCATAGCACGGGCGGCCCCGGTGCGCTGCAGTGCTGCCGCCGGCAGCGCTACGGCGTACGCGGCCGGCGCTCGCGGGCGCGCGCCGGAGCGGCACCAAAACCGCTGGCGGCGGCATCGAACAGCGCCATCGCGGCCAGCTCTTCCAGCAGTTCGGCCACGCCGACACCACGGAGTTGCGCCAGCTCGATCAGGCGACGCGCCGGTTCGCCCACCAGCGTCACGCTGGGCGTGATGGGTGAGGCGGCTTCCGGGCGTTCCACTTCAATCACTTTGCGCGTCAGCTGCCGGTTGCCCCGCGCGCCTTCACTGGTCGGCGTTGGGGAAGAACAGCTGCTCACCGCCGATCTTGTAGTCGGCGATGGCCTTCTGGCCCGCGGCCGAGACCAGCCAGTCGGCGAAGGTCTGACCCAAGTCCTTCTTGACGTGCGGATGCTTGGCCGGGTTGACGACGATCACCCCGTACTGGTTGTACAGGCGCTTGTCGCCCTCGACCAGCACCACCAGGTCGCCGCGGTTCTTGAAGTTGAGCCAGGTGCCGCGGTCGGCCAGCACGTAGGCGTTCATCGATGACGCCATGTTCAGCGCCGGGCCCATGCCGCAGCCGCATTCCCTGTAGCCGGCCGGCTTGGCAGCGGCCACGTCCACGCTGGCGGCCTTCCAGTAGCGCAGTTCGGCGGCGTGCGTGCCGCTCTTGTCGCCGCGCGAGATGAAAGGCGCGCCGGCGGCGACGATCCTGCCCAGCGCCGCGCTCACGTCCTTGCCGCGCACGCCCGCGGGGTCGGCCTTGGGGCCGATGACCACGAAGTCGTTGTACATCACGGGCAGGCGCTTCAGGCCGAAGCCTTCGGCCACGAATTTCTCTTCGGCCAACGGGTCGTGCACGAACACCACGTCGGCATCGCCGCGGCGCCCGGTGTCCAGCGCCTGGCCGGTGCCCAGCGCGACCACGCGCACGTCTATGCCCGTGGCCTGCTTGAACACGGGCAGCAGGTGGCCGAACAGGCCCGACTGCTCGGTGGACGTGGTCGACGCGACCACGATGAACTTGTCCTGCGCCTGCGCCGCGCCGGCCCACATCAGGGCGCCCAGCGCCAAGGATCCCAACCACCTGCCCAGCTTCATGCAATCGTCTCCAAGGTTCGTTCAGTGCGAGCCATTGTTCCCGTTCAGGCGGCGCGGCGCGATATGTCCGCCGCTGCATACCCGGCAGAGGGCGGTTCAGGCCCGTACCGCCAGCATCACCGAATAGGCCTTGAAGACGGCGGTGGAAGCCTGGCCCACCGCCAGGCCCAGCGCGGCGACCGCGTCGTGGGTGACGCTGGCGGTGATGAGCGCGCCGCCGGGCAGCGTGAGCACCACCAGCGAGGACACGGCGCCCTTGTCGATGCGCGACACGGTGCCGGCAAACTGGTTGCGCGCCGACAGTTGCCAGCCGGCAAAGTCGGCCACCAGCACCACGGCCGAGGCCTTGACCAGCGCGATGGCCTCCTGGCCCGGGGCCAGCTTCAGGCGCTGCGCGGCGGCCGCGGTGAGCGTGGCGGTGATCTCCTGGCCGCCGGGCAGGGTGATGGTGGCCTGCGCCGTGACCGGGCCGATGTCGACGGCGCTGACGGTGCCGGCAAACTGGTTGCGGGCGCTGCATTTCATGGACATTCTCCGTAGGGTACCGGCCAGTGCCGGCTGTTGCATGAGCCACTGGTCCTGCGCGCGCAGGAAGTCGTCGTGGGCGCGCTGCAGTTGGCGCCAGCACTGCAGCAGCGCCTGCGCCGCGTCGGTGAGTTGCGTGCCGCCGCCGCCCGCGCCACCGGTGGCGCTGAGCAGCAAGGGTGCATGGGCCAGGTTGGACGCCGACTCCAGCACCAGCCAGGCGCCCTTGTAGCTGTAGCCGGCCACGCGCGCTGCCTTGTTGATGGAGCCGGTGTCGGCAATGCCCTGCAGCAGCGCGAAGAAGCGCGCGTCCAGCCGGCCGGCCAGCTTGAGTTCGGCGCTGAGCAGCGAGCCTTCGGCCATGCCCAGTTCCACCTACTCCATCAAGGCCACGGTCTTGACCTGGGCCCAGACGGCCATGCCGGGCGCCAGCTCCAGCGCATGGGCCGAACGCCGCGTCAGGCGCGCCACCAGCGGCGTGCCGGGCGCCTGGCCCACGCGCACGCGCACCAGGGCCAGGGCCGGGTGCTCGTCGTCGGCGATGGCCTCGACCGTGGCGCGCAGCTGGTTGCCGATGCTGGTGCCGGTCTGCGGCGCGCGCGTCACGCTGACGTCGCGCGCCAGCACGCGCAGGCGCACGGACCGGCCCAGCGGCAGGCCGTGGTCGCGCGCCCACAGGCCGAAGCCGCCCCTGTCCCCGCCACCGTCCACGTCCAGGCGCGCCAGCTGCCAGGGCTCGTCGCGCTCGCCCACCACGCCCTGCAGCACGACGCCGGCGTTCTCGCCCAGCGGCAGCGGCAGGTCCAGCCGGGCCAGCATGTCGGGCAGCGGGCCATGCGCCAGCACCCGGCCGGCATCCATCAGCACCAGGTGGTCGGCCAGGCGCGCCACCTCGTCGATGGCATGGCTGACGTAGAAGATCGGGATGTCCAGTTCGGCGGGCAGGCGGTCGAGGTAGGGCAGGATCTCGGCCCTGCGCTTGTGGTCCAGCGCGGCCAGCGGCTCGTCCATCAGCAAGAGCTGCGGGCCGACCGCCAGCGCCCGCGCAATGCCCACGCGCTGCCGTTCGCCACCGGACAGGCGATCCGGCTTGCGCTGCAGCAGGTGTTCGATGCCCAAAAGGTCGATCGCCTGTGCCAGGCCCTGCTGCTGGGGCTGGCCATTGCGCTTCATCCCGTAGCGCAGGTTGCCCATCACCGTGAGGTGCGGAAACAGGCTCGCCTCTTGAAAGACGTAGCCGATGGGACGGCGATGCGTGGGCAGCCAATGCGCTTGGTCCTGCCAGACTTCGCCCTGCACCACCAGCCGCCCCTGCGGTGCGCGTTCGAGCCCGGCGATGCAGCGCAGCAGCGTGGTCTTGCCCGAGCCCGATTGGCCGAACAGCGCCGTGACGCCCTGGCCCGGCAGCGTGAGGTCCACGCCCAGGCTGAAGCCCGGCCAGTCGACGCGGAAGCGGGCTTCGATGCCGGCCACTTCAGCCGGCCCTCATCGTCCGTGGCCGCCAGGCGTACAGCGCCAGCAGCACCAGGAAAGAGAACACCAGCAGCACGGCGGACAGGCGGTGCGCCTGCAGGTACTCCAGCGCCTCGACGTGGTCGTAGATCTGCACCGAGGCCACGCGCGTCACGCCCGGGATGTTGCCGCCGATCATCAGCACGACGCCGAACTCGCCCACGGTGTGCGCGAAGGTCAGGATGGACGCCGTCAGGAAGCCCGGCGCGGCCAGCGGCACGGCCACCGTGAAGAAGGCGTCCAGCGGCGACGCGCGCAGCGTGGCGGCCACTTCCAGCGGGCGCTCGCCCACGGCCTCGAAGGCCGTCTGCAGCGGCTGCACCATGAAGGGCAGCGAATAGAACACCGATGCCACCACCAGGCCCCAGAAGGTGAAGGCCAGCGGCCCCAGCCCCAGCGCCTGTGTCAGCTGCCCCACCGGCCCTTGCGGCCCCATGGCCAGCAACAGGTAAAAGCCCAGCACCGATGGCGGCAGCACCAGGGGCAGGGCCACCACGGCGCCGATGGGCACCTTCCAGCGCGAACGCGTGCGCGCCAGCCACCAGGCGACAGGCGTGCCCAGCACGAGCAGGATCAGGGTCACGACGCCGGCCAGGCGCACCGTGAGCCAGAGGGCCTGCAGATCGCCGTCGCTGAGCATGGCAGCGGGGGCCTCAGTTGGCGGCGCGTTCGCCCGGCAGCACGAAGCCGTAGCGGGTCATCACGGCACGCGCCGCCGGGCTGTCCATGTGCGCCGCAAAGCGCCTGGCCAGCGCACTGCCCGCGGCCCTGCGGGTGATGATGAAGCCCTGTTCCAGCGGCTGGTGCAGCGTGTCTGGAATCAGCCAGTAGCCCCCCTTGCGGGCCAGTTCAGGGTTGACGGCCAGGGCCAGGGCAATGATGCCGGCCTGCGCATTGCCGGTCTGCACGAACTGCGCCGCGTGGGCGATGTTCTCGCCGTAGACCAGCTTGGGCTCGACCTTCTCCCACAGGCCGGCCGCGCGCAGCGCCTCTTCGGCGCGTTTGCCGTAAGGCGCGTGCCTGGGGTTGGCGATGGCGATGCGCGTGATCTTCGGGTCGGCAAGGCTGTCCAGCGTCATGCGCGTGGCGTCCAGGCTGGCGCTCCACAGCACGATGCGGCCCAGCGCGAAGGGCCGCACCTCCGACGCCGCGAAGCCCGCCTTGGCCAGTGCGCGCGGAAAGGCGATATCGGCCGAGAAGAAGAGGTCATAGGGCGCGTTCTGCCGGACCTGCGTGTGGAACTTGCCCGACGAGCCGTAGACGACTTCCACCTGGTCCGAGGGGCTGGCCTTCTCGAATGCCACGACGATCTCGTCCATCGCGAACTTCAGATCGGCCGCCGCCGCCACGGTGATGCGCTCGGCCTGCGCGGGTGCGGCCAGCAGGAGCACCGCCAGCAGCCACAGGGATTGCAGCCACCTCATGGCGTGCGCCTGCAAGCGCAGTGTTGGGGTTGGCGCAAGTGTGCGAAGAGGGTGCGGCATGTCGATTCCCTGGTAATGTATTTCACTACACAACGAACCACATGCAAACCACGGGCCACGGCCGGCCCTGCCTCTGCCGCCCTCCCCGCGATCAGGTCTCGGGCCCGAAGCACAGCGGCCGGTCGCTGCAGACGGCGCAGCTGGGGGCCTTGCAGATGAACAGCTGTTCGCGTTCGCACAGCTGCTTGTAGAGGAACTTCTTCCACTTCATGTCGGCGTGGTTGCGCGCCACCAGCGCCGGGAACCAGTGCGCCATCAGCGCCGACAGTTCGGCGCGCGATTCGAAGCCCAGGTCCTGCCACAGGTGCTGGTCACCCAGGCAGGCCAGCGCCACCCATTCGGCGACAGAGGCCCGCTGCTGCGCCGTGCCGGCTTCCGGGTTGGCGTGGTCCAGCAGCAGCGCGCGCACGTCGGCGACTTCGTCGTCGCGCAGCGTGCGCCGCTGCAGCACCTGCGCCTGCAGCGCCGGGTGCAACGGGGCGGGGATGGGCACGTGACCCGCTGCGGCGGCTTGCATGGTCAGGCGGGGGATGGGGCGTGCGTGTGGCACTTCTTGGGGCAGATCTTGGAGCAGGCGGTGCAGCCTATGCACAGCTGCGGGTGCGCCACGGTCATGACCTTCTTTTCGTACTCTTCGTCGTCGTCGGCGTCGGGGTCCAGGCCGACGCGCTGGCCTTCGTCGTCCAGGCCCACGAGTTCGAGCACGCCGCGCGGGCAGACGCGGAAGCAGCGGCCGCAGCCGATGCACTTGATCTCGTCGATGGACTGCAAGAACTGCGGGGTCCAGCTTTCGCCGGACGGCATGGTGATGCTGAAGTCGGACATGGCGGGGTCTCCTCTTCGGTCAGGCGGGTTGGGCGGCGGCCAGACGCTGGCGCGCGTCCATCAGGGCGGCATGGGCATCAAACGCGGCCTGGGCCACGGCGGGGATGCGCTGCCAATCGGTGGGCAGTTCTTCGGACAGGTCGTGCAGGTCCATCTTGGCCTGCGTGGCCTTGGCGTTGAGCTTGCGCACTTCGGCCTTCAAGGTGTCGATGTCGCTCATGGTCTGGCTCAGCCGTAACGCGCAACGTCAGGGTAGGTTTCGATCATCGTGACGCCCTCCTGCACCAGCTTGCTGCCGGCCTGCGCCAGCTTGGCCAGGCTGGGGAAGCCGAAGCGGTGCACGTCGCGCAGGTAGCGGTTGACGACAATCAGCCGGCCGGTGGTCAGCACGCAGCGGCCGAAGCCTTCGTGGCTCATCTTCATCATCGGCGCCACCATGCAGCCGGTGGCCCGCTCGATGGACAGGCCCACGGCGTTGTGGAACAGGTCCAGGCGCCACAGCGTGTCGGGGTCGGGGTCGCCCATCATGGGCAGCTCGCGCCGCTGTTCGGCCGTCAGGATGTAGGGCTGCAGCAGCGTGGCGTCGCTTTTGCCCTCCCAGGTGCCGTGGGTGTCCTGCGCGCGCAGCTGTTTGATCAGCTCGATCACGAAGGGGTCGCGCAGCAGGGCTTCTTCGCTCGGTGCGTCGACCACGGGTTCGCTCACCGGGCTGCTCACCGTGCCGCTCATGGCCGGGCTCCTTCGTCTTCGAAGTCGAAGCTCTTCTCCTGGCCCTTGAGCAGCGCCTTGCGCAGCCAGGGCGGCGGCGTGCCCTTCAGCACCGCCTGCAGCTTGTCCAGGATGTCGAGGATGGGCTCGGGCGTATTGACCTTGACCGGGTGGACCTTGGCCGCCACCACGCGCGCAGCGGCCGAGCCGCCAATGGCCGCCACGTAGACGATGGCGCAGTCGGCTATTGCCGCCAGCTTGGGCGCCAGCTTGTCCTCGTCGCCGTCTTCGGCCAGGTCTTCGCCGAACTCGAAGTTCTGCACGAAGCGGTAGCCGTCGGGCTGCACGTCGTACACGGCCAGCTGCTTGGCCCAGCCGAAGTGCGCGTCCACGCGCTGCTGGTCCTGGGTGGCGAAGGCGACTTTCATGGCGGTGCTCCTCGAAGGTGATGTGGGGGATGGGGCTCAGGCGGCAGTCGCGGAGGTCGTCGCGCTCACCTGGGCCACGGCGGCCAGCGATGCCGCGGGCAGCGGCCAGTCGTTGGCGCCGGCGTGGTGGATCTGGGCTATCAGCAGGTTGCCCACGGCGTAGATGAAGTCGCGCGTGCCGCGGTAGCCGACCATGCGGATATGGGCGTTGCCAACGCGGTCGAACATGGGGATGCCGATGCGGAACAGCGGCTTGCCTAAACGTTCGGCAGCCTGGCGGCCGTGCGAATGCGTCATCAGCAGATCACAGCCCGCGGCGGCGGCCGAACGCTCGAAGTCTTCGAGGTCGCCGATCAGCACCTCGGCCGTGGGCAAGCGTTCGAGCAGCGGCGAGCGCGTGGTGCTGACGGCCACCGCCAGCTCGGCGCCCATCTCGGCCAGCAGGCTGCCTGCCGCCCACAGCAGGTCGGGCTCGGCGGCCAGCGCCACCTTGACGTTGCCGAAATGGAAGTGCCCGTCGAGCATGGCGTCCACCAGCTGGCTGCGCTGGCGCCGCAGCCGCGCCGGCACCGGGCGGCCCGAGATCACGGAAAGCTGCTGCACGAAGGCGTCGGTGGCCAGCAGGCCTGTCAGGCGGTCGAACAGCGTGAAGGGCACGCCGGTGCGCGCCTGCAGCGCCGCAGCCGCCGGCCGCATCTGCTCACCGATGGCCAGGGTGTGGGCCGCGCCGCCCAGGGCGCGCAAATCGGCCAGCGCGGTGCCGCCCAGCGTGGTGCCCAGCCACTGATCGGGGATGTGGCCGTCCAGCGAGCCCGAGACATCGGGCACGAACACCGGCTGCAGGCCGAAGGCCTCGACGATGTCGCGCACTTCTTCCAGGTCACCCGGCGTCAGGTGGCAACCGGGCAGGATGTTCACGCGGCCGGCATCGCGCGGCGATTCGGCATCCGGCAGCTGCGTGACCAGCTGGGTGACCGCATGCGCCCAGCCGTCCTGGAAGGCGCCCACGTAGTCGGGCGTGGAGACGTAGACGATCTCGGTGTCGGCCAGCTCGGGGTGCTGGGTACGGGCCAGCTTGATGTAGCCGGTGACATCGTCGCCCTTGGTCTCGGTCAGGCCGGTGGAGCAGATGGCGATCAGCTTGGGCTGCGCGCGGCTGCGGATGTTGAGGAGGGCCGACGCCAGGTTGTCGTAGCCACCCATGATGGTGGTGGCCTCGTTCATGGCCGTGGTCTGCAGCGGGATGGCCTCTTTGAAGTGGCGCACCAGCAGCACGATGCCGAACGAGGTGCAGCCCTGCGAGCCGTGCATCAGCGGCATGCAGCTGCCCAGGCCCATGAAGGCAAAAGCCGCGCCCAGCGGCTGGCTCATCTTCAGCGGGTTGACGCTGCAGGCCTTCCTGGTTTCGATGACGTGGGCCATCTCAGTGCCCACCCGCCAAGAGCTGGTCACCGGTCTCCCAGGGCGCCGGTGTGCGCACCTGCGCCCACACCGGGTTGAACAGCGCCTTGTCGATCTCGGCCACCATGGTGACCATGCCCTCGTAGCCGGCAAAGGCCTGGTGGCGCTCCTGGTTGATGTCCATCCAGGGCATGCGCGCCTTCAGCGCCACGAACTGGCTGCGGCCACCGCTGAGCATGATGTCGGCCCGGGCGTCGCGCAGCATCGCGTACATCTGCTTGGGCGTCATGTCGTCGATCATGTGGGCGCTGTCTTCCTCGGTCAGGCCCATGATTTCCTTGATCTTCGCCTTGTCTTCCTTGGTGCTCTTCTTGACGCTGGTGCCCACCACTTCCAGGCCGGCCTCCTGCAGCGCCGAGACCACGCTCCAGCTCTTCACGCCGCCGGTGATGAGCAGCACCTTCTTGCCCGCCAGGCGTTCGCGGTAGGCGCGGATGCGCTCCCAGGCGCGCGCTTCTTCCACCGCGATCAAGGCTTCGGCGCGAGCATGCAGGTCGGCCGGCGCACCGCGCTCGACCAGCAGCCGCGCAATCTCGCGCAGCGTGCTGCTCATGTCGCTGATGCCGTAGAAGCTGCCTTCGAAGTACGGGATGCCCCAGCGCTGCTGCATGCGCGTGGCGACGTTGATCATCGACTTGCTGCACACCATCATGTTGGCGCGCGCGCGGTGGGCTGAGGCCACCTCGTTGTAGCGCCCGTCGCCCGAGATGCACGACAGCACGCGCACGCCTAAAGCGTCGAGCAGCGGCTTCACCTGCCACAGCTCGCCGCTGAGGTTGTACTCGCCGATGATGTTGATGTCGTACGGCGTGGTGTGCGTGGGCTCGACGGTGCCGATCACGTAGTCAAGCAGCGCCTCGGCGCCGAGCTTGTTGCCCAGGTTCTTGGGGCCGGCAAAGCCCGGGGCGTTGACCGGGATGATGGGCTTGCCGAACTTCTCGGTGGCGCGGCGGCACACGGCTTCGATGTCGTCGCCAATCATCGCTGTCACGCAGGTCTGATAGACAAACACCGCGGGCGGGTCGACTTTCTCGATGATCTCGCGCACCGCCTTGAACAGGCGCTTCTCGCCGCCGTAGATGACGTCGAACTCGTTGATGTCGGTGGTGAAGCCGCTGCGGTAGGTCTGCGGGCCCGACGACGCGCTGCTGCGGTTGTCCCAGCTGCTGCCTTCGCAGGCGATGGGGCCGTGCACCAAGTGGGCCACGTCCACGATGGGTTGCAGCGCAATCTTGGCGCCGTCAAAGGCGCAGCCGCCGGCCGCGGCGCCGGGCGTCAGCTGCTTGGTGCAGCCGGCCTTGCGCGACTTGGCGCCCTTGGACTGGTTGACGTCGCAACCCGGCTCGTCGAAGACCTGGGCGATCTTGGCGTTGAGGGTGTGCGACATGCGGTGCCTTTCGTTGGCAGGGTTGCATGCACCATCGCAGGATTGGTGCCAGCACCTGCCAGCGAGCCAATCCCCGGCAAATCAAGCACTTGGCGCGGCAGGACTGGCCTTGTAGGGTTGGGCGGATTGCGACAAAAGCGACGCGGCCGGCGCACCCGAAGGCGCCCGCCTCAGGGGCAGGGGCCGGCGTCGGGCGCGGCGGCGCAGCCTTCCAGCGGCGCGCTGCGGTCCGCGCCCGCGGCCAGGCCGACGAAGCGGTCAACCTGGGCCGGGTCGAAGCCGACCAGGCGCGCGCCGTCTTCGCGCTGCAGCAGCGGGCGGCGTATCAGCAGCGGCTGCGCCAGCAGCAGGGCCAGCGCCGCGTCGGCGTCCAGTTGCTCGGGCACGACCTGGCCGCTCTTCACGGCGGGGGCCGCGCGGTTGAACCAGTCGGCCACGGGCAGCGGCGTCAGAAAGGGCAGCAAGGTATGCGCGGTCCAGGGCTCGCTGAGCAAGTCGTGGCGGATCAGCGTGTGGCCGGCGGCCTGCAGCAGCGCGCGCTGGCGCGCATTGCCGGCACAGCCGGGCTTCTCGAAGAAGTGGATAGTGCTCATGGCCATCCATGCAGCAATCGGCGTACCACGGCGTTCGGCTTGGACCGGATGTTGCATGGCGGGTGGCGTAGCCACGGACCTTGCAGCATGAAGATCGCCATCGCCGTCACCGATTCGGAACTGAGCCCGCAGGTCGCCGGCCACGCTGGCCAGGCGCGCCACTGGCTGCTGTTCGACTGCCAGCCGGGTGCAGCGCTGCCGCCGGGCCAGCGCGTGCAGCTGACCAAGGAGCAGCTGCCGCATCACTTTCAGGACGACGGCCCGCACCCGCTGCACGGCGTGGAAATCATGATCGCCGGCAGCGCGGGCGACGGCTTTCTGCGCCACATGACCAAATGGGGGGCGCAGGTGCTGCTGACGGGAGAGACGGACCCTACTCTGGCATTGCGCAAGGTGCTGGATGGCGAGGCTTTGCCGGATACGCGCTTTGACATCACGACTACGCTGTGCAAGTTGAGGGATTTGTTTTCGAGGCATTGAGTTGCTGGGCGCGTGCCTGCAGTGGCGCGGCAAAGGCGGGCCCGGGCGGGCCGCGGCGCTTCGGCAAGGCGGTCGGCCCCTGGGGGGCCGACTACCCTTGCGGTGCTCGGGCCCGTGGCCCTGCCGCAAAACTCGCTGCGCTCACTGCGTTCGCTGCGCTCGAACAGTTGCGGCAAGTCAGTCCACGATGCTCGCTGCGCTCGCGGCCACGCGCCCTGCGCTCCTCGGCGCCTTGCAGGCGCGCCACGGCCCGCCCGAGCCCGCCTTTGCGGAACATGGGTGGAGCGCGCGTGCCACCGCTCGTTGTTGAGCGCCAGGCGGCATTCGGCGGCGGCGATTTCTGCGGCGACGAGGAACGCAGCCCCGGGGTCGCGCGCGCAGCGCGCTTCGTGAACCGACTCGGCGCATCTGTCCGAGCGCAGCGAACGCAGTGAGCGTAGCGAGTTATGCGCCGCGACCCCGGGGCGAGTACCGCAGTGGAGTCGGCCCCCCAGGGGCCGACCGCCGCAGCATGAGCCGCCGCCGAATGCCGCCTGGCGCGACGCGCCACTGCTTGCCCGCGTCCGCCTTTGCCGCGCTACTGCGACGACAACGACAACTCAAAGATCGTCCGCCAACACTTCCAACGCAATCAACTGCTCACGCAGCGCCAGCCGCGCGCGCCAGCCCTGGCCTTCCCAGAAGGGGTCACCAACGCGCTCGAACGCCGCCATCGCCGCAGACTCATCGGTATAGATGCGATGCTCGCCACGCGCATGCAAAGTGGCTTCGGCAGCCTCGGCCAGCGCGCCCATCTCGTCGGGGAAACTGTCATCGTCCAGCCGCGCCGCAGCCTCGCCCGTGACCAGCTTGCGCAGCAGATCGGGGGCGTCGTAGGCGAACCAGGCGTGGGCCGGGGCGCCGGAGACGGGCTTCTCGACGACGATGATCATGGATTAGTGTGCAAGGAAGAGGGCCCGGTCGGTGTTGTCACCCATCGGGCCCGGGCTTCAGAAGGTCACCAGGATGTCTTCGTGGCGCACGATGAACTGACAGGCCAGGCGCCAGGGCGGCGGCATATCGTTGACTTCGGCGTCCTCGATCTGCTTGGCCGTGATCTTGCCGGCGTAGCGCAGAACCGTCTTTTCCTTCTCGGTGAGCGCAATGCCCATCGGACGGTTGGTGCCCAGCACCTTGACCTGCACCAGGCAGGAGCCGCACTCGCCGTTCTGGCATTCGAAATGCACGCCAAGCTTGTTGGCCTGCGCCACGGCCAGCAGGGTCTTGTTGTCACCGGCCACAGCGTAGACGGTGACGTCGCGCGGCATGCTCGGCGAAGAGAAAGTCACATTGGCCATGAGGCCCTCCAAAAGAAATTATTGAGTCGGCATGAAAGGGTGCAGCCGCCGTCGCGAGCGGGCCGAGGTTGCGGCGAGCAGCGCAGCCGTACACCCGTACGGCGAGCAGCACAGTCGCAAGATCGACCCGCGCAGCAGGCGGATGCGCCCTTTCAGCGGACGATGTCGTAGGAGTAGTCGGTCTTCGCCGTGTCCTTGGTGTTGGCATCCAAGGTCTCGAAGAACTCGTCCAGCAGCATCGTGTGCAGCCACAGCGCGCCCTTGTAGCCCCAGGTCGCGAAGCGGTGGTAGTTGTGGCGGTCGAAGATCGGGAACGACAGACGCACCAGCGGCACGTTGCAGTCACGCTCGAGGTACTTGCCGTAGGTACTGCCGATCAGGAAGTCCACCGGCTCGGTGTGCAGCAGCGAACGCAGGTGCCACAGGTCGCGCTTGGGATGGGCCTTGCCCACCAGGCCGTAAGGCGAGGACGCCAGCAACGCGGTCACGCGCTCGGCCCATTCCGTGCCACCGTTGGTGGACAGCAGGTGCACCGGCTCGGCACCCAGCTCCAGCAGGAACTCGGTGTAGCCCAGCACCTGGTCGGGGTCGCCGTACACGGCGTAGCGCTTGCCGTGCAGGTGCGCCTGGCTGTCGGCCATGGCGTCGACCAGCTGGCCGCGCTCGCGCTCCAGCACCGCCGGAACCGGCTTGCCGGTGAGGCGCGCCACGGCCATGATGAAGCGGTCGGTGCCGGCCACGCCCACGGGCATGTTCAGCGCCACGACTTCCTGGCCCTTGGTGGCGATGTACTTGGCCGTCTTCTCGGTGCAGAACTCCTGGAACACGATGGTTGCCTTGGCGTTGAGCGCCGCGGCCACCGTCTCCTTGGTGGTGCCACCTTCGTACATGCGGAACTCGCCATCGGTGGGGGTGTTCCACACGTCGGACGGGTCGCAGACGATGTTTACCTTGGCGTCGAACAGCTTGAAGATGCGCTTGATCTCCTCCATGTTGCCGCAGACGAAACCGTCGAAGCCGGCGATGAAGTTGATGCTGTCGTCGGGCACACGCTCCAGCGGGGCCACCGAGCCAGCCTTGCCGTCCCAGAAGTATTGCAGCACGCCCAGCAGCGCGTTGTCGTAGCCGGTGATGTGGCTGCCGACGAAGGCCGGGGTGTGCGCGAACGGCACGTCGAAATCGGCCGGAACGCTGCCCTTTTCCTTGGCCGTCTTGATGAAGGCGTTGAGGTCGTCACCGATCACTTCGGCCATGCAGGTGGTGCTGACGGCGATCATGTCCGGCTTGTACAGGCTGTAGGCGTTGGAGAGGCCGTCGACCATGTTGTTCAGGCCGCCGAACACGGCCGCGTCTTCCGTCATCGAAGAGCTGACGCAGGAAGTCGGCTCCTTGAAATGGCGGCTGAAGTGGCTGCGGTAGTAGGCCACGCAGCCCTGGCTGCCGTGGACGAAGCTCAGCGTCTTGTTGAAGCCGTTGGCGGCGAATACCGCGCCCAGAGGCTGGCAGGCCTTGGCCGGGTTGACGGTGAGCGCTTCGCGCGAGAAGTTCTTCTCGCGGTAGTCGAAGGTCTTGGTCCAGTCGACGATCTCGGCGACCTTGGCATCGGTGTGGTTGAACTCGAAGTTCGCCTTCTTGTCGGCGAGCATCTTGGCGTATTCCGGCTCGCGGAACAGCATCTCGTGGTCTATGACCTTTTCGGCAACTTGGGGCATGTCGGGCTCCTGATGGGTGTGATGGGTTTGGGCGGCTGCCTTCAGGCGGCCTTCTTCCAGGGCGCCGTGGTCATGCCCCAGACGGGCGAGCTGATCGCCATGTCCATGTCGCGGGCAAAGATCGCGAAGCCGTCGTAGCCGTGGTACGGGCCGCTGTAGTCCCAGCTGTGCATCTGGCGGAAGGGCACGCCCATCTTCTGGAAGATGTACTTTTCCTTGACGCCCGAGCCCACCAGGTCGGGTTGGATCTTCTCGACGAACTTCTCGAATTCGTGGCCGGTCACGTCGTCATAGATCAGCGTGCCGTCCTTGACGTAATGCGTGGTGCGCTGGTAGTCGTCGCCGTGGGCGAATTCGTAGCCCGTGCCCACCACTTCCATGCCCAGGTCTTCGTAGGCGCCGATCACGTGGCGGGGGCGCAGGCCACCCACGAACAGCATCACGGTCTTGCCCTGCAGGCGCGGCTTGTACTTGGCGACAACCTTGTCCACCAGCGGCTGGTACTTGGCGATCACCGCCTCGGCCTTGGCCTTGATGGTGTCGTCGAACTGGGCCGCGATCTCGCGCAGGCTGGCGGCGATCTTGGTCGGACCGAAGAAGTTGTATTCGAGCCAGGGAATGCCGTACTTCTCTTCCATGTGCCGGCTGATGTAGTTCATCGAGCGATAGCAATGGATGAGGTTGAGCTTGGCCCTGGGCGTGTTTTCCAGTTCGGCCAGCGTGCCGTCGCCCGACCACTGCGCAATCACGCGCAGGCCGATCTCTTCCAGCAGGATGCGGCTGGACCAGGCGTCGCCGCCGATGTTGTAGTCGCCGATGATGGTCACGTCGTAAGGCGTGCTCTCGAACTCGGGGCGCTTGCTGCCGTCGAGCTTGTCGAACACCCAGTCGCGGATGGCGTCGTTGGCCAGGTGGTGGCCCAGGCTCTGGCTCACGCCGCGGAAACCTTCGCAGCGCACGGGCACGATGGTGTGGCCGCCGTACTGCGCGCTCTTCTTCTTGCTGACGGCTTCGATGTCGTCACCGATCAGGCCGATCGGGCACTCGCTCTGGATGCTGATGCCCTTGTTCAGCGGGAACAGTTCCTGGATCTCGTCGATGATCTTGTCGAGCTTCTTGTCGCCGCCGAAGACGATGTCCTTCTCCTGGAAGTCGCTTGTGAACTGCATGGTTACGAAGCTGTCGACACCGGTGGTGCCGATGTAGTAGTTGCGGCGATTGCCCCAGCTGTACTGGCCGCAGCCCACCGGGCCATGGCTGATGTGCACCATGTCCTTGATCGGGCCCCAGACCACGCCCTTGCTGCCCGCATAGGCGCAGCCGCGGATGGTCATCACGCCGGGCAGGCTCTTGATGTTGCTCTTGACTCCGCAATCCGGCTTGCCTTCCTCGTATTGATTGAGGTGCTTGGCGCGGCGCTTGGCCATCTTGTCCGGATAGGCCTTCAAGACCTCTTCGATCAAGGCCTTGTTGGTGGCCTTGCGCTCTTCAACCGTCATGCTCATGTGATATCTCCGTCAGCGGGTAAATGGGTTTGACCGAGCGACCGCCGCGGAACCGGCTTGGCCGGGCCGCTGGCGACGCCCCCTTCAGAGGGGAGCGCCGCCAGGCGCTTCGGGGGTGGCCTGGTTATGCGGCGGCAGCCAGGGCGGCGGCTTCGGCAGCGGCCTTGCCCACCAGGCTCTCGTCCACGGTCTTCATGATCCCGTGCTCCATCAGCAGGTCTTCCAGCTGGTCCATGGTGATGGGGGTGGGGATGGTGCCGTTGCCAGCGTTGGCGTGGATCTTCTGGGCCAGCTGGCGGTACTCTTCGGCCTGCTTGGAATCGGGCGCGTACTCCAGCACCGTCATGCGGCGCAGTTCGGCGTGCTGCACGATGTTGTCGCGCGGCACGAAGTGGATCAGGCGCGAACCCAGCATCTTGGCCAGGCTGTCGGCCAGTTCGAGTTCCTTGTCGGTCTGGCGCTCATTGCAGACCAGGCCGCCCAGGCGCACGCCGCCGCTGTTGGCGTACTTCAGGATGCCCTTGCTGATGTTGTTGGCCGCGTACATGGCCATCATTTCGCCGGACATGACGATGTAGATCTCTTGCGCCTTGTTCTCGCGGATGGGCATGGCGAAGCCGCCGCACACCACGTCGCCCAGCACGTCGTAGGACACGTAGTCCACGCCGTCGTAGGCACCGTTCTCTTCGAGGAAGTTGATCGAGGTGATGACACCGCGGCCGGCGCAGCCCACACCCGGCTCCGGGCCACCGGATTCGACGCAACGGATGTCGCGGTAGCCGATCTTCATGACGTCTTCGAGCTCCAGGTCCTCAACCGAGCCGGCTTCGGCAGCCAGCGAAAGGATGGTGTCCTGCGCCTTGGCGTGCAGGATCAGGCGGGTCGAGTCAGCCTTGGGGTCGCAGCCGACGATGAGGATCTTCTGACCCATTTCGGACAGGGCCGCCAGGGTGTTCTGGCTGGTGGTGGACTTGCCGATGCCGCCCTTGCCGTAGAAGGCGATTTGCCGAAGTTTTGCCATTTGAGTGCTCCAGTGGGAGTTAGGGGAGAGTTGACGAGAGGGGATGCCGTTCGTCGCTATCTCCATGCAGCCTTCGGTGCCTGTGTGGGTCTTCTTCTGAAGGTCCCTTGGGGCGTGTCATGGGGTTCGCGCACCCTCCTCTTTGCAATGGCCGTGCCACCCCCGGTCAAAAGTCACAAGCGCTTGATTTCCATAGGGAAAGTGACCATCAGGGGGTGGCGAGCGGGGGCTCGCGGGAATGTTTGAAACGCGACAAACGCGAGTCCGAGCGGGGCGCTTGCGACGCCCGGCCGGCCGCGAATCGCCAGCGCGCTGACACCACCGCTGGCGCTGCTGTACGCCCCGTACGTGCGCGCTGCGCCCGCGCGTGCGCAGGGTGTTTGCAGCCGTCGCGCCAGACGCTGGTACGAGGGTTGCTCTGTATTCGGCTGGTCCCTACACATACACCGACACCCGGAGCCCCCACATGACCACAGCTGTTGCCGCCAGCGGCCTTGCCGCCACCGCCTTTGCCCGCCTCGAGGCCGAAGGCCGCATGCTCAACCCCGTGCTCAAGGCGGCCACCAAGAAGCCGGGGCGCATCGGCTTCCGCGGCGAACTGGCGCTGCGCTTTGCCCCCAAGATGGCCGACGAAGCGCGCCCGCCCGAGCTGACCTGCGACCAGGTCATCGCCGTGGCGCAAGAAGGCAACGACAAGCTGCCCTTCTTCGCCGGCTACCTGCTGAACTTCGCGCACCTCAAGGAAGTGGCCGATGTGCTGGGCAGCACGCTCAGCGCGGGCGGCAAGTACTTCCTGTTCTGCAACAACATCGACCTGAGCAAGAAGTACCAGGTGGCGATGGGCGGCGCCGTGTTCTACGTGCTGCCCATCGACGAATCCACCGTCTACAACGAACTGCTCGAACTGCTGTACCTGGAGAAGACCGAGCTGAAGAAGCTCGACACCGCCGGCAAGACCGACCGCGTGGCAGACGCCGCGCTCAAGTTCAGCACCAGCTTCGAGACCATCACCTACGCCGAAGGCCTGGCGCTGATGGGCCCGGTGCGCAACCCCAACGAGAACCGGCCCGTCTGAACCCGGCGCGCGGCCATGGACCATGAACGCGTCGACGACCCGGCGCGCTGGACCGCCACCAACCTGGTGGGCGTGCCGGCGTCGCTGCTGGGCAGTACCGCGTTCAACGAACAGCCGTCGGCGCTGCAGGTGTCCGGCGTGCGCGATGCGCACCGCGGGCTGTTCGACCTGCTCGAGCGCAGCCAGGGCATGGCCGAGTCGCAGGCCGTGTTCGCGTCCTACATGAACACCGTGTTCGCCTTGTCGCGCACGCGCGAGCCCATCGCGTTGCCCAGCGACGAGCCCGCACCGCCGCACCGCTGGCGGCCCAGCTACCTGAAGCTGCTGCAGGGCTGGGGGCTGGACGCCAACGGCGGCGCCGGCGCCGTGCTCAAGGGCTGGGCGCAAAGCCGCTTCGGCCTGCTGCCGGTGTTCCACAAGGCGCCGCTGCAGCGCTTTCCGTCGCCCGCCTGGATCGCCTACCTCGAAGAGAAGGCCTCCAACCGCTGGGATGGCAACCACATCTTCCAGCAACTGGACCTGCTGTTCGAGTTCTGCCAATGGGCGCTGAAGCGCCACGCGCTGCTGGGCCCCGGTCCGCGCGTGCCGCTGTGGCGCGGCAGCAACCGCTGCGAAGAGCAGATCGTCGAAGGCTCGCTGCGCGCGCGCCACTGCACCATGCGGCTGAACAGCGTGGTGTCCTTCGCCACCACGCGCGAGCAGGCCGAATGGTTCGGCGACTGGGTGCTGTGCGCCCAGGTGCCCTTGTCCAAGCTGCTGCTGGTGCCGGGCCTGCTGGACACCAATTCGCTGCGCGGCGAGGCCGAGGTGCTGGCCATCGGCGGGCTCTACGACGTCGAGGCGAGCTATGCGTGATGCTTCCCAGGCGGTGCTCGACCGCGTGTCTTCTTCGAACGCGGTCTACGAGAGGGCGCTGGGCGCCTACCTGGGCCTGGCCCTGGGCGACGCGCTGGGGGCCACGGTCGAGTTCATGACGCCGCGTGAGATAGCTCTGCGCTTCGAGAAGCAGGGCGGCGTGCACCGCCACATCATCGGCGGCGGCTGGCTCAAGCTGGTGCGTGGCCAGGTCACCGACGACACCACCATGAGCCTGGCGCTGGGCGCGGCACTGCTGCAAGGCCAGCGCGAGGGCCGGCCCTTCGACACCCGGCTCATCGCCGACGCCTATGTGGCCTGGTGGCGTGGCAAGCCGGTGGACTGCGGCAACACCTGCCGCCGCGGCATACAGCGTTACCTGCGTGACGGCTCGCTGGCCGGCCCGCAGCAAGACAGCGACGGCGGCAACGGCGCGCTGATGCGCAACCTGCCGGTGGCGCTGGCCACGCTGGGCAATGACGCGCTGTTCGAGCGCGTCTCGCTGGCCCAGGCGCATGTCACGCACCACCACGCGCTGTCCGACGCCGCGGTGCTGGGCATAGGCTACTTGCTGCGCGCGCTGCTGGCCGGCGAAGACCGGCTGGCCGAGCAGGCGCAAGCCCTGGCTGCAGCGCACCGGGCCTTTCGCTTCCAGCCCTACCCGGGCCGCGCCAGTGGCTACGTGGTGGACACGGTGCAAACCGTTCTTCACTGCGTGACCACGCACGACGATTTCGAAGCCGCCGTCATCGCCGCCGTCAACCGCGGCGACGACGCCGACACCACCGGCGCGCTGGTGGGCATGCTGGCCGGCGCGCGCTGCGGCGCCAGCCGCCTGCCGCGCCACTGGCTGAACCGCCTGCAGCGCGGCGTGCTGCTCGACATCACCGAACAGGCCAGCGCGCTGCTGGCCTTGTCGATGTCACCGCGGGCCGCCCCGGCGGCAGACCCCCATCCCTTCTGAAAGGAATCACCATGCCGATGTACGACTTCCGCTGCAGCGGCTGCGGCCAGACCTTCGAGCTGCTGGTGCGCGGCAGCACCGCGCCAGAGTGTCCGCACTGCCACAGCAGCGAGTTGCAGCGCCAGGTATCGCTGACGGCGGCCCCCGGCACCAGCCAGGCCATCATCGCCGCCGGCCGCCGCGCAGCGGCGCGCGAGGGGCACTTGAGCAACTACAGCAAGGCCGAGCGCGGCCGCATCAAGTAGGGCTTGCGATCAGGCCAGCGCGGGCGCGGGCGCGGGCGCGCCGCACAGCATGGCGGCTACCTGTTCCAGCGGCAGCGCGATGCGCGTGATGCCTTGTTCGTCCAGGAAGCGCGCTTCCATGCGCGTGGGCTCGTCGGCCAGCACGGCATAGTGCGGCCCGGCCGAACGCTTGAGGATCTGGCGCGCAAAGGCGCGCGGCAGCTGGTCGTTGAAGCGGCAACCCAGGAAGACGAAGCCCAGCGCGGCGCGGCGCGACTGCACCAGCGCCGGAATGGGCGTCTGGATGTCGATCTCGGTCAGCACCTCGACGAAATCGCTGTCCGACACCAGGTAGTTGCCGGTGGGCGCGTGGCCACCCCAGGGCTTGTACAGCAACGTCGTCGGCGTGGCCGCGTCGGGCAGGGCCTGGCCTTGCGCGTCGTACCAGCCGATCCAGGTGCCGAAGTGTTCGCTCTGCGCCAGGCCCTGGGCCTCGGCCCAGTTAGCGCGCCGCGCCGCCAGCGCGCTGCGCAGCGTGTCGTCGTACCAGCAATCCACGATCAGCGGCGCCGGCAGGCCGGCCAGCCAGTGGTGCAGCGCCGAGGGCGTGGCCTGCAGCGCGAAGATCTCGTTCATGGCCTTGACCAGGGTCTTGCGGTGCTTGAAGTTCTCGATGAACTGCGCCGCCGCGGTGAGCCGGTTGCGGATCTTGCCGGGTACCGACACCTTGGACGTCAGCAGCCCGGCCAGGGCCACCGGCTCGGCCGGCGGCGCGCTGCCGCTGCACAAGGCCAGCAGGCCCGGCCCCAGGTAGGGCGCCAGCGCCCCGGCTTCCAGACCGTGGGTGACGGCGGTGGGCAGGTGGTCGACGGTCTTGTGGCTCATGGAGATGTCCGGTGACTTCAGCAAAGGGCAGCGATGAAGAGCCCGGCGGCGCGCGCCGGGTCGGTGGTCACGGTCCAGCAATGGCCGTCGCTGGCACCCAGGAAGAGCTGGTACTGCGGGCCTTGCGCCACCGGCTTCTCGTCGTGCATGTCCAGCGCGTCCACCACCACCACGCGCAGCGGCGCGCAGTGCTGGCGCAGCGCGGCCGCAGCAGCGCGCACGCCGGGGGTTTGTTCGGCCAGGGCCAGCAGGGCAGGCAGTGAAGCGGCGTCCATGCTCAATCGCCCGACAGGCGGCGCGCTTCGACGGTGATGGGCAGGTGCGTGTCGGCCGCCATGGCCGGCAGTTCCAGCACCCAGCCGTTGGTCAGCGTGACGGTGCCACCCCACAGCGCTTCGTTCTGCTGCTCGACGACGAACTCTTCCAGGTCCTTCTTGGGAACGTAGACCGAGAGCTTGCCGGCGGAGGTCTTGCGGATCATGACTTTCATGGGGTGCTTTCGGCGAGGGGTTGTTCTTGGGCCAGGGCCGGCCGCACCTGCAGCAAGGGGCCCAGGGCCTGGGCGGCGGCGCGCAGCGTGTGCGCGATGTCCAGCGGCGTGGTGTGCAGGCCCAGCGACAGGCGCACGCCCATCCTGGCGCGCTGCGGGCTTTCGCCCATGGCCAGCAGCACGTGCGAGGGCTGGGTGCCGCCGGCGCTGCAGGCGGCACCGGACGAGGCCAGCACGCCGGCACGCTCCAGCCGGTCCAGCACCTGTTCGGCCGGCAGTTCACCGAAGCGCAGGCAACTGGTGTTGGCCAGGCGCTCGGCACCGGCGCCGTAGACATGCACCTGCGGCAGTGCCTGCATCAGGCCGCGCTCGAGCCGGTCGCGCAGTGACCAGAGGACCACGATCTGCTGCGCCAGCGTGCGCCCGGCCTGCTCGCAGGCGGCGGCAAAGCCGACGATGCCCGGCAGGTTCTCGGTGCCACCGCGGCGCTGGCGTTCCTGCCGGCCCGACAGCAGCGGCGGCAGCACCAGGCCCTTGCGCAGCAGCAGCGCGCCCACGCCCTTGGGCCCGCCCAGCTTGTGCGCCGAGACCGACATCATCTGCACGCCGCTGTCGGCAAAGCTCAGCGGCGCCTTGCCGGCCAGTTGCGTGGCGTCCACGTGCATCCAGGCTCCGCAGGCCTGCGCCAGCACAGCCACCTCGGCGACAGGCTGCACCACGCCGGTCTCGTTGTTGGCGCCCATCACGCTGACCAGGGCCACGTCGGGGCCCATCAGCGCACGCGCCGCGTGCAGGTCCAGGCGGCCATGGCGGTCCACCGGGATCAGCGCAAGCTCGGCCGTGCCTTCATCGTGCAGGCGGCGCGCCAGGGCCAGCAGGCCGGGGTGCTCCACCGCCGACATCAGCAGGCGCCGCCGCTCGGGCCGCGCGGCCAGTGCGCCCAGCACGGCCATGTGGTTGGCCTCGGTCGCACCGCTGGTGAACACCACTTCGGCCGGCTGGCAGCCCAGGAAGCGGGCCACGCGCAGCCGGGCATCGGCCAGCACACCGCGCGCCGCCTGGCCCGCGGCATGGGTGGACGAAGGGTTGGCCCAGACGTGCTGCAGCACGTCCAGCATCTCGGCCACGACCGCGGGCAGCGGCGGCGTGGTGGCGTTGTGGTCCAGGTAGACCGGCAGTTCGGCTGTCATGGCCAGTACAGCCCCAGGGGATCGGCGCAGACCAGGTCCAGCGCCTCGGCCAGGCCCAGGCCGTCGGCCTGCAGCAGCCAGGCGTTGCCGGCGTGGTCGCGCGCATGCACGCGCCAGCGGCCGTCTTCAAGGGGCTCGAACCAGGCGATGGCGATCTCGCCGCCGTCGGGCGCAATACTGCGCGAGCAATTGGGGCTGAGCACCTTCCAGCCCGTGCCTTCGGGCTCGACCCGCGGCTGCACGTAGCGGTAGCGGGTGCGGCCATCCAGGCCGCGTTCGATGCGCAGGCGGTCCAGCGACAGCACGCTGCCGCTGGCCGTGCCGCGGCGGCGTGAGCGAGCGCGCTGCGCCTTGGCCATCATGATGGACGGGCCGGCGCTGGCGCCAGTTCTGCTTCCAGGCAGCCCAGCACGGCCACGCCGAAGTCGACCATGTAGACCGGCTGGCGCGTCTCTTCGTGCAGGCCGATCTGCACGATCTCGCCCGGGCCGCCCTCGACCACCAGCAGTTCGTCGTCGGGCGCGTCGGGAAAGCTGCCGTCGTTGTACAGGTCGGTGGCGGCCACCACCGGCTGGCCCCATTGGAAGCGGGCGGCGTCGGGGTCGGGCAGGTCGATCATCATGGCGGGCTCCGGGGGTGTGGCTGGGGGTGGGAGATGTCAGCGCAGCGCGCGCACCAGCGCGGCGCGTTCGCCCAGCTGTGCCAGCACTTCGTCGGGCAGGTGGTCGAGCGTGCACAGCTCCTTGGCGCGCATGCCGACCTGGCGGCCGCTGTCGGTGAACTCGACCGCGTAGATGTAGAACTGCTGCAGGAAGGTGCCGATCGAGCGCACGTAGCCGACCTCGCCCTTGCCCACCAGCACGTCGCCGATGTCGCGGCCGTTGTAGGTGCCGTCGTTGCGCACCACGCTGCGGCTGGCCACGCGTTCGCCGATCTCGAAGCGCGGCTGGTCCTCGATCTCGATGGTGTCGTCGTCGCGACGGATATCAGCCATGGACGGGCTCCGGTGATTGCGGTTCTTGCGTGCGCTCGACGGCGCGCTGGCGCACCACGGGCTCGGGGTCGCGCAGCAGCTGCTGCAGCGCCGCGCCCTGGGCGCGGCCGGCGGCCTCCCAGCGCACGGTCCAGTCGGGGTCGTCCACCAGGCGGTCCAGCAGGGCCGCGGGCAGGCGCTGGGCGAGCACGCGGCGCACCTCGGGCGCGCGGTCGTCCAGCATCCGCCACAGGGCCGGCATGCTCAGGCGGTGGGCCACCACCAGGCGCACCTGCAGATCGGCGTCGTGCATGAGCAGCGGCAGCAGCGCCTCGGGCAGGCGCTGGGCGACGATGCTGCGCACCTGGTAGTCCACGTCGCGCACCATGGCGGCCAGCTCGGCCAGGTCCAGGCGGTGGGCCACGCGGATGCGCACCTCGCGGTGTGGGTCGTCGCGCAGGCGCAGCAGCTGGCGCTGCGGCAGGCGCAGTGCCAATTGCATGCGCACGGTCTCGTCCGGGTCGGCCAGCAAGGGCGTCAGGTGGAAGAGATCGGCGTGGCGCGCGGCGATGGCGCGCACCTCGAAGTACGGGTGCGCCAACTGCTCGCGCGCCAGGCTGGTGTTGCTGCGGAAGAAGCGTTCTATGCGGCGGGCGTAGACGTCTTGCATGCAACTGCGGCCGGGCTGGCAGCCGCCTTCGGCCTGCAGCGCGGCGTAATCGCAGGCGGCGCAGGCGGCGGCGTCCAGCGGGCGGCCGTGCCAGTCCTGCGGCGGCATGTCGTTGTCGCGGGCGTCCACGGCAGCGCTCATTGCGGCGCCAGTCGGGCCCAGGCGGCCGCGCCAAAGGCCTGGTCGTCGCCCGCCCCCTCTTGGTCGCCCACCAGGGCGCGCTGGCGCACGGCTTCGAGCAGGGCACCGCCGACGCGGTCGTCCGGGTCCAGCGCGCGCAGCAGGGCCAGGGCGTCGCGGGCTTCGGTCTCTTCGTCCAGGCGCAGGCTCAGGTAGGCATAGCCCTTGAGCGAGAACAGGTAGAAGCGCGTGGCCGCGTCATAACGCGCGCCGGCCAGCGCCTGGGCCGGCACCTCGCGCCACACCGTGGGCAGGCCCAGGGCGGCGGCGCCCACCACCAGGGCCCGGCGCGCCACGTCGCGCGCCGGGCGCGGGCGGTGGCCGTAGAAGTGGTAGCGGTACAGCGCGATCAGCACGGCCGGGTGTTCGCCCGCCAGCGCCTGCGCGCGCATCAGCGCAGCCAGTTCCAGTTGGGCGTCGCCGCGTGCGCGGCTGGCTTCTTGCAGTGCGGCCGCGGCTCCGTCCGGCAGCGCCTGGCCCAGCACGGCATCGGAGAAGGCTGCGTCCATGGGGCGGCGGCTCGGGCTCTACAGCCGCTTGATCGACGACACCGAGATGCGGGCTTCGGCAGGCGCCTTGGCCGGGCCGGCGCTGGAGCAGCCGCAGGTTTCGGCGTTCTGGTTGATGAAGGCTAAGCCCGATTGCACGGCCGATTCGGTGAAGTCCACCGTCACGCCGTCCAGCAGCAGGCGGCTCTCGGCGGTCAGGAAGACGCGCAGGCCGTTGACGGCCAGTTCGGAGTCGCCAGCCTTGGGCGCGGCTTCGATCGTGAATTCGGAGGTGTAGCCCGAGCAGCCGCCCGGGGCCACGCTGAGGCGGAAGCCGCCCGCCGGGTGCTCGGAGAAGCGCACCATGCGGCGCATGAATTTCTCCGCCGCAGGCGTGACGGTGACTTGGGGCTGCAGCATGGTGTTCAGACCTTGACGATGCAGCCGTCGACCGGGCACACGGCCACGCACTGGGGCGAGTCGTACTGGCCTTCGCACTCGGTGCACTTCTTGGGGTCGATGAGGAAGGTGCCGCCCTTCTCACGGATGGCGACGTTGGGGCACTCGGGCTCGCAGGCCGAGCAGCCGGTGCAGGTGGAGGCGATGATCTTCAGAGCCATGACGGTTTCCTGGTGAGGGGGGTGTGAGGGTGGATCAGGCGGCCGATGCGGCTGCGGTGTAGGCGCCCTGGCGGATGCGGGCGTCGCCGCGCGCCTGGTGGGTGATCTCGCCGCGGGCGATGCGCGCGCGGTAGTCGGCAAACCAGGCCAGCGCGGCGCCTTCGATGAACTCGTGTGCGTAGGCGTCTACCGGCTCGATACCGGCGGCCGTGAGCTCGTCGCGCGGGCAGGCGCCGATCTTGGCCACCAGCACGGCGTGGCAGTCGTTGATGGCACTGACGATGGACGGCAGTTGCTCGTCATCGCCATAGCCGCCCTGGCAGTACAGGTCGACGCGGCGGTGGCCGACGAAGTGCGCCTGCGCGGCGCTGACCTCGTAGATCTGAAACTCGGTGGCGTGGCCGAAATGCTGGTTCACGCGGCCCTGGCCTTCGGTGGCGATGGCCACGAGCACGGCGATGTCGTCATTGGCAGCGGTATCGGCGGCAGCGTCCAGCGCGGCCTGCTTGGCGACCTGCTGGGCCTGGCGCTCGATCTCGACCTGCTGCTGGTAGGCGCGGCGCTTCTCCAGGTCGTAGACGATTTCCATCTGGTCGACCTTGTCCTGCGTAAATTCTTCGCTGCGGTCTTCGCCCAGCAGGCCCACCGCATCAGCGCGGCATTGCCTGCAATGCCGCATCAGATTCGCGCCGCCCATGCAGGCGTCCTGCACGGCCTTCAACTCCTGCGCGCTGGGGCCGCGCTGGCCGGTCAGGCCGAACACCGTGCCGTGTTCGGCCTCGCTGATCAGCGGCATGATGTTGTGCAGGAAGGCGCCGCGCTTCTTGACCTCGCGGTTGACTTCGATCAGGTGCGCGTCGTTGACACCCGGGATCAGCACCGAGTTGACCTTGGTGAGCACGCCGCGCGCGGTCAGCATCTCCAGGCCCAGCATCTGCTGGCGGTGCAGGATGGTGGCGGCCGCTATGCCCGTCACGCGGCGGTGCTGCCAGAAGATCCACGGGTAGATCCTGGCGCCCACCACCGGGTCCACCATGTTGATGGTGATGGTGACGTGGTCGATGTTGTACTTGCAGATCTCGTCGACCATCTCCGGCAGCGCCAAGCCGTTGGTCGACAGGCACAGCTTGATGTCGGGCGCTTCGGCCTGCAGGCGGCGGAAGGTCTCGAAAGTCTTCTTCGGATTGGCCAGCGCGTCGCCGGGGCCGGCGATGCCCAGCACCGTCATCTGCGGGATCGCGCTGGCCACGGCCAGCACCTTGTTCACGGCCTGGTCGGGCGTGAGCTTGGCGCTGACCACGCCGGGCCGGCTTTCGTTGCTGCAGTCGTACTTGCGATTGCAGTAGTTGCACTGGATGTTGCAGGCCGGCGCCACGGCCACGTGCATGCGGGCGTAGTGGTGGTGGGCCTCTTCGCTGTAGCAGGGGTGGTTCTTGACCTTTTCCCAGATCTCGGCCGGCATGTCGGCCGGGCCGTCGCTGCTGCCGCAACTGGCCTTGCCCTCACCCCCCGTGGTGGAACAGCCGCCCGAGGCAGCCGTCTCCAGGATGGCGCTGACCGCACTGCGGCCGCGTTTGAGGTCGGCAATCGATACGAATGCGGTGTTGCTCATGGCGGGTTCGCTGGGTGAAGTGGCGGCGTCGCCAGCTTCATTGCGATTCCCGTGCCAGAGGATGAAATCCTTATGAATCAGTCACTTGGCGCCACCCTGCGGGGCGGCGGCGATGTCCTCTTTGCGACATTCGCTACAGCCCGCGCGGGCCTGCAGCGCACACGTGAAAAGGCCCGCGCGGCCGGCTGATTGCCGGGCGGCGCGGGCCTCTGGGGCCGGTCTGGCCTGTGGGGGCCGGGGTCTTACTCGGACTTCTCGGCGGGCGCTTCGGGCGCGGCCACGGGTTCCGGGCGGTCGACGAACTCGACGAAGGCCATGGGCGCATTGTCGCCGACGCGGAAGCCCATTTTCAGGATGCGCGTGTAGCCGCCCGGACGCGCCATGAAGCGCGGGCCCAGCACGTCGAACAGCTTGCTCACCACATCGCGGTCCCGCGTGCGGTTGAAGGCCAGGCGGCGGTTCGCCAGCGTGGGCGTCTTGCCCAGGGTGATCAGCGGCTCGACCACGGAACGCAGTTCCTTGGCCTTGGGCAGCGTGGTCTTGATGGCCTCGTGCGTGATCAGCGAGTTGCACATGTTCCTGAGCATCGCCAGGCGGTGCGAGGTGGTGCGGTTGAGCTTGCGGGGGCCGTTACGGTGGCGCATGGTGCTTTGTTCCTATCTCTTTGTTGAACCCCGGCCGGACAAGGTACCGGGGTGTGCACATGGCGCGCTGAAGAATCAGCGCTTGTCGAGGCCTTGCGGGGGCCAGTTTTCCAGGCGTGCGCCGAGCGTGAGCCCGCGCGAAGCCAGCACTTCCTTGATCTCGTTCAGGCTCTTGCGGCCCAGGTTGGGCGTCTTGAGCAGTTCCGTCTCGGTCCGCTGGATCAGGTCGCCGATGTAGTAGATGTTCTCGGCCTTCAGGCAGTTGGCCGAACGCACGGTGAGCTCGAGCTCGTCCACCGGGCGCAGCAGGATGGGATCGAAAGGCGTCGGACGCGACACCTGCGGCACCATGCTGTCGATCGGGTTCACGTCGATCTGGCCGAAGAAGGCCAGTTGCTCGACCAGGATGCGCGCGCTCTGGCGGATGGCTTCCTCGGGCGCGATGGCGCCGTTGGTTTCGATCTCCATCACCAGCTTGTCCAGGTCGGTACGCTGCTCGACGCGGGCGTTCTCGACCGCGTAGCTGACCCGGCGCACCGGCGAGAACGACGCGTCGAGCACGATGCGGCCGATGCTCTTGGTGGGCTCGTCGCCGTAGCGGCGCAGGTTGCCCGGCACGTAGCCGCGACCCTTCTCGACCTTGATCTGCATGTCCAGCTTGCCGCCCTGCGACAGGTGAGCGATGACATGCTCGGGGTTGATGATCTCGACGTCGTGCGGCGTCTGGATGTCGCCGGCCGTGACCGCGCCCTCGCCTTCCTTGCGCAGCACCAGCGTGACTTCATCACGGTTGTGCAGACGGAAGACCACGCCCTTGAGGTTGAGCATGATGTGAACGACGTCTTCCTGAACACCGTCGATCGCCGAGTACTCGTGCAGCACGCCGGCGATGGTCACCTCGGTCGGGGCGTAACCCACCATCGACGACAGCAGCACGCGACGCAGCGCGTTGCCGAGGGTGTGGCCGTAGCCGCGCTCGAAAGGCTCGAGCGTGGCTTTGGCCTTGTGGCCGCCGAGCGGCTCGACCTGGATGGCCTTGGGCTTCAGAAGGGTGGTTTGCATGGAGTGTGTCTGTTCCTGTCAATACCCTCGGCTCGTTACACCGATAAGGCTGATGGACCGCGCCGGGTCGGGGTGAAACGGCTTCGCACCCGGCGTGCAAAACCTGAAGGAAAGGGCAGCGCGGCCTGTTGGCCGAGCTGCCCGGACCTGACTCTTAACGGGAATACAGCTCGACGATGAGCGCTTCCTTGATCTCGGCGCCGTACTGGTCGCGGTCGGGCACCTTCTTGAAGGTGCCTTCCATCTTGGTGGCGTCGACCTGCACCCAGTCGGCCAGGCCGATGGACTGCGCCAGCTTCAGCGCGTCGGTGACGCGCAACTGGGTCTTGCTCTTGTCGCGCAGCGCAACCACGTCACCGGCCTTGACCTGGTACGACGGGATGTTGACCACGTGGCCGTTGACGGTGAGCGCCTTGTGCGACACCAGTTGGCGGGCCTCGGCGCGCGTGGAGCCGAAGCCCATGCGGTAGACCACGTTGTCCAGGCGCGTTTCGAGCAGGGCCAGCAGGTTGGCACCGGTGTTGCCCTTGCGGCGCTCGGCCTCGGCAAAGTAGCGGCGGAACTGGCGCTCGAGCACGCCGTACATGCGCTTGACCTTCTGCTTTTCGCGCAGCTGGATGCCGAAGTCGGACGTGCGCGAGCCGCTGGTGCGGCCGTGCTGGCCCGGCTTGCTGTCGAACTTGGCCTTGTCGCTGATCGAGCGACGGGCGCTCTTCAGGAAAAGGTCGGTGCCTTCACGGCGGGAAAGTTTGGCCTTGGGGCCGAGCAGACGTGCCACTGTTTAATCCTCTGGATGGCTCTGACGCGGCAACGGGCCCTGGAGCAGGGCCCTCCGCGCGAGTCTGGCGACGATGAAGCTGACGCGCAGACGGTGGGCTTGGATGAAGGACGGGTTGAAGGAAAGACGTCCTTCGACAAACTGCCAGCGGCTCGATCGACAAATCGCGATCAATTGCCGCCGACGCGGAAAACCGCTAAGTATAACGCGCCCGCACGGCAAGCGTGCGGGCGCGCAACTTGGGTTGCGGTGCGGGGATCAGATGCGGCGGCGCTTCTGCGGCCGGCAGCCGTTGTGCGGGATCGGCGTCACGTCGCTGATGCTGTTGATGCGGATGCCCAGCGAGGCCAGCGCGCGCACGCTCGATTCGCGGCCCGGGCCGGGGCCCTTGATGCGCACGTCGAGGTTCTTGATGCCTTGTTCCTGTGCCGCGCGGCCGGCCACTTCGGCCGCCACCTGGGCAGCGAAAGGCGTGCTCTTGCGCGAACCCTTGAAGCCCTGGCCGCCGCTGGAAGCCCAGGCGAGCGCGCCGCCCTGGCGGTCGGTGATCGTGATGATCGTGTTGTTGAACGATGCGTGCACGTGAGCGACGCCGTCCGCGACGTTCTTGCGGATCTTCTTGCTCACGCGGCGCGCAGCGGTATTGACGGGTGCCTTGGCCATATCTTGGTGCTTTCAGTGTTGCTGCGGCGGCTTACTTCTTGAGCGCGGCCGCACCCTTGCGCGGACCCTTGCGGGTGCGGGCGTTGGTGCGCGTGCGCTGACCGCGCACCGGCAGGCCGCGGCGATGACGGAAGCCACGGTAGCAGCCCAGGTCCATCAGGCGCTTGATGTTGATCGAGAGTTCGCGACGCAGGTCGCCCTCGATCGTCATGCGGCCGATTTCCTCGCGGATCTTCTCGAGATCGGTGTCGCTGAGGTCCTTGATCTTCTTCGAGTACGGGATGCCGACCTGGGTGCAGATCTTCTGCGCCGTCGAGCGGCCGATGCCGTAGATCGAGGTCAGGCCGATTTCCGTATGCTTGTGCTGCGGGATGTTGATGCCGGCGATGCGTGCCATGTCGATTCCTCTGGATTAGCCCTGGCGCTGCTTGTGGCGCGGGTCGGTGCAGATCACGCGCACCACGCCCTTGCGGCGGATGATCTTGCAATTGCGGCACATCTTCTTGACGGAAGCGGCGACTTTCATGGTCTTCTCCTTGACCCAGTAATTGCGGGTGACTACTTGGCGCGGAACACGATGCGTGCCCGCGACAGGTCGTAAGGGGTGAGCTCGACGGTGACCTTGTCACCCGGAAGGATGCGGATGTAATGCATGCGCATCTTGCCGGAGATGTGGCCGAGAACCACGTGGCCGTTCTCCAGCTTGACGCGGAAGGTGGCGTTCGGGAGGTTCTCGAGAATCTCCCCCTGCATCTGGATGACGTCGTCTTTGCTCATGTCAGCTCGTCTTGAAGTTGGCCTTCTTGAGGAGCGATTCGTACTGCTGGCTCATCACGTAACTCTGCACCTGAGCCCAGAAGTCCATCGTCACGACGACGATGATCAGCAGGGACGTACCACCGAAGTAGAACGGCACGTTGTACTTGAGCACCAGGAATTCTGGCAGCAGGCACACGGCGGTGATGTACACCGCGCCCGCCAGCGTCAGGCGGCTGAGGATGCGGTCGATGTGCTTGGCCGTCTGGTCACCCGGGCGGATGCCGGGGATGAACGCGCCGCTCTTCTTCAGGTTGTCGGCGGTCTCGCGGCTGTTGAACACCAGCGCCGTGTAGAAGAAGCAGAAGAACACGATCATCGCCGCGTACAGCAGCACGTACACCGGCTGGCCCGGCGACAGGCCGGCCGACAGGTCCTTGAGCCAGCGCAGGCCATCGCCGGTGGCGAACCAGCCGACGATCGTGGCTGGCAGCAGGATGATGCTGCTGGCGAAGATCGGCGGGATCACGCCCGACATGTTGAGCTTGAGCGGCAGGTGCGACGACTGGCCACCGTAGACCTTGTTGCCCACCTGGCGCTTGGCGTAGTTCACCAATATCTTGCGCTGACCGCGTTCGACGAACACCACTGCGAAGGTCACGAACACCACCACCGCCAGGATGAACAGGCAGGCCACGATGCTCATCGCACCGGTGCGTACCAGTTCGAACAGCCCACCCATCGCCGACGGCAGACCCGCCACGATGCCGGCGAAGATCAGGATGGAGATGCCGTTGCCCAGGCCGCGCTCGGTGATCTGCTCACCCAGCCACATCAGGAACATCGTGCCTGCCACCAGGCTGACCACGGTGGTCATGCGGAAGCCGAAGCCCGGTGCCAGCACCAGACCGGCCGAACCTTCGAGCGCCAGGGCGATGCCCAGGCTCTGGAAGATCGCCAGGAACAGCGTGCCGTAGCGCGTGTACTGCGTGATCTTGCGCTTGCCCGCTTCGCCTTCCTTCTTGATGGCCTCGAGCGTGGGGACCACGTAGGTCATCAGCTGCATGATGATCGATGCACTGATGTAGGGCATGATGCCCAGCGCGAAGACGGTGAAGCGCGACAGCGCGCCGCCGCTGAACATGTTGAACAGGTTCAGGATGCCGCCGCTCTGCCCCTTGAACAGCTGCTGCAGCTGCACCGGATCGATGCCCGGCACGGGGATGTGCGCGCCGACGCGATAGACCACGAGTGCCAGCAGCAGGAAGACGATGCGGCGACGCAGGTCGCCGAACTTCCCACTCTTGGCCAGCTGGTTCGCGGAGGTAACCACTTGCTGCTGCTTTCCTTAGGCCTTGGCCTTGGCGACCAGCTTGCGCACGGGCGCAGCCACGGTGACGGCCTCGACGCTGCCGCCGGCAGCTTCGATGGCGACCTTGGCGCCCGCGGTGGCGGTGATGCCCTTGAGCGCGATCTTGCGCGTCAGTTCGCCCGACTTGATGACCTTGACCTGCTTGATCAGTTCGCGCACCAGGCCCGCGGCCTTGAGCGTGAGCAGATCGACTTCATCGGCGCCCAGGCGCTCGAGGTCGGTCAGCGTCACTTCGCCGTTGTACTTGAGCTGCGCCGACTTGAAGCCGCGCTTGGGCAGGCGACGCTGCAGCGGCATCTGGCCGCCTTCGAAGCCCACCTTGTGGTAGCCGCCGGCGCGCGAACCCTGGCCCTTGTGGCCACGGCCTGCGGTCTTGCCCAGGCCCGAGCCGATGCCGCGGCCGACACGGCGCTTGGCGTGCTTGGCACCGCCCGCAGGCTTGATCTTGTTCAGTTCCATCAGAGCACCTTCACCAGGTACGCAACCTTGTTGATCATGCCGCGCACCGCGGGCGTGTCCTCGAGCGTGCGTTGGCTGTCGATGCGGCGCAGGCCCAGGCCACGCACCGTGTCGCGGTGCGATTGGCGCGTGCTGGCCACGCTCTTCACGAGCTTGACCGTGAGGGTCTTCTTGGCAGTGGCTTCAGTCATGTTGGTTCTCCGCTGCGGTGTCAGTTGAAGATGTCTTCGACCGACTTGCCGCGCTTGGCCGCCACTTCGGCGGGCGTGGTCGAGCGCTTGAGCGCGTCGAGCGTGGCGCGGACCATGTTGTAAGGATTGCTGGAGCCCAGGCTCTTGGCCACGATGTCGGTGACACCCATGACCTCGAACACCGCGCGCATCGGGCCGCCGGCGATGATGCCGTCGCCAGGCTTGGCCGGGGCCATGATGACCTTGGCCGCGCCGTGCTCGCCGCGCACGTTGTGCTGGATCGAACCGTTGCGCAGGCTGACCTTGATCATGTTGCGGCGCGCCGATTCCATGGCCTTCTGCACGGCCACCGGCACTTCCTTGGCCTTGCCCTTGCCCATGCCGATGCGGCCGTCGCCGTCACCCACGACGGTGAGGGCGGCGAAGCTCAGCGTGCGGCCGCCCTTGACCACCTTGGTGACGCGGTTGACCGCGATCATCTTTTCCTTGAGCCCGTCGTCATTCGCTTCGGTCTGCGCGCGGGGAGTGAACTTTGCCATCTTGATGCTTCCTTCGCGTCAGCCGCTTAGAACTGGAGGCCGGCTTCGCGGGCCGCTTCGGCCAGCGCCTTGACGCGGCCGTGGAAGGCGAAGCCCGAACGGTCGAAGGCCACCTTGTCGATGCCTGCGGCCTTGGCCTTTTCGGCGATGCGCTTGCCCACCAGCGTGGCCGCGGTGACATTGCCACCCTTGCCATTGCCGCCCAGTTGCTCGCGCACTTCCTTCTCGGCGGTGGAGGCGCTTGCCAGGATCTGCGTGCCGTCGTCCGAGACGATGCTGGCATAGATGTGCAGGTTGGAGCGGTGCACCGCCAGGCGCACCACACGCTGCAGCGCGATGCGCGTGCGCGTCTGGCGCGAACGGCGCAGGCGTTGTTCCTTCTTGGTCATGCTCATGGCTGCGCTCCTTACTTCTTCTTCGTCTCTTTCAGCACCACGCGCTCATTGGCGTAGCGGATGCCCTTGCCCTTGTAGGGCTCGGGAGGACGGAAGGCCCGCACTTCTGCGGCCAGCTGCCCCACCACCTGACGGTCCGGACCGGAGATCAGGATCTCGGTTTGGGTGGGCGTGGCAACCTTGATTCCGGCGGGCATGTCCTTGACGACCGGGTGCGAATACCCGATCTGCAGGTTCAGCTTCTGGCCCTGGGCCTGGGCGCGAAAGCCCACGCCGACCAGCGTGAGCTTCTTCTCGAAGCCCTTGCCGACGCCACTCACCATGTTGGCCACCAGGGCGCGCATGGTGCCGCTCATCGCATCGGCTGCGGCCGAGTCGTTGGCGGGCGTGAAGCTGATCTTGCCAGCATCGTTCTTCAGAACCACCAACGGGTTGAGCGTGCGCACCAGCGTGCCGTTGCTGCCCTTGACGGTGATCTGTTCGGCCGTGATCGACACGTCCACGCCTTGCGGGACGGTGACCGGCATCTTTCCTACGCGGGACATTTGCGTGCTCCCCTTAGGCGACGTAGCAGAGGACTTCGCCGCCGACGCCGGTCTGGCGCGCCTTGCGGTCGGTCATCACGCCCTTGGGCGTGGTCACGATGGCCACACCCAGGCCGTTCATGACCTGCGGAATGGCGTCGCGGCCCTTGTAGATGCGCAGGCCGGGACGGCTCACGCGCTCGATGCGCTCGATCACCGGGCGACCGGCGTAGTACTTCAGCGCGATGTCGAGCTCGGCCTTGCCCTCGTTGGGGCGGACGGCGAAGCTGTCGATGTAGCCCTCGTCCTTGAGGACCTGCGCTATCGCGACCTTGAGCTTGCTCGACGGCATCGTGACCGCAGCCTTGGCAACGCTCTGTGCGTTGCGAATGCGGGTCAGCATGTCGGCGATGGGATCACTCATGCTCATGAAATTGCTCCTGCTCTTCTCGCCGGGATCACCAGCTGGCCTTGACCATGCCGGGGATGTCGCCCTTGAAGGCGAGCTCGCGGATCTTGTTGCGGCCCAGGCCGAACATGCTGAAGGTGCCGCGGCCACGACCGGTGATCGTGCAGCGGTTGCGCAGACGCGTCGGATTGGCGTTGCGCGGCAGCTTCTGCAACTCGAGACGGGCGCCGTAGCGCTCTTCGTCGGAAAGCTGGGCGTTGTTGGACACAGCCTTCAGCTCGGCGTACTTCTTCGCGTACTTGGCGACCAGTTTCTCGCGCTTTTCCTGGCGCTTGATGACGGACAGTTTGGCCATGGTCGGTGCCTCAGTTCTTGAAGGGGAACTTGAACGCCGTCAGCAGTGCCTTGCACTCGTCGTCGTTCTTCGCGCTGGTCGTGATGCTGATGTTCATGCCCCGGATCGCGTCGATCTTGTCGTACTCGATTTCCGGGAAGATGATCTGCTCTTTGACGCCGATGTTGTAGTTGCCGCGGCCGTCGAAGGCACGGCCCGAGATGCCGCGGAAGTCACGCACGCGCGGCAGGGCCACGGTGACGAAGCGGTCCAGGAACTCGTACATGCGCACGCCACGCAGCGTGACCATGGTGCCGATGGGCACGCCGTCGCGGATCTTGAAGCCGGCGATGGCCTTCTTGCTCTTGGTGACCACGGGCTTCTGGCCGGCGATCTTGGTCAGGTCGCCGACGGCGTTGTCCATGACCTTCTTGTCCGAGACGGCTTCGCTCACACCCATGTTGAGCGTGATCTTCTGCAGTCGCGGCACCTGCATCACCGAGGTGAAGCCGAACTTCTTCATCAGCTCGGGTGTGATGACGTCGCGGTAGATGGTCTGCAGGCGCGCGGCGGGGACCGGGCCGGTGTCGGCCGGGCCCGCGGGCGCGGCTGCTGCCTTCGCTGCCTTGGCGGCCTTCTCGGCTTTCTCGGCCTTGGTCGGCTTGGGGGTCGGGGCTGCTGTGCTCTTTGCCATTTTGCTCAAGCCTTGATCTCTGCGCCGCTGGACTTGTAGACGCGGACTTTCTTGCCGTCGTCCTGCAGCTTGATGCCGACGCGGTCACCCTTGCCCGTGGCGGCGTTGTAGATGGCCACGTTGGACTGGTGGATGGGCATGGTCTTGTCGACCACGCCGCCCGTGCTGCCCTTGAGCGGGTTGGGCTTGACGTGCTTCTTGGCCACGTTGACGCCTTCGACGACGATGCGCTCGTCGTCGACGCGCTGCACCACGGTGCCGCGCTTGCCCTTGTCGCGGCCGGTGGTCACGATGACCTGGTCGCCCTTGCGAATCTTGTTCATGGTCGGGTCCTTGCGAAGCGGTGCGTCAGAGCACTTCGGGAGCCAGCGAGACGATCTTCATGAAGCGCTCGGTGCGCAGTTCACGCGTCACCGGGCCGAAGATGCGCGTGCCGATGGGCTCGAGCTTGGCGTTGAGCAGCACGGCGGCGTTGCCGTCGAACTTGATCAGCGAGCCATCCTGCCGGCGCACGCCCTTGGCGGTGCGCACGACGACGGCGCTGTAGACCTCGCCCTTCTTGACGCGGCCCCGCGGCGCGGCTTCCTTGATGCTGACCTTGATGACGTCGCCGATGCCGGCATAGCGCCGCTTGGAGCCGCCGAGCACCTTGATGCACATGACGGACTTCGCGCCCGTGTTGTCGGCCACGTCGAGCCGCGATTGCATTTGGATCATGATGTCTTTCCCAACTTGCCCGCTGCGCTGCATTGCTGCAACCACTGCGGCCAGTCTTGGGCCCGTGTATGGGAGGATCCGGTGGCGCTACCTGTTTGTGACCAAACGGGTTTCGCTCCGGCGAAGCGTTCGATTATCGCTTGACGCGGCAAGCCGCGTCAAGCGTCTTGATGGTTCAGCCCTTCAATGCGCGCGCCTGCGCCAGCAGCGTGGCGGCGTCGCTGACCTCGAACTTGCCGGGGCCCTCGACGTTTAGCGTCTTCACCACGCCATCTTTGACCAGCATCGAGTAGCGGTTGGAGCGCAGGCCCATGCCGCGCGCCGTCAGGTCCAGCGTCAGGCCCGTGGCCTGGGCAAAGGCGGCGCTACCGTCGGCCATCATGCGCACCTTGCCCTGGGTCTTCTGGTCGCGACCCCAGGCGCCCATCACGAAGGCGTCGTTGACCGACACGCACCAGATCTCGTCCACACCAGCAGCGCGCAGCGCATCGGCCTGCTCGACGTAGCCCGGCACGTGCTTGGCCGAACAGGTGGGCGTGTAGGCGCCAGGCAGCGCGAAGATGGCGATGGTCTTGCCGGCCGTGGCCTTGTCGATCTCGAAGCTGTTGGGGCCGAGCGAACAGCCGTTGCCTTCGACTTCGATGAACTCTTGCAGCGTGCCCGCGGGCAGCTTGTCTCCGACCTTCAGCATGGGGGTCTCCTCGATGCGGTGAGATGAAAAAACGGCCGGACTGGAGTCTCCAGTGTCCGGCCGTTCGGCGCCGATGCGGGGTCTTTGCCCCACCGCCGGCTTCAGACCAGCTTGGCCTTCTCGATCAGGCGCGTGACGGTCCAGGACTTGGTCTTGCTGATCGGACGCCCTTCGGCGATCTCGACCAGGTCGCCCATCTTGAACTCGCCCTTCTCGTCGTGCGCGTGGTACTTGCGCGACTTGGCGACGATCTTGCCGTAGAGCTCGTGCGCGGTGCGGCGCTCGACCAGCACGGTGACGGTCTTGGCGCGCTTGTCGCTGACGATGCGGCCGACGAAAGTGCGGGTGTTCTTCACCGGGGCGGCGGCGGGCGCCGCAGCGGCGGTGGGGGTGGCGATGTCGGTGGCGGTGTCGCTCATTTCGCGGCCTCTTGCTTGACTTGCTGGCGCTTCTTCTCGGCGATGATGGTCTTCACGCGGGCCACGTCGCGGCGGGTCGCGCCCAGCTGCGTGTGGTTGGTGAGCTGCTGGGTGGCCTTCTGCATGCGCAGGCCGAAGTGGGCCTTGAGCAGGTCGGAGACTTCCTTCTCCAGCGCCGTGATGTCCTTGCCGCGCAGTTCAGCGGTGCGGGTGGCGGTTTTCTTCATGGTGATGATCTCCGCTTAGGCGCCGACCTGGCGCGCGACGAAGGTCGTGCGCAGGGGCAGCTTGGCCGAGGCGAGCAGGAAGGCCTCGCGGGCCAGTTGCTCGGGCACGCCGTTGATTTCGTACAGCACCTTGCCCGGCTGGATCTCGGCCACGTAGTACTCGGGGTTGCCCTTGCCGTTGCCCATGCGGACTTCGGCCGGCTTCTGCGAGATCGGCTTGTCGGGGAAGATGCGGATGAAGATGCGGCCGCCACGCTTGATGTGACGGCTGATGGCGCGACGAGCGGCTTCGATCTGACGCGCCGTGATGCGGCCGCGCTCGGTGGCCTTGAGACCGAAGTCGCCGAAGGACACGTTGGCGCCACGGGTCGCAATACCCGTGTTGCGGCCTTTTTGTTCCTTGCGGAACTTGCGACGTGCGGGTTGCAGCATCGTTATTCTCCTTTGGTCTCGCCAGCGGCGGGCGTGGCCGGCGGGCCGGCACGGCGCACGCGCTTGACGGCCGGGCCCTTGGGTCCGGTCGGGCTGTCGCCGGCCGGTGCGGCACCGGCGGGCGTGGTGACTTCGCCACGCGGGGCGGGGCCCCGGTCGGCACCGGGGCG
>JALHPY010000023.1 GCA_022842305.1 Rubrivivax sp.
GGAGAGCGTACCGGTGACCTTCTCGCCGGGTCGCGCAGCATACGTCGTGGCCACAACGTTGCAGTCTGCGACTGCTTCACGGCCGCCAATCTCGGCATGCGGATGCCCGGTTTGGGTCGACTACTGCCGACCGCGGACGTCGGCTGTCCGGTGGCCCAACTCGGAGGTCAGCTTTCCGGCGCTGAATCCGACTGGTCGGTTGTCGCAGCCCGACCCTCAGCTGCCGTTCGCGGTTCTCCGAACCTGCCCGACAGCCAAGCCTCGGCTCAACGCGTTCGCGTCCATGAAGCAGCCGCTCGTGGCCCCCAGGACCCGGCCAGGAGCAGACGCCCGTGAACGGCCGGTTCGGAGTCTTGCGCCTCGCGCAATTTCGGTCTGGTCGAACCTGTGGCGGAAGCAGAGTGCTTTCGTACTCACCGACCGAAGCATGGTGAAGTCGGGGTCAGTGCTGTCACCGTCTTGGTCGTCCGGACGAATACGCGTTACCCTGCCATGACCAGCCGCTGCATCCAGTCGAGCAACGCAGTCGGCAGCATCGAAGGCTTCGCCAACAGGGCGTACTGGTTGGCGCCGAAAGCGCCTGGCAGGTAACCGGCGGCATACCGGTCCACGGTCAGGCAGAAAGGCGCGATGCCCTTTGAACCGGTCCAGCCCCTTTCAGCCCCATTCAACCAAGACAAAGATCGTGAACACATCCATATCGGACCTGCTGTTGAAATCACTGGCCGTGTTGGCTGTGCTCTTCGGTTTGCTGACGGTCGTTTCCGGCGGTCGCACACTGTTCGGTGGCGAAGCGGCACGCCTTGCCGCCGGGGCCATCGTGCCTTTCGTGCTCTGGTTCAACTTCGGCGCCGGGTTCGTCTACGTGGCTTGCGGTCTGGGGCTGTGGGGGCGGCGGCGCTGGTCGGTGCCGCTGGCCGTCTTCATCGCCGTCGCTACGGGCCTGGTGTTCGCCGCCTTCGGCGTGCATGCATGGAACGGGGGTGCGTACGAGGCGCGCACCGTCGGCGCGATGGCGCTGCGCACGCTGCTTTGGACAGGGATCGCGGGAACAGCCTACCAAGTGCTCCGGCATCGCATCTGATCTGGCTAGGCAACCGGCGCAAGACGATGCTCGGCGGCGGCAGCGCGAGCTCGTCCATGGCGAACTTCTCGAGAATCTCCCGGGCCTGTCAATGACCGCTGCCCACCGGCTTGAAGCCGGGGTGCTCGAAGTGCTTGCCGTACTGGTCGAGGGTCTTCGCCACCTTCACCAGGCCAAGCGCCGGGCGCTGCTTCGGGTTCATACCGGTCATGGTGCTGGTGCCGTCACCGAGATCGGCGATCAGCAGATGCAGCATGGCGTCGGCCTTCGGTTCGAGCTTGCAGTGGGCGACGATGCCGCCCACTTCGGTCTGGATCCGTGTGGCCAGCTCGCTGTACTGTGCTGGCGTGAGCTTGCCGTTGTGCGCCGCGCCCAACTGCGGTTCGACCAGGCTGCGGATGCGCCCCATGCCGGCGCGCAGCGGCTCGTCGGTTCCCCACTTCTTGCCCTGGTTCAGAGTCAGCTTATGGAGCGCTGCGGCGTCGTGGCTGTGGTCGCCAGCCTGCGCAAGTGCCGGGCCGATAGACGAAGCAATCAGCACGGCTGCAGCAGCGGCCGCGATGGACATGTTTCGAATCAAGCGTACCAATTCATTCTCCTTGGTGTGGATGGGATTGCGGCTACTGCGCATCGTGGGTCGGATCGGGTGGAGGGGGCGAGGGTTGAATGCAGTCCGAGCCCGCGCTCAGGCTGCCTCTGCCGTCTGTGCGAGGGCGTACTTCGATCCATCACCGGTCTCCGCTTAAAGCACGCTGAAATCGATCACGATGATCCCGGGGTCGCGCTGCCGGTACTCGACGCTGACGCGGTCGCCATAGCGCTGCGCGATCTGCGACAGCAGCGGCAACGGGTCGTGGTCGTTGGCAAAGCGCATGGTCTCGCCGGGCTGCAGGCTGTCCAGCGCGCCGAAGATCGCGGCATGGCGGAAGCGCTTGGCCACGCCCCGAGCGTCGAACGGATAGATGGCGTCGGGAGACAGGTGGAGATGAGGCTGCGACATGAAGGCTCCTGGAGGGGAAGGTGAAAGGGCTCGACGTGATGCGTCGGTTCGAGACGGCTGCAGTGATGTGACGGACTCATCCATCGGACGTGCCGGTCAGGTTAGGCCTGTGCATGTTGTTTGGACTTGCGACGGGCGCCGCGCCGTTGCGCCGGCGCAGCGACACGGTTCGCCCAGCCGGCGCCGACGACGGCTCGACGAGATCGGCCAAGGTCATTCCGTCCAGTTCCTTGAAGTAGGCCCGCAACGCGGCGTCGAACACACCTTTCAGGCGGCACGACGGCGTCAGGGTGCACCGACTCGTGCCGGGGTCGAAACACTCGACCAGGCGGAAGTCTGTCTCCGAGGCACGCACCACATCGCCGACGCGGATCCTGGCGGGATCCTTCAGCAGACGCAGGCCACCGCCGCGGCCCCGCGTCGTTTCCAGCATGCCCAGGCGGCCCAGATCGGTGACGATCTTCATCAGGTGATTCCTGGACACCCCGTGATGGTCGGCCAGTTGGCTGATGGTCACCAACTGCTGCGGACGGGCAGCGCAGTACATCAGCACGCGCAAGGTGTAGTCGGTGTACTCGGCGAGACGCATGCAGGCCCCTGAAAAGGTATCGAGGTTGTGGATTCAAACCAGATCAGGACTTCCAAGGCATCAAGTGGTCGCGCGCACAGCGAAGGCGCGCACGGTCCCCTCGACGCCCGTGACCGCGGCGAGCGTTGCGCTGTCCAGCGGCCGGCTCAGGTCGACCACCGCGACGCCGAAGCCCCCTTCGGTCTCGAGGTGCAGCTGCGAAACGTTGAAGCCGGCCTTGGCCAGCACGCCGTTGAGTTGTGACATCACGCCGGGCTGGTCGCGATGGATGTGGACCAGCCGCGCCGGCGATCTCAGGGTACCGACGCTGACCTCCGGCAGGTTCACGCTACCGCGCACCGCACCCAGCGTCAGGTAGTCACGCAGCTTCTCGGAAACCTCGACGCCCAGGTTGTGCTGGGCCTCTGCGGTGGAGCCGCCCACGTGGGGTGTCAGGATCACGTTGTCGAGCTCGCGCAGCGGCGACTCGAAGACCGCCGCGTTCGACGTCGGCTCGGTGGGGAAGACGTCGATCGCTGCCCCGCGCAGGCGATGCGTACTGAGCGCAGCGTGCAAGGCGTCGAGGTCGACCGCATGCCCGCGCGCCAGGTTGATCAGCACGGCGTCGGGCTTCATCTGGGTCAGGCGTTCGGCGTCGATCAGGAGCCGCGTGCGCTCGGTCTGCGGCACGTGCAGCGTGACGACATCAGCGTCGTTCAGCAGCGCGGTCAGCGTGGGCGCCGGCGTGGCGTTGCCCAGCGGCAGGCGGGCCTCGATGTCGTGGTAGACCACGCTCATGCCGATCGCTTCGGCCAGCAGGCCGGTCTGCATGCCGATCTTGCCGTAGCCGACGATGCCGAGCGTCTTGCCGCGGATCTCGTGGGAGCCGCGCGAGTCCTTCAACCACTGGCCGCGGCGCGCCGCGGCGTGGCGCTCGGGTATTCGCCGCAGCAGGTGGATGGCGTGCCCGATCACCAGTTCGGCCACCGAACGGGTGTTGGAGAACGGCCCGTTGAAGACCACCACGCCGCGCTCGCTGGCGGCTTTCAGGTCGATGTTGTTGGTGCCGGTGCAATACGCACCCACCGCCAGCAACCGGGGCGCCCGTGCGAGCATGTCGCGGGACAGCAGGGTGCGTGAACGCAGGCCCAGCACCTGCACGTCGGCGAGCAGGGATTCGAGCTCGTGCGCATCGGGGGCGTGCTTCAGGCGCAGCACCTCGGCGCCGGGCACGGCGTTCAGGATCGGCGTGGCGCTGGCATGCACGTCTTCCAGCAGCAGGATGTTCAGGCTCATGGGGAGTGGTTACTTCGCGGCGCAGGAATGAGAGGGGATGCGGTCGAATGGGGTCGAATGGGGACGTAGCGGCCGTCAAAGACCCAGGGTGAGCAAAGCTGCTTCGGACATCATCGATCGGTCCCAGGGCGGGTCGAACACGATGTCCACGTTGGCCTCGCCCACCTGCGGCAGCGCCAACACCTTGTCGCAGACCTCGTCGGCAATGCTTTCGCCCATGCCGCAGCCCGGTGCGGTCAGGGTCATCTGGATGGCCACGCGAAACCGCCCTTCATCCATCGGCAGCACGTCGCAGACATAGACCAGGCCCAGCTCGACGATGTCGACCGGGATTTCCGGGTCGTAGCAGGTCTTCAGCGTCAGCCACACCAAGCTGCGCAGGCCTTCGGGCCCGGTGTCGGCCGGCGCCGTGGGGGCCAGGTCGGCTTTGGGTACCGGCTTGCCGATCGCGTCGGCATCGGCGCCGCGCAGCCGCATCAACTGCCCCTCGACCCACAGCGTGAACGAGCCGCCGAGCGCCTGTGTGATCTGGGCCGGGGTGCCAGCCGGCAGGTCGGCTGGCCGGCCGTCGGGGATGCATTCAACCCGCACCGCGCGCTGGGTCACCACGGGCTCACGCTGCGGCCTCATGATTTCTCGTCCAGCGCGTGCATCAGCGCATGCCAGCCCAGCAGCGCACACTTGATGCGGCCTGGATAGCGGCGCACCCCGGCCAGGCTGATCAGCTTGCCCAGGTGCGCCGCTTCGGGCTCGAGTTCGCCGGTGAGCACGGCGCGAAAGCGCTGATGCAACTGCTGCGCCACCGCCACGTCGCCCCCGTGCACGGCCTCGGTCATCATCGACGCCGAGGCGATGCAGATGGCGCAGCCCTGGCCGCTGAAGCGGATGTCCTCGATCTGGCCTTGCGCCACGTTCAGCGTCACCTGCAGGTCGTCGCCACAGCTCGGGTTCTGGCCGCGCGCCTGGTGCGTGGGCGCCGGCAGCGTGCCGAAGCGGCGCGGCGCACGCTTGTGGTCCATCACGACGTCCTGGTAGAGGTCGAGCTCGGCTGCCGTGGTCGAGTTCATCGCAGCACCTTCAGAGCACGCGCCACGCCGGCCAGCAGGCGCTCGACTTCGGCGTGCGTGTTGTAGAGCGCGAACGAGGCCCGTGTGGTCGGCCCCAGGCCCAGGTGCTCCAGCAGCGGCTGTGCGCAGTGGTGGCCGGTGCGCACGGCGATGCCCTGTTCGTCGAGCAGGGTGCCGATGTCGTGCGGGTGCGCGCCCCCGGCCGCAAACGAGACGATGGCCGAGGCGCCGGTCTCGGCCGACAGCAGCCCGACGCCGGGCATCGCGGACAGGCCGGCGGCGGCATGCGCGCGCAGCACGCCGACGTGCGCGTCGATCGCGCTGCGCCCTGTGCGGTCGATGAAGTCGGCCGCCGCCGCCAGGCCCACCGCGCCGGCCACGTTCGGGGTGCCGCCCTCCAGGCGCATCGGCAACTCGGCGAAGCTGGCCTCGGTGGTGCTGACCCAGGCCACCATGTCACCGCCGTAGCGCAAGGGCTCCAGTCGCTCCAGTGCGACGCGATGCCCTACAAGCGCACCCGTGCCCATCGGCCCATACATCTTGTGGCCCGAGAAGGCCATGAAGTCACAGGCCAGCGCCGACAGATCGGGCACCGCATGGCCAACCGACTGCGCGGCATCGAGCACGGTGAGTGCACCCGCGTCGGCAGCCAGCGCCAACAAGGCCTCGAACGGTGGACGCTCGCCGGTGGCATTGGCGCAGGCGGTGACGGCGAAAACCCGCGTACGGGGTGTCAGCAGGCGGGCCAGGTCTTCGGCATGCAGCCGCCCCTGTCCATCGGGCAGCAGGATGCGCAGCTGCGCACCACAGCGCCGCGCCGCCTGTTGCCAGGGCACCAGGTTGGCATGGTGTTCCAACCCGCTTACGACGATCTCGTCGCCGGGTTGGATGACCGCAGGCTGTGACCCCGGGGTCGACAGACCATGGGCCACCAGGTTGAGCGCGTCCGTGGTGCCCGAGGTGAAGACCAGTTCGTGCGCTGCACCCGCGCCGACATATCGCTTGAGGGTGCTGCGGGCCTGTTCGAAGGCATCGGTGGCGCGCTGGCTCAGCGTGTGCACGCCACGGTGAATGTTGGCCCGGTCGTGCTGCCCAAAATGGCGGACAGCGTCCTGCACCGACAGCGGTGACTGGGTCGTGGCGGCGTTGTCCAGGTAGGCCAGCGGTGCACCGTTGATCTCTTGCGCCAGTACCGGAAACTGGGCGCGCAGGTGCTCGAGGCCGGCGCCGCCCAGGGCCGCATGGTCGACCGAGTGTCTATCACCCATGTTGAGCCTTCTGGCCCGGTGCCAGATGGCGGGCTACCCCAGCACGCAGCAGCGCATCGAAGTCCAGCGTTTCCAGCAACGCGTCGTCGGTGAAACAGCGCTGCACCAAGGCGCCGGCCATGCCCTGCACGATCAAGCCGCGTGCAGTGCGTTCGTCCAGGCCGCGTTGGCGCGCATAGAACAGCGCCTCTTCGGACAAGGCCCCCCAGGTGGCGCTGTGGGTGGCCTGCACCTGGTCGTGGTGGATCTCCAGGTGCGGCCGCAGCACCAGCTTCGGCTGGCCGCCGGTGGGGATGCCGGTCAAGCGTTGGCGGACATCGGCTTGTGCGGCGCCGGGCGCGATGCGCGTGTGCGCATTCACGACCGCGCGCGCCGACCCGCTGGCCAGGGCGAGGTCCTCGATGGTGCTGGTGGTGTGCGCGGCGCCATGCGATATGCGCACCTGGTGTTCCAGTGCCGAGTCGGCCGCCAGCAGCAGGCCGGCGCTGCGGGCCACGGCGCCTTCGGCATGCAGCGCGATCACGTTGCGCTGCAGGTGGTAGCCGCTGCCCGAGGCGACCAGCGCCTGGGCGTAGTGCGCATCGCGGCCGATACTGGCGTGCAGGTGGTGCGCGATGCGGTCTGCAGCACCCGGCGTGGCGATGCGCAGGTGCTGCAGCGTCGCGCCTTCGCCCAGCACGATGCGGGCCTGCAGGTTCTGCACGATCGCCTGTTGACAGGCCACCGGCTCGCGGTCGTGCGTTTCGACCAACACGCAGTGAACGCCCGCGAGCACCTCGACCACCAGCATCGGCGCCTCGACGGCGCTGCGTGGTTGATGGCGCAGTTGCAGCCAGACCGTCTCACGCGGGCCGCGCTCTGCACCCGGCGTGCCGCCGATCCGCAGCCGCAGACCCTGCCGGCACAACGCACGGTGCGCCCTGGTAAAGGGTGCGGCGTCGTCCTCGGCGGCATCGGTGGCATCGCCTGCAGCCGTTGGTGCCGACAGGTCGGCCCACAGCTCGGCGCGTTGCAGTGCGTCGCCCGCGTCGAGCCAGCGGGCGTCAAAGCGGCCTTGCGGGCTGTGGCCGATCGAGTGCAGCGTCCAGCCGGCACCCGCCAGTGGGTGAGCTTCACAGCCCGGCGCCGTTTGCCCGGTCTCAATGCCCAGCCATACGGCTGCGTCAGGCGGCGGCAGGTGCCGAAAGGCTTCGGCCTTGCGGGAGATCCAACCGCGAGATTGCAGCTGGTGGCGGGCGGCCAGGATGTCGGCGCGGGCGCTGTCCATGGTCTCAGGTGCCCAGCAGTTCTGCCGCGCGCACGAAGCCGGTGCGGCCGATGTCGCTGGCCAGGCCGACGCCGCCGGTCTCGGCAATGCAACCCTGGTCCAGCCGCAGCACCGCGTCGGGTGCCAGCGATTCGATCAGCTGCTGGTAGTGCGAGACCACGAGGAAGGCCGTGCCTTGCGCACGCAGGTCCTGCACCAGTTGCACGACGGCGCGCACACCGTCCACGTCCATGCCGGAGTCGACTTCGTCCAGCACCGCCAGCCGCGGCCGCAGCAGCGCGAGTTGCAGCAACTCGTTGCGCTTGCGTTCGCCGCCGGAGAAGCCGTCGTTGACCGGCCGGCCCAGCATCGCCTCGGGCAGGCCCAGGCGCGTGGCCGCGGCGCGCGCGTCACCCAGAAAATCGAAGGCGTCGAGCGGAGCCTCGCCACGCGCCTCTCGCACCGTGTTCAGCGCCGTGCGGATGAACAGGTTGTTCTTGACACCGGGAATCTCAGGCGGTGCCTGGAAGGACACGAAGAGCCCGGCCCGGGCGCGGGCCTCGGGGCTCAGCGCCAGCAGGTCCTGGCCGGCAAAACGCGCTGAACCGCCGACGACGCGGTAGCGCGGGTGCCCAGCCAGCGTCAGGCCCAAGGTGCTCTTGCCGCTGCCGTTGGCGCCCATCAGCACCAGCAGCGCGCCGGCGGGTACGTCGAGCGAGACCGACTTCAGGATGCTGCGGTCACCGACGTCGACACGCAGGTCGCGCACTTGCAGCAGGGGTTCGGAGGGTGTCATGGTCAGGGTGCCTGGTGTGTTGTGGGTCGGTGGCTCAACCGACGGCGCCTTCGAGCGACACCGCCAGCAAGGCCTTGGCTTCGAGCGCGAACTCCATCGGCAGCTCGTCGAGCACTGCCTGGCAGAAGCCGCCGACGATCAGCGCCGTGGCTTCCTGCGGGTCGATGCCGCGCTGCTGGCAGTAGAACAGGCGCTCTTCGGAAATCCGGGTGGTGGTCGCTTCGTGTTCGACGACGGCGTCGTCGCGCGCCACGTCCACATAGGGGTAGGTGTGCGCACCGCACTCGGGACCGATCAGCAACGAGTCGCATTGCGTGTGGTTGCGCGCGCCGGCCGCCGTGGGCGCCATGCGCACCAGCCCGCGGTAGCTGTTGTGCGCGTGGCCGGCGCTGATGCCCTTCGAGACGATGCGGCTCGTGGTGTTGCGCCCGAGATGGATCATCTTGGTGCCGGTGTCGGCCTGCTGGAAATGGTTCGTCACCGCGATGGAGTGGAACTCGCCGCGCGAGTCGTCGCCGCGCAGCACCACGCTCGGGTACTTCCAGGTGATGGCTGAGCCGGTCTCGATCTGTGTCCACGCGATGTGGGAACGCACGCCTTCGCAGAGGCCGCGCTTGGTGACGAAGTTGTAGATGCCACCGCGCCCCTGCGCGTCGCCCGGATACCAGTTCTGCACGGTCGAATACTTGATGTGCGCGTCGGCGTGGGCAATCAGTTCGACTACGGCTGCGTGCAACTGGTGCTCGTCGCGCTGGGGCGCCGTGCAGCCTTCGAGGTAGCTGACGTGGCTGCCCTCCTCGGCAATGATCAGCGTGCGCTCGAACTGCCCGGTGTTGCGCGCGTTGATGCGGAAGTACGACGACAGCTCCATCGGGCAGCGCACGCCGGCCGGGATGTAGACAAAAGAGCCGTCGGAGAACACGGCCGAGTTCAGCGCTGCGTAGAAGTTGTCGCCCGGCGGCACGACGGTGCCGAGGTAGCGCTCGATCAGCTCGGGGTGGTGCTGCACCGCGTGCGAGAACGAACAGAAGATCACGCCGACCTTGGCGAGCTGCTCACGGAACGTCGTGCCCACCGAGACCGAATCGAACACCGCGTCGACCGCCACGCCGGTCACACCCGCCAGGCGGGCGCGCTCGTGCAGGGGTACACCCAGCTTTTCGTAGGTTTCCAGCAGCTTGGGGTCGACGTCGGCCAGGCTCTTCGGGCCGTCAGTCTGCGCGGTCATCGACTTGGGTGCAGAGTAGTAGCTCAGGGCCTGGAAGTCGATCGGCTCGATGCGCAACTGGCCCCATTCCGGGTGCGTCATCGCCGACCAGCGCTCGAAGGCGGCCAGACGCCACTTCAGCAGGAATTCGGGTTCTCGCTTGCGGCGCGAGATCGCCCGCACCGTGTCGGCGTCCAGTCCCGGCGGCAGAGCGTCACTTTCAACATCGGTGACGAAGCCGTGCCGGTACGGCAGCTCGAGGGCGCGGACCAGTGGCGCAGCCTGCTCAACGGCCGACATGACGTGTCTCCAAGGCGATGACGTCGAAGCCCGCTGCGTTGCGGGAGTGACCGCGGTAGAGGTTGCGCGTAATGTCGCTGGCCGCCTTCTGCAGATGGCGAGCCTGGGGATCGTCGAACAGCGTTTGCGTATGCAGGGCCCACAGTTGCAGCCAGCGTTCGAAGTGACGCGCCGTGACGCCCGGCACCACCATGTGCTTCGCGAAGACATCGCCAGAGAAGCTGCGGCTGCCCAGCATCACGGTGCTCCAGAACGCGAACCTGCGTGGCAGGTGAGATGCCCAGCGGCTGCCGAGCACGGTTTCGAAAGCGGGGCCGAGCAGAGGGTCGGCACGCACGTCGAAGTAGAACCGCGTCACCAACTGCGTGATCGAGTCGAGATGGAGTTCCGTCCGCTTGGGCTGGTCGATGACGCTGTACATGAGAGATCCCCAATAGAGGCATAGCGTATGCCTCTTTTGGCCCATTCACAAGGCTATCCATCGTTGCCCGCTTCCATGCCGTGGGCATTGGGGTTGCGCTTGCGCCGCTACCGACTGATGCGCAGCCTTGAACGGTGGCGTGGGAAGCCGCTGGAGATGCTGCTGTTCATGCGCGACGTGCGCAGCCGCGGCTACTACGAGCAGATGAAGGGCCGCGGCGTGCGCAGCCTGGACGCCGCCGCGCTGGGCCGTGCGTCCGGCAGTGCCGAAGGTGCGAAGTGCCGCTTCGTGCTGATCGACGCCGTGGGCGTTGAGAAGAGCTGCAAGACCGACAGCCGCCCGCTGGAGAAGAAGCCCGCGGTGCCGCTGAAGGACTTGCTGCTGCCCAACCGCGCACCCACCGTCCGTTCGGCAGAGTACGCAGCGCCTGTTGCCAGTTGCGGATCCACGAGGGGAAGCCCTCAGACACTGCGTCGCACCATCATCTCCTTGATCTTGCCGATGGCCAGTGCCGGGTTCAGTCCTTTGGGACAGACGTCGGTGCAGTTCAGGATCGTTCGGCATCGGAAAAGGCGGTAGGGGTCTTGAAGGTCGTCCAGTCGTTCGCCGCTGGCCTGATCGCGGCTGTCCACCAGAAAGCGGTAGGCCTGAAGCAACCCCGCCGGCCCAACGTACTTGTCGGGGTTCCACCAGAAGCTGGGGCAAGCGCTGGAGCAGCATCCGCACAGGATGCATTCGTACAGGCCATTGAGTTCTTCGCGGGCCTCGGGCGACTGCAGTCGCTCGCGCTCGGGCGGCAGATCGTCGTTCACCAACCAGGGCTTGATCGAGTGGTACTGCTTGAAGAAGCCGGTCATGTCGACGAACAGGTCGCGGATCACGGGTAGGCCAGGCAGTGGCTTCAGCACCACGGTGCTGGGCAGCGAGCGCATATTGGTCACACAGGCCAGGCCGTTCCTGCCGTTGATGTTCATGGCGTCCGAGCCGCAGATTCCTTCGCGGCAGGAGCGGCGGAAGCTCAAGCTCGGGTCAATTGTCTTCAGGCGCGTCAACACGTCCAGCAACATGCGGTCAGCGCTGTCCACTTCCAACTCAATGACCTGCATTCGGGGCTTCTCGTCGGCGTCCGGGTCGTAGCGGTAGATGTGGAAGCTGTGCATGGTGGCAATTGGGGCGGCTACGGGTGGAGGTAGCGGTCGGCCCGGTCGACCAAGCTCAGCATCTCATCAGCCGCTCGCAGCGTGATCGGGTGGGGGGTAAAGCCGGCTCGCGGTGAGATGTAGGTCGCCATGCCTCGCGCGAGGGTCAGTTGTCGATCCGGTGCCTCGGCCAGCAGCGCGATGACCAGGTTCTCCAGCGCGATCACGCGGATACGCAACTGCACCAGTTCCGCGTTCGTCAGTGGCGAGTCTTCAGCTGGTTGCTCGTCCGGCCTCGACGCGGGAGCGGAGTTCCCCGCAGGTCCGAAGTTGGGAGTCGTGGTCACTGGGCTGGTCATCGTCGTCGTCCACGGGTGCAAGTGCGCCCTGGGGCCCAGCCTGCGCTCAGTCCGACCTCGACATCTGTGCGGGAGCGCACTTATGTCAGCAGTGCTCAGGAACTGCGCCTATTCGGCGGTGAGGACGCGACCGCGACCTTTGGCTTCGGCATGGCGCAAGCCGGCACTGTCATGAACACGTCGTTCGGCTGATCTCTGTTCGCCTGCATGGCCGCCATGCAGGGCGGCCATGCAGGCGCGGCGCCCCTGTCGGTGGGCTGGGAGTTGTCTGGTGCTGCACGGCCTGAGCATTGCTTGCGGCCGTCGGCGCCTTGTGCGCTGTCGGGGCATTTGCCGGCCAGGGCGCCGCCGCTGCCCGCGCTACAACCGTACCCGAAGCCGAAGAAGGCGGGCACGGCAGCGGCCTCTCGGGCCTGGAAGCTTGACGACCGTGCCGCGCCCTACACCGTGCCGATGAAGGCGGTGCCACAGCAGTGTGGCGCGCTGGGACGCGTCCGTCCAGCACCAGGGTTTGGCCTTGAACCACGCCACGTTGCGCGGTGAAGAATGCGGCAGAGGGATCACACCAGGCCCATGGGCACGCCAGCTGTGTACGGTTCGCGTCACCGAAACAAGGCCCGTGCGTCGCAGGTGGTGGGACTGCGCGTAAGCACCGACGAGCAAGGTAAGTTCGACCTTCGGCAATTGCCCAATCAATCGTTGGTGCCACCGCGGCGCGCACTCGCGCCGTGGCTGCAAGTCGCCGCCGGGTCCCCGCCCCGGATCGCACAAACCCAACGGCATCATCGCCACACGGGACGGATCGTAGGAATGCTCGGCATCGATGTCCATCCATGCACGCAGTCGGGCGCCACTTCGGTCGTCCCATGGAATCCCGCTCGCGTGCACCCGCGCGCCCGGGGCCGGCCGACGACGAGGATTCGCGCCGCCACAACCGCCTGCAGCACCGGGCGCGCGCCGAGCGGCACGTGCGCTTCGCAGGCGCGGCAGGCCCGCACGTCCGCCAGCAATTCGTCCACCGACCGGCTGGTCTCATGTCGTGCCGTGAAGACCGCCTGAAGAGCCCTCATGCAGCGGGCCCCACCCCGCGCCGCTGGCGCATGGCGCGGCCGATGCGCTCTAAAGCGTCGTCGCTCAAGAGCCGCGCCGCCATCGGCAGCAACTCGCGTTCTTCACGCTCGATGTGTTGTTCGTACAAGCCGACCAAGGCTTCGACATCCGAGGACGGCAGCGCCGCACCAGAGCCGCCAACAACCTGCACGAGCGCGACGCGCACATGCTTCCAGAGCGCGTCGAGTGTGCGGTGGTCGGCCGTCAATCCGTCGGTCAGCGCTCTCAAGCACACCGCGTCAGAGCCGGCCATCGCCTCGATGAGTGCCGGGAAAAGGTTCTCTTCCTCGTCGCCGTGATGATGCTGCGCGGCGGTGTCGAAGTAGCGCATGACACCGGTGGCCGCGGCGCGCGCTTCAAAGTCTGCGCCGTGGGCGGCCAAGTGCGGCACGAGCCGGCGCAACGTGGCGCATTGCTGCTCGATGCGGTGGTGGCACGCCGAGAGCATCTCGAGCGGGACCTCAAAGCCGGCGCTGGGGGCCGAGTGACCTGGCAGATCGATGCTCATCACGCCTTGCTTTCCAATTCCGCGAGCCTTTCGCGCAGCGCTTTGTCTGCCAGATATCGCGCGCTGCAATCCCGGCCGACAGCCACCGAACCGATGACCGAACCTGCGCTGCTCTTCACGAGGGCGAAGCTGAGGTCCACGTACAGCGGGTGTCCCAGCTTGTGAATGGACCGTGTGGTGCGCACCTGACCGCCATGCTGGGTGTGGCCACGCTCAATGGCTTGGTGAAAGCCTTCCCAGTGCGCGCGCCGGAAGCGTTCCGGAACGATGACGTCAAGGCTGCCGCCGATGACCTCGGCGGCCGAGAAACCAAACACGGTCTCGGCTCCACGGTTCCACACGCGAATCATCCCGTCGCAGTCGGCGAAGATGATCGCATCCGGCGTTTGCTCGACGATGGCTTCGAACAGCTGCAGATCGGCATGCAGCCCAACGTGGTCTGGTGAACGATTCATGTTCATGCGATGCCCTGCTGTCTGAGTGGTCTTACTCGGGGCCGGATCGCGTCATGCCAGGCACCGAGAACCCCGAGTTCACCGACTGCAATTCGTCCCGGTGCAGGCGTGCAAGTCGGTCCAGGCACTTTTCGCCTGCCATCGTCAGATGAACTTCCACGCACCGCCTGTCGGTCTGACTCGCGGTGCGTTGCACCCAACCCGCCGCCTCGCACCGGGATACCAGCGACACGACGCCATGATGTTTGGCTTGCAGACGCTCGGCGAGTTCCGCCACCGTCGCCCATTCCCGTCCAGGGAAACCCTTGATTTGCAGCATCAGCAGGTACTGCAATGACGTCACGCCGTTGCGACGAGTCACTTCTTCACTGAAACGCAAGAAGCGGCGAAGTTGGTAGCGGAAACGGGCGAGCGTCTCGAAGTCGACTTTTGACAGCTTGCGGTCGGACATGGTGTGTGGGCTTTCTCTGCTACTGTATATCACGTTGTGATGTATAAGAGCACTTCGCCAGCCGCACTGCGAAGCTCCGGCGAGCTCCAGACCGGGCGGCGAGCCCACCCATCACAGCGAGGCTACAGTTTGAAGCTCAACATCCTGTCCGACCTGCACCTGGGCTTCGGTGCATTCGACAGGCCGATAAACGATGCCGACATGGTCATCCTTGCCGGCGACATCTCGCGCCCAAGAGAAGCGGCGGCCTGGGCGATGCGTTTCGAGAAGCCTGTGCTCTACGTGCTGGGCAACCATGAGTTCTACGGCAGCAGCATCGATGGCGCCGCGGCCGAACTCAAGCGGCTGTGCGCGGGTACGCTGGTTCAGGTACTCGACGACACCGAGGTCGTTATCGCCAACGTGCGCTTTCTTGGCTCCACCTTGTGGACCGACTTCGAGATGTTCGGCCAGGCTGAGAAGAAAGCGGCGGCGATGGCCGAAGCACGGCACCTGATTCGCGACTTCAGCAGGATTGCGTTCACCGAAGCGTCAGATGCCCTGTTCTCGCCCGAAGACTCGGCGGCACTGTTCGGGCGTCACTCTGGCTGGCTCGACGACAGGCTGGCTGTGGCACACGACGGGCCGACGGTTGTCATCACCCACCATGCGCCATCAACCAAGAGCATTCATCCGCGGTTTACTGGCTCGCTGATGAGTGCCTGCTTCGTTTCCGATGCAGAACACCTCGTCGGCGCAGATCGCGCGCAGTTGTGGATTCACGGCCACACCCACGACAGCTTCGATTACGTCGTGAACGGATGCCGCATCGTCTGCAATCCACGCGGATATGCGAAGGCCGGTGTCAACGAGAACCCTCGCTTCGATCCGGATCTGATGGTTGAAGTGGGTTGACGAGGTCGACGGGCGTTGCACGACGGTCCCAATCTGGGCAAGCAGGAAGCCACCGCGTCACCCAAAGCGGGCCAGAACCTGCGGGTCGAACCTATGAACCCGGTCGAGGCACCGAAGCAAGTCCTGCGTCGGCGCGCCAACGCACAGACGCTTAGAGGTGCCCGCTGCAACCTCTTCACGGGGTCTGCCCGGCGCATTTCATGAGCCTGTAGCCGAGGTGACGGAAGCCGCCTTCTGCGGGCAACGCCGCCCAAGGCGGTGGGGGGGGCGGGAATGTCTTCATCGCTGCCCGCGTCTAAGTGGCAAGCGCCAAAAGACAGCGTGTTCCATGAACGGAGTCCCCTCATGACCACTTATGCCACCACACTTGAGGCCCGCGAAGAGATCGCCGAAGGCACGATGGCCTTTCATTTGCGCAAGCCGGGCGGTTTCGACTTCAAGCCCGGGCAGGCAATGGATGTCATCCTGACTTCGAATGCAAGCGCGTCCGACGATCAAAGCGCACGCCACACTTTTTCGATCGTCACTGCGCCTTTCGAGAACGATCTGATGGTTGCCACCCGCATGCGCGACAGCGCCTACAAGCGTGCGCTCAAGTCCATGACCGTGGGCTCCCCGGTCACCATCGATGGGCCGTCCGGCTCGCTGGGCCTGCACAAGGACCTGGCGCGTGCGGGATTACTCATCGCCGGTGGCATCGGCATCACGCCGTTCATGAGCATGCTGCGGCAAGCGGCACAGGACCAGCGGCCTCAGCGCCTGATCCTGCTGTATTCCAACCGCCGGCCAGAAGACGCCGCGTTTCTTGCTGAACTGCAACAGCTCGAAGGGAAGAACCCGAATTTCAGGCTGGTCGCAACGATGACGGAGATGCAGGCTTCCCATCTACCCTGGGATGGTCAGAAGGGCTTGGTCACCGGAGAGCTCGTGGGTAGCGTCGTCGGTGACTTGTCCGCGCCGATCTTCTACGTCGCAGGGCCACCCGGGATGGTCGAAGCCATGCGACAAACCTTGAATGCCGCAGGAATCGATGACGACGACATTCGCAGTGAGGTGTTCTACGGTTACTGAAGCAACGTCGGCGAGTTGTCACCGAACTTACTGCGGCCCCAGAGAGCCGGGAACGTCGCGACAAGCCACCTCATCCAACAGATGAAAGCAAGCCATGCAGAACGCAGTACTCCCGCGACAGACGGCCGTATCAGCGCAGACAACCGACGGGGAACTCGCCGCCCGCGCCGTGAACGGCGACGAGGCGGCCTTCGAGGCCATCATGCGGCGCCACAACCGTCTGCTGTTTCGCACCGCGCGCAGCATCCTGAGAGACGACGCCGAAGCCGAGGATGCGCTGCAGGAGGCCTACCTGCGAGCCTGGCGCGCCCTGGCCAGCTTTCGCGCCGACGCCAAGCTCTCGACCTGGCTGGTGCGTATCGTGATCAACGAAGCGCTTGGGCGCCTGCGCCGGCGGAGCGCTCAAGTGATCCCCCTGGACGCGGCCATGGAATCGTCCGAGCAGCAATTGGAGGCATGCATGGCGGACGACCCCGACCACCAGCCCGACCGTATCGCCATGCGCGCTGAAGTGCGTGGGCTCATGGAAGCGCGCATCGACACGCTGCCCGATGCCTTTCGCACCGTGTTCATGCTGCGCGCAGTTGAAGAGTTGAGCGTCGAGGAAGTCGCCGTGATCCTGGAGATCCCCGAGGCCACCGTGCGAACGCGATTCTTTCGAGCGCGCGGCCTGCTGCGCGAGGGACTCGCGAGCGACGTTGATTTTGCGATCGGCGATGCATTTTCATTCGCCGGGGCACGCTGCGACCGCATCGTTTCCGGCGTGTTGGCGAAGCTGGAAGTCGACCGGGAATCCCCTCGATCGTGATGTCACAGCCCCAGGGAGATTGCCATGTCGTTTTTCGAGATGCCCAACCCCATCGCGGCGCGCCGCTTGTTTCTGGGCCGATCAGGCCTCGTGCTTTCGGGTGCGGCGGTAGCGCTGCTTTCCGCCAACCATGCGCTGGCCGCCAAGGCCGGCGGCGCGAATGCCAAAGACGTGCAGATTCTGAATACCGCGCTCGGTGCCGAGTTCGAGGCCATCGCGGCGTACCAGTTAGGTGCCGAAAGCAAACTGCTGCAATCGCCGGTGCTTGATCTCGCGCTGACCTTCCAGGGCCATCACAAGGCGCATGCAGCCCTGTTGGTCACGACGGTCGAGAAACTCGGTGGCAAGCCCGTGCTGGCCAAGGCCAAGTACAGCTTCCCGGTCGATCAGTTGAAGTCGCAGGCTGACGTGCTCAGTTTTGCGGCCAATCTGGAGCAGGGCGCCGTCAGCGCCTACCTGGGCGCCGTGCCCTTGTTCGCCAACCGCGACTTGTCCAAGGCCGCCGCCAGCATCCTGGGCGACGAAGCCATGCACTGGGCCGTCCTGCGCCAGGCATTGGGTGAGGCGCCGGTCCCCGCAGCCTTCATGACATGACATGACCGCTCGGCGGCTGCTGCTGGCCTCTGCGCTGGTAGCAAGCGCGACGGCAGGTGGCGCTGAGAACTCGGGGCCAGACTCCATGCGCGGCGAGCAGATCTACGCACGCTGCCTGGCCTGCCATGCGCTTGCCTACGATCGTGTGGGGCCCCGTCACTGTGGCCTATTCGGGCGACGCGCCGGCAGCGTGCCGCAGTTCAGCTACTCGCCGGCCATGAAGAAGTCGTGCATCGTCTCGAACGACAAGACGCTCGACCGCCTTCTGACCGAATCATTGAATATCGTGCCAGGCAGTGCGAAGACCTATGACGGAGTCGCGGACCCAAGCGACCGCTCCGACCTGATCGCCTACCTGAAGCATGCAGACGACACGCCTGAATGCGCCAAGCAGGCGTCGTCGAACCCACGATGACGATGTTGCCTGCCGACTGTGCTGCAGTGACGACCACGCCTGGAGGATCGACGCCCAGTTCGCTTTAGAAGTTCCTGCGCGCCCTGTCGGTTGGCACGATGCTGATGTCGGTACCGCAGGTCGTCGTCGTTTGGTTCGGCCCGGATGCGGGAGGGGCCTCGCTGCTGTCATGGACAGCGTACTTGTTCTCCGCCTGTCTGTGGTTCGTCTACGGAATCCAGAACCGCGACAACACGATTTTCCTTACCTGCATCGGCTGGATCGCGCTTGACGCGGCGACCATCGTCGGCGCAATCGTTCATCGCTGAGGCCGATAGGTGTTGCCCATTCTGCGGGAACGCACGATCTCGCAGCTGCATCCAATGCGTTACCCACTTGATGCGCGAACAATGAATCTCTCACGCTACTGCCTCACATTCGAACCGCGCTCGAAGCCGCAACGAACGTTTTTCGTGGGTACGCCGTCGCACGGACGCGCATTGAAGCTTGACCTATACGCTTCCCACGCAGTCCGCTCCGCAACCTGAAGTCGCTCGACAGAACCGCTTCCGTGTTGCATCCGATTCGCAGCACTCACCGCCCAGGAGACTTTCATGAATTCTGTTCACACGCCGAGCACACCTCGCGAACAAGCGCCGTCATCCGCAGCGCACGGGGAACACAAGCAACCTCGACGCGGCACCTCACGCAGCGTGATGGTGTTAGGCGCCATGGGCGTGGCCGGCGCACTGCTGTCTGCGTGCGGTGGCGACTCGGACAACTCGGCCGCCGAACAAGCCGCCCTCGTCGAGCAAGGCAAGCAGATCTTTCGCTTCGACACCTTCGGCGACGAGACGCAGTGGACGGACACGCTGCGCATGCATGAGGTGATCAGCACGGCAGTCGACCCCACGACCGCCTTGTCGGTCGGACTCAAGGTTGACGCAGAAGCCTTGCCGGCGGCGGTGGTGACGGGAATACAGAACGGCTCGGTCGACCTGAGGAGCCCCGCCACCACGGTGGCATTGCTGAAGCTGAACGCGGTGGTCGGTCTGAAGGGCACGGTCGAGACCGTCAACGGCACCGACGTGCTGACACGGGTCGGCGTCACCTGCGCGTTGTGCCATTCAACGGTCGACAATTCGTTCGCACCCGGCATCGGCAAGCGGCTCGACGGCTGGCCCAATCGACAGCTCAACCCCGGCGCCATCATTGCCCTGTCGCCCGCGCCGAGTGCTGCGGCAAAAGCGGTCTACAACTCCTGGGGGCCTGGCAAGTACGACCCTCGCTTCAACCTGGACGGCAAGAATGGCCCGCAGGTCATCCCGCCCGCCTACGGCCTGGCGGGCATCAACAAGATCACCTCGACCGGCGATGGCAACGATCTGGCGTACTGGAACCGCTATGTCGGCATCACGCAGATGGGCGGCCACGGCACGTTTACCGAACCGCGCACCGGGGTCAATGTCACCAATGGCACGGTCGATCTGATCACGGCAAAGCTGCCCGCGTTGCAGGCGTATCAGCTTTCGCTGGCAGCGCCACCAGCACCTGGCGGCAGCTTCGATGCCGCCGCGGCGGATCGAGGCAAGATCGTCTTCAACAACGCCGGCAAGTGCGTGACCTGCCACAGCGGGAGCGAGTTCACGGACGCCAATACGCGGTTGCACCCGCCGAGCGACGCGGTCAGCGAGCCGGAGCCGGGCGGGGCGCCCAGCTACGCTTCGCGCAGTGCGACCAAGCAATACCGGACCGCGCCACTGAAAGGCCTGTGGCAGCACGCGCCGTACTTCCACAACGGCACGGCAGCGACGCTGGACGCGGTGGTCCAGACCTACAACACGAGGCAGTCGCTGGGCCTTACAGCGACCCAGATGTCCGACCTGGCTCAGTACCTCAAGTCGCTGTAAGGGTGGGGGCTCGTCGTCTGCAAGTAGACGAACCAGCTGGCCCTCGCGCAAGGCGTCGGCGACCTGATAGGACAGCACGCGGGTGAACCCGATGCCTAGGACCGCTGCGGCGATGGCGGCATCGGCCGTCGAGACCATGGGGCCCAGTGAGATGGACAGCCTGGTGTCAGGCCACGCCATCCGGCACGCCGGCGGCAGGCAACGCACAAGCGGCGGTCAGAAACTCCACCAGCGTCGGCGCATGCGGAGCCAGAGTCTCGCGCAGGTCATGATCACCTTCGACCAGCAGCAGGCGCGCACGGGTGGACACGGCCAGCAGGCGCTGCGCATCGCCGACAGGCACGGCGTTGTCGGACCGCCCGTGCACCAGCAGCACCGGGCAGCGCACACGGTCCAGCGTGTTGAGGGGCGCGATGTCGTCGAACGACACGCCTATCACGCGCTGCACGTGGCGCAACACGTACCACCCCAGCACGGGGTACGGCACCCGTTTCTCGGTCATGTATCGCCGCATCACTTCGCGCGGGTGTGCAAAGGCCGACAGGCTGACCACGGCCCGCACATCGTGGTGGTGCGATGCATGCAGCAGCGCGGCCGCCGCACCCACCGAGTGGCCTAGCAGTGCGACCCGGTCCACTGCAATGTCTGGCTGCAGACGAAGCCAGGCCAGCCCGGCGGCAATGTCTTCGGCAAAGCGCGGCATCGAGGTGAACGTCTCGTCACCGCTGCGCCCGTGGCAGCGCGCGTCGATGAGCAGCACCGCGAATCCGGCAGCGTGCAAGGGCGGCACCACCGGCCACATCATGGCGGCATTGGCGCCCCAGCCATGCATTGCGAGAACAGCTGGCGCGGGCCGCTGCGCTGTGCCCGGTGGCGACACCAGCCAGCCGAACAGATGCCTGCCTCGGGGCCCCGGCATGCGCACTTCGCGCACCTGATCTGCCGCAAAACCATGCTCGTCTGGGCCCTGGGCATGCGCCAGGCGCGGCGCGCGCAGGCCGCGCAAAGTGGCATGGTGCGCCATGCGGCGCAGCGCCCACACGCTGCCCGTGGCGGCAGCAACCTCAAGAATCATCGAACGGGGCTCCGCGGCAGAGGGATAGCGTAGTCTCAGGCTACGCTGCTTTTCGGCTGCCCCGACCGAACTGGGTCGCGCCCCGCCTTCGGGATGGATGATGCGCCATGTCTGAATTCTTCAAGACCTCGGTCACCTGGGTGGTGGACTTTCGCTACGACGGGCGACCGCGGCGCTGGTTCAAGGCCCTTGGCGCCAGTGACGACGTGCGCCAGGCAATGGTCTCCCAGTTGGAGGCACTGTACGGTGACCGCGCGCAACTCGTCGAAGTGCGGCAGGCGACCGAAGACGAGGAGACGCAATACCTGCGTGGCGAGGAGCCAAAGAACGTCCTGTGTCCGACCGGCAGGCATGGTCGGGTGGACACCGAGCCCTGACTCAACCCGATCCGCCACTGGATCCGAAGTCAGATCGCCTGTGGGCTTGCGTGCGTTTCGGCTTCGGTGGCGCCGTCAACCAGGACGACGGGTGCCGTGCGCGCCATCAGCGCCGGAAGTCTGCCGGTGCCGAGGGGCCGAAGGGCGGGCTGATGGATGCAAGCGGACGATGCGTCGATTGGCGCCTCCAAGCCTGGCTGATGCGCGAGTGCGGTTCAAGCCATTCGCCGACCCTGCTGCGCTTTCAGGTGCCACTCAAAGGCTTCCCGCAGCAAGTGCGGCGTGTGCTTGCCCGGCGACTGATCCAGCGCTCGCCGGAAGTAGTCGTGCAAGGCGGGCCGGAAGTCCGGGTGTGCGCAGTTGTCGATCATCACGCGGGCGCGCTGCTTCGGCGACAGGCCCCGCAGGTCAGCCAGCCCCTGCTCCGTGACGATGACCTGCACATCGTGCTCGGTATGGTCGACGTGCGAGACCATCGGCACGATGCACGAGATCATGCCGTTCTTGGCCGTCGATGCGGTCATGAAGATGGACAGGTAGGCATTGCGTGCAAAGTCGCCCGAGCCGCCGATTCCGTTCATGATCTGGGTGCCCAGCACATGCGTGGAGTTCACGTTGCCGTAGATGTCGGCCTCGATCATCCCGTTCATTGCGATCACGCCCAGGCGGCGGATCAGTTCCGGATGGTTGCTGATTTCCTGCGGCCGCAACAGGATGCGCGAGTGGTAGTGCGCCAGATTGGCCATGAAGTCGGCCATTGCCCCATCGCTGAGCGAGAGCGCCGTGGCCGAGGCGAATGCCAACTTGCCCGATTTCAGCAGACTCAGCATCCCATCCTGCAACACCTCGGTGTACGAAGTAAGTTGCCCGAACGGACCGTCTTCCAGTCCGGCCAGGACGGCGTTGGCGGTATTGCCGACGCCCGACTGCAAGGGCAGCAGTTCGGGCGGCAGCCGCCCCTTGCGCACTTCGTGCGACAGGAACTCCAGGATGTGCCCGGCGATGCGGCGCGAATTGTTGTCCGGCTCGGCGAACTTCGTGTTGCGGTCGGCGGCATGGGTCTCGACGACGGCAATGACCTTGTCTGCATCGCAGCGAAGAAAGGGCTCGCCGATGCGATCACTGACTCGCACGAGCGAGATCGGCTGTCGGTGGGGGGGCAACTCAGTCCCGTAATACACGTCGTGCATGTCCGCCAGTTCAGGGGCTTGCGCGCTGTTGACTTCGAGGATGATCTTGTCGGCCAGGTCCAGCCAGGTCTTGTTGTTGCCGATGGACGTCGAAGGGACCAGACGGCCGTCTTCCAGGATCGCCGTCACCTCGACAACCGCGACGTTGAGCTTGCCGAGGAAACCGAACCAGACGAACTGAGCCACATGCGAGAGGTGGATGTCGATGTACTCCATCAGCCCGTCGTTGATGCGCTGGCGGCTCACCGGATCGGACTGGTAGGGCAGGCGCAAGTCGACACCATCGGCGGCTGCCAGCGCTCCGTCGAGTTCCGGCGCTGTCGAAGCTCCCGTCCAGATGCCGACCTTGAACGGTATGCCCGCTGCGTGGGCAGCGTGCATGCGCCTGGCCATCGCGCCCGGCGGCACGGCCTTGGGGTAGCCGGCACCGGTGAATCCGCTCATGCCGACGTTGTCACCGGGCTGGATCAACTCGGCGGCAGCCTCGGCAGACATGATCCGGTGGCTCAATGCAGCGTTGCGAACCCGGCCTTGCTGACTCATGGTCGCGGGCTCCCCTTACCTATTTTCCGTGAGGCGACGCAAGCCACCGGAGGCGATGTGCACAGTGTTAGAGCAATGGCCGGAGCGCTAGCCAAGCGTGCCAGTTCCCATTTGTGGGTCAGGGCTGACAGCCCGGCTCAGCAGCCGCCTTTCTTTTCCTTCTTGGGTGCCGGCGTCACCGGCACGGTGACGGGCCTCATCGCCGCCACGGCCGAGGCGGCCTGAGCTGCCTGCGTCGCCTTGGTGGCCTTGGCCGCTGACACGCAGCGGTCCTTGGCGTCACCGGCCAGGGCATCGCATTTCTCTACCGCGAGCCGGTAGTTCGCATCACGCACGTCCTCGGCCGCATCGGTGCGTGCGGCCGCGACTTCCTTGCCCAGCTTGGCGGCGGCGAGCGCCTTGACCTCGTCGGCCTTGGCCTGCTTTCGGCACACGTCCTTGTCGTTGCCGGCAAGGTCGTCGCACTTCTCCTTGGCAACGGCGTATGCCGCTTCGGCGGTGACCACGCGCAGCTTGTTGCCGTCCGCGATCTTGCCGCTGTAGCCGAATTCGAGCTCGGCCAGCGCCACTTTCTGCTTGCCTTTGGCTTCCAGGATGCAGATGTCCTTGGCGTTGTCCTTGAGGTCCCCGCACAGCGCTTGGCCGGCCTTGTAGTCGGCGCCGACGCGCGTCTTGGCAGCGCTGTAATCGGCCTTGCTCATCGTCGCCGCGGTCACGTATGAGGGCAACATGGCGGTGGCCAGCAGCGTGGCGGTGATCAGCAGGTACTTGTACATGGAAGTCCTTCACGGGTGCGGCCGACCCGGATGGGTCGGTCCTCGGGGCGGGCGCAAGCACCAGGCAACTGCCCGGGGCTCCACCAGTCCGGCATCGTGCTGCGTGGCGGCAGACGCGTCCGTACGGCAGCGAACAACGGGTGCTGCCGTCGGGCGAAGTGGCGACCGGCCGCGTACGGCCAGCAACCGCAGCCCGCGGAAGCGCAGGGTGGCCTGGGCGATGATGCGAGCGCCGAACAGGAGTTCACTTGACCTCGCTGATGCTCGAAGAAGCCCGCTCTGCGGCCACGTGCGTGGCAAGCCAGCTGGCCGCTGACGCCCCCACCTATGCGGCGTTGGGCCGCACGTTGCGTGGGCAGCCGCCGACCGTGGCGCTTACAGTGGCGCGCGGCAGTTCCGACCACGCCGCGGCTTACCTGGGCTATCTCGTGATGTCGCGCCTGGGGCGCATCGTGGCTTCGCTGCCGATGTCGCTGGTGACGCTGTACAAGTCACCGCTGCACGCGCGGCCGACGTTGGCCGTGGCCATTTCGCAATCGGGTCAGAGCCCCGATGTCGTCGAGCCCATCGGCTACTTCCGCTCAGGCGGCGCCACCACGGTGGCAGTGGTCAACGACGCCGCGTCGCCGCTGGCCCTGGCGGCCGAGTGGGTGCTCCCGCTGCACGCCGGCCCAGAGCGTAGCGTGGCGGCCACCAAGAGTTTCATCGCCAGCCTGGCGGTCGGCGCGCGCCTGGTGGCGCACTGGCAGGAGGACGCTGCGCTGCAGTACGCACTGCAGGCCCTGCCCGAAGCGCTGCAAGTTGCCGCGCGTATCGACTGGTCAGCCGCGCTCGACGTGCTGGTGCCGGCGCGTGCCGCCATGGTGGTGGGCCGCGGCCCGGGTTATGCCGTGGCCTGCGAGGCGGCGCTGAAGCTCAAGGAAACCTCGTCGCTGCAGGCCGAGGCATTCAGCGGGGCCGAGATCCAGCACGGCCCGATGGCACTGATCGACCCGGGTTACCCGCTGCTGATCTTCGCCACACGCGGTCCGGCTTTGGCCGGCCTTGTTGAGCTGGCCGCCGCGATGCGCCAGCGCGGCGCGCGCGTGCTGCTGGCCGCACCCGGCGACGTGCCCACGCGCGACCTCACGCTGCCCACCGCGAACACGCCCGACCTCGACCCCATCGTCGCCGTGCAGGCCTTCTACGGCCTGGCTGCGCAACTGGCGGTGGCGCGTGGCAACGACCCCGACCAGCCGCGCCACCTGCGCAAAGTGACGCGCACGCAATAGGCGGCGGGGATCTACAGCGGCCGCTCGCGCTGCCGCTCTGCCTGCAATTCCTCGCGCATCACTTCTGCAGCCCTTGCGGCTGCCTGCCAGGCGGGCGGGCGCAGTCAATGGCCGGTCTTCTGGCGCCGGTGATGGTAGTGGCGGAGCTCTGTTTCGTCGGTGGCAGACCGGTGCGGGTCAACGTGTCGGAATGTCGAGTCAGCTCGAAGTGACATGGGTGGCGTTGCGACGCACTCTGCCAGGACCAGCCCAGGCTTCACGGCTCCAGCCAACCGTAGACATCCTGATCGTTCATCACCCACCGAGCGGCGCGCCGCAAGCGGCAACATGCTGGCCAACGAACATCTGTGCCGGGCACATCCAGGACTCCAGACTCCCCTGGGCGGCAGCTTTGTGGCGACGGTTTCGTTCCGGGCTACGACTGCTGAGGGTCGGTTGGGTGAGTTCGGCCCAGTGAATAGCAGTCACCGGCCGGGTGCCGGCGGTGCTGGCCCAGTGCCGGTGTCGACTACGTCAGCAGTACCTTGTATAGCTGCCACTCGGACCAGCGTAGTCCGCTGAGCCGAACGTCGGCTTGATGGAGCCTTCGGTGAGTACGCTGGCCGCAGGCGACCCGCCGCAACCGCTGCCTTGCGGTCATCGAAACGGCGCGTGGCAAAGTGGGAAACGGGGCCCACTGTCCCAACTGGACGTGACAGCATCGGCTCAGCGGACGCCTGCATCGCGAGAAGCCCGGCTCAGATGCAACCTCAGCATTGCTCCGCCTCAGCGCTGCGTCAGGCTCAGCTCCCAGAACCAAAACCGCTAAGGCGTACCGCAGGATTGGTACAGGCGGGCCGTCAAATCGCCTCTCGGATCTGTTTTCGACTTTATTGTCGTGTTTACGACTTTAATGACCTGTTTACGACTTTATTTGGTCGGAACCCCGAACGCTGCGCCCGCCCCTTCACTCCACCGTCACCGATTTCGCCAGGTTCCGCGGCTTGTCCACGTCCGTGCCGCGCGCGCAGGCCGTGTGGTAGGCCAGCAGCTGCAGCGGCACCACGTGCAGGATGGGGCTGAGCGCGCCGTAGTGCTCGGGCATGCGGATGACGTGCACGCCGGGCTCGTTCTCGATGTGCGTGTCGCCGTCGGCAAAAACGTAGAGCTGGCCGCCGCGGGCGCGCACTTCTTGCAGGTTGCTCTTGAGCTTTTCCAGCAGCGTGTCGTTGGGCGCCACCGTCACCACCGGCATCTGGTCGGTCACCAGCGCCAGCGGGCCGTGCTTGAGTTCACCCGCCGGGTAGGCCTCGGCGTGGATGTAGCTGATCTCTTTCAGCTTGAGCGCGCCTTCCATCGCGATGGGGTAGTGCAGGCCGCGGCCCAGGAACAGGGCGTTCTCCTTGCGCGCGAAGTCCTCGCTCCAGGCGATGATCTGCGGCTCCAGCGCCAGCACCGCCTGAAGCGCCACGGGCAGGTGGCGCAGCGCCTTCAGCTCGGTCGCCTCTTGTGCGTCGCTCAAACGGCCGCGCACCTGGGCCAGCGCCAGCGTCAGCAGGTACAGCCCGGCCAGCTGCGTGGTGAAGGCCTTGGTGCTGGCCACGCCGATCTCGACCCCGGCGCGCGTGATGTAGGCCAGTGAGCATTCGCGCACCATGGCGCTGGTGGCCACGTTGCAGATGGTCAGCGTGTGCTTCATGCCCAGGCTGCGCGCGTGCTTCAGGGCGGCCAGCGTGTCGGCGGTCTCGCCGCTCTGGCTGATGGTGACCACCAGCGTGCGTGGGTCGGGCACGCTGTCGCGGTAGCGGTATTCGCTGGCCACTTCCACGGTGGTGGGGATGCCGGCGATGCTCTCCAGCCAGTAGCGCGCGGTGCTGCCACTGTAGTAGCTGGTGCCGCAGGCCAGGATGAGCACGCGGTCGATGTCCTTGAAGATGCGGTTGGCGCCGTCGCCGAAAAGCTCGGGGCTGATGCCTTCCACGCCTTCCAGCGTGTCGGCCAGCGCGCGCGGCTGCTCAAAGATCTCTTTCTGCATGTAGTGGCGGTAAGGTCCCAGCTCGGCCGCGCCGCTGTGCGCGTGCACCGTGCGCACCGGGCGCTGCACCGGCACGTAGCGCGCCTGGGGGCCGGGCGCCTCGGCGCTGCTGATCCAGTACTTGCCCAGTTGCAGGTCGACCACGTCGCCTTCTTCCAGGTAGACGATCTGGTCGGTCACGCCGGCCAGGGCCATGGCGTCGCTGGCCAGAAAGTGCTCGCCCTGGCCGCCCGTGCCCACGCCCAGCACCAGCGGCGATCCCTGGCGCGCACCCACCACGCGGTGCGGCTCGTCGCGGCAGAACACCGCCACCGCGTAGGCGCCGCGCAGCCGCGGCAGCGCGCGCTGCACGGCCTCGAGCAGGTCACCGTCGTACAGGCTGTGCACCAGGTGGGCGATGACCTCGGTGTCGGTCTGGCTGGCGAAGGCGTAGCCGCGGGCGCGCAGCTCGGCGCGCAGTTCGTCGTGGTTCTCGATGATGCCGTTGTGCACCAGCGCGATCTTGGACACGCCGGGCGCACTGCCGCCGTCGCGTGCCGCCGGCCCGGCCGAGAAATGCGGGTGCGCGTTGTGCACCGCCGGCGCGCCGTGCGTGGCCCAGCGCGTGTGCGCGATGCCGGTGCCGGCGGCAATGCCTTCGTGGGCCACGTTGGCCTCGAGCTCGGCCACGCGCGAGGTGCTGCGGGCGCGCAGCAGTTCGCCGCCCTGGTGCACCGCCACGCCGCAGCTGTCGTAGCCGCGGTACTCGAGCCGCTTGAGGCCTTCGATCAGGATGGGAACGATGTTGCGCGTGCTGACGGCGCCGACGATGCCACACATGGCCTTGCTCCTTGCAAACGGAATGCGGCATCGTAGACCCGTAGGCGTGGCCGAAAATTGCATTCGCGTTTCAACTGTGAACGAATTTGCTCACATCGTCCCAAGATGAAATAATGCTTCATATCGCTGTCAACTGAAGCGCATTGTTTCGCCATGGAACTCGACACCACCGACCTGCGCCTGCTGGACCTGCTGCAGACCGACGCCTCGCTGTCCAACCAGGATCTGGCAGCGCGCGCACTCACATCGCCCGCAACGGCCTTGCGCCGGGTGCGCCGCATGGTGGATTCGGGGCTGATCGAGCGGCGCGTGGCGCTGCTGGACACGCAGCGCCTGGGTGCCGGGCTCACGGCGCTGGTGGAGATCTCGCTGGACCGCCAGGGCGCCGAGCACCTGGACGCCTTCGAGCAGCGCGCCGTGGCCGACGGGGCGGTGCAGCAGTGCTGGCGCGTTTCACCCGGCCCGGACTTCGTGCTGGTGCTGCAGGTGCGCGACATGCCGGCCTACCACGCGCTGGTGCAGCGCCTGTTCACGCAGGACGCCAACGTGCGCAACGTCAAGGCCTTCTTCAGCGTGCGGCGCGCCAAGTTCGAGCCGCGCGTGGATCTGCAGGCGCTGCTGGCGCCTTAGCTGGCATCAGGCGCGGCGGCGCGCCCTCAGCACCACGACGCCCAGGCCGGCCAGCAGCAGCGCGTAGGTTTCGGGCTCGGGCACGGCCGCCAGGGCCACGGTGTAGCCGATGTCCTGGAAGGACGCGAGGGTGGTGCGGCTGACGAAGCTCGGCGTGTCGAGCCAGCCGGTCATCAGTTCGAACCTCATGTCGCGGCCCAGGGGATCCCGCAGACCGGTGTTGCCGCCACCGTTGTTGACCTCGTTCCAGTGGCCGTCGGCCGTGCCGGCGCCGCCGCCCAGTTCCACCGGCACGAAGGTCGCGGCGGGCTGGTTGAACTCGAACCGGTACTCGCGCAGCGCGTTGCTGCCGGTGTAGCGGCCGCTGCCGTCGGCGTAGACGCCGTTGGGCACCCACATCGTGCCGAACCCGATGACATGCGCCATCTCGTGGCGGATGACGTCGGTGAAGCTGCCCTGCACGATCAGGTTGTCGATGTCGGCCGTATCGAAGCTCATCTCGCCCGTCGCGACGTAGGCAAAGCCCCCGGTGGTGAAAAGCGAATCCGGCCCGGCGCTGCCCAGGACGTTGCCCACGCCGTCGATGACTGCGCCGTTGGCACTGATGGCTATCCCGCCGAGCGAAACACTGCCCTGGTAACCGGTGATCACCCCTTCCCAGAAGCTCTTGGCCGCCGCGAAGTAAGACTGCTGCGCGGGCGTCAGGCCGCTGAAGCTGAGGTCGATGCTGAACGCCGCCTGGGCTGGAGACGAGGCAAGCCCCAGCGCGGCCACAGAGGCGACGAGAAGCTCTCGGGCTAGCGGCATGGGCATGGTGTCACCGGTGGCCAATAAGGCGTGATTCTGACGCCCGACATCGACAAGGGGATGTCGTCCCCCCTGCCTGAAGGTCTGGTTCACCCCCTGATTCGAGGGGAGCCGCAGCCTGACCGGGGTTGGCACGACCGATCTGCACGCCCCGCGCGCGGCGGCCTACTGCTTCAGGATCGCCAGGCCCTTGAGGTATTCGCCTTCCGGAAACACCAGCGTCGTGGGGTGGTCGCAGGCGCCTTCCAGGCGCTGCAGGATGGCGCCGTCCACACCCGCGTCGTGCGCCGCGCCGGCCACGATCTTGTGGAACAGCTCGGCGCCGATGCCGCCGCTGCAGCTGAAGCTCAACAGCAGCCCGCCCGGCTGCAGCAGCTTCAGCGCCAGGCGGTTGATGTCCTTGTAGGCGCGTGCGGCGCGTTCGGCGTGGGCCGCGGTGGGCGCGAACTTGGGCGGGTCCAGCACGATGGCGTCGTACTGCCGGCCTTCCTTCAGGCTGTCGCGCAGCACCTGGTTGACGTCGCCGTCCAGGCCCTCGCTGCGCGCCGGGTCGAAGCCGTTGAGCGCCACGTGCGCCTGCACGCGCGCAATCGCCGGGGCGGACGAATCGACGCTGGTCACGTGGGCCGCACCGCCGGCCAGCGCCGCCACCGTAAAGCCGCCGGTGTAGCAGTAGCAGTTCAGCACGCGCTGCAGCCCGAAGCGCCGCACCCAGGCGGCAAAGGCGGCGCGGTTGTCGCGCTGGTCGAGGTAGAAGCCGGTCTTGTGGCCGCTGGCCACGTCCAGGGTCAGGCGCCAGTCGTGCTCGGTGATGCTGCATTCGGTGGCGCCGTCATCACCCGGGGGCGCGCGCAGCCAGCCGGTCTGCGGCTCCAACCCTTCCAGGCCGCGCACGCCCGAATCAGAGCGTTCGTACAGCCGCTGCAGCCCGGTGGCGGCCAGCAGCGCGTCGGCGATCACCGGCTTCCAGCGCTCGGTGCCGGCCGACAGGAACTGCGCGCACAGCAAGTCGCCGTAGCGGTCGACGATCAGCCCGGGCAGGCCGTCGGCCTCGCCGTGCACCAGGCGCTGGCCGCTGCTGGCGATGGGCAGGCGCGCGCGCAAGGCCACGGCGCGCGCCACGCGGCGCTGGAAGAACGCGGCGTCGATGCGCTCGGCCTCGTCGAAGCTCCAGGCGCGCACGCGGATCATCGACGTGGGGCTGTAGGCGCCCCAGGCCAGGAAGCGGCCCTCGGCGGACTCGATGCGCACGGTCTCACCGGGGTCGGCCTTGCCGCGCGCCACGCTGCCCTGGAACACCCAGGGGTGGCGGCGCAGCAGCGAACGTTCCTTGCCTTCGTGCAGGCGTATGGCTTTCATGCGCGGATTGTCTCAGCGGCGCGCAGCCAGGCCCTGTGCGCCACGCTGCCGGCTGATTAGACTGCGCGAGCCGCGGGGGCCCCGCGGCCGTCTCAACCCCCTGGGGAGACCGACCATGCAGATCCGCCCTGCCCGCGCCAGCGACGCCGCCGCCGTCCACGCCATCTACGCGCCCCTCGTCAGCGGCAGCGCGATCACCTTCGAGACCGACCCGCCCGGCGTGCAAGAGATGGCGCAGCGCATCAGCGACACCCTGCCCCTGCTGCCCTGGCTGGTGGGGCTGGACGCCGCCGGCCAGGTGAACGGTTATGTCTACGCCGCCCCCCACGCCGAGCGCGCCGCCTATCGCTGGACAGTGACCGTCAGCGCCTACGTGCGCGCCGACGCGCGCCGCCGCGGCGTGGCCCGCGCGCTGTACGGCGCGCTGCTGCTCGAACTGGTGGCGCTGGGCTACTGCCGCGCCTGCGCCGGCATCACCCTGCCCAATGCCGCCAGTGTGGCACTGCACGAAGGCATGGGCTTCAGGCCCGTGGGCGTGTTCCCCGCGGTGGGCCACAAGCTGGGCCGCTGGCACGACGTGGGCTGGTGGCAACTGGCGCTGCAGCAGCGGGACCCGCCACCGCCGCCGCGGCCGTATGCCGGCGGCGGCGCCTGAGCGCCTGATGCCAGAGGCGGCGCCTGCGCGCCGCGTGCCGGCGGCGGCGCGTCAGTCGCCAGCGCCCTGCTTGCGCCGCGCGCGCGGGTGCGACGCGTCGTACACCTTGGCCAGGTGCTGGTGGTCCAGCTTGGTGTAGACCTGCGTGGTGGTGATGCTGGCGTGGCCCAGCAGTTCCTGCACGGCGCGCAGGTCACCGCTGCTCTGCAGCAGGTGGCTGGCATAGCTGTGGCGCAGCATGTGCGGGTGCACGTGCGTGGGCAGGCCGGCCTGCTGCGCCTGGGCCTTGAGCCGGTTGCGCAACTGGTTGGCGCACAGCCGCGTGCCCAGCCGGCTGACGAACAGCGCCGGCTCGCTAGACCCCGCCAGCGTGCCGCGCTGCGCCAGCCAGGCCTGCAGTGCCGCCAGCGCCGCGCGGCCCACCGGCAGGCTGCGGCGCTTGCCGCCCTTGCCCAGCACGTGCACCGTGGCGTCGGCCAGGTCCACCCAGCCGCGCGCGGCCGTGCCGGCCAGCAGGTCCAGCCCGGTGAGCTCGGCCACGCGCAGGCCGCAGCCGTACAGCAGTTCGGTGATGGCCTGGTCGCGCAGCGCCAGTGCCGGCGCGGTGTGCTCGGTGTGGTGTTCGGCCAGGGCCACGGCCTGCTCCACCGACAAGGCCTTGGGCAGCGGCTTGGGCGCCTTGGGCGGGCGTATGCCTTCCACCGGGTTGGCCGCCACCAGCCCCTGCCGGCCCCACCAGCGGTACAGCCCGCGCCAGGCGGCCAGTGCGATGGCAATGCTGCGCGGCCCCAGGCCGCGGCCGCGCAGTGCCGCAACCCAGGCGCGCACATGGTGGGGCTGGGCGGCGCGCAGCTCAACGCCCGCGGCCAGGGCGCCGGCCTGCAGCCAGGCCAGGGCCTCGCCGTACATGGCCAGGGTGCGCTCGGCCAGGCGGCGCTCGACGCGCAGGTGGTCGATGAAAGCCTGCAGCTCGGCGGCCCGCTCGACCATCGCGATCAGGCCGGTTGTGCCAGCCGCAGCCTCGAGAGCGCGGCGCTGGCGACCTCACCCACGCGCTGCAGGAAGTCGGTGCCCATCTCGGCCGAATAGCGCGTGGGGTCGGGCGAGCCCAGCACCAGCAGGCCGAAGTTGGTGTCACCCTGGCGCAGCGGGATCATGGCCAGCGACATCACCGTGGCCGGCTCGTCGAACCAGCGCGAGGCCTCGAAGCCGGCATTCACGCCGCAGTAGGGCACGCTCAGGCTGGCGGTGAAGCTGCGCACGTCCTCGCTGGCGGGCTGGGCCCAGGGCTCGCCGGCCAGCGCCTCGCCCAGGCCCCACAGGCGGATGGCGGCCTGCGGGATGAGGAACTCGTGGCGCAGCGATTCGAGCATGCGCGCCGGCAGCTCGGTGGCGTCACCGGTGAGCAGGATGCTGCGCGTGAAGCGGTGCAGACGGTCGGCGATGGCCAGGTTCTCTTGCCCATGGCGGATCATCTCGACGATCTTCATCTCCAGGCCCTTGATGCGCTCGCGCAGCATTTCCATCTGCCGCTCCTGCAGCGACACGGCGCGCTGGCCGTGCGGGCTGGTCAGGTGCACGCTGGCCAGGAGGTCCGCATGGCGCTCGAAGAAGCCTGGCGTGTTGGCCAGGTAGTTGGCGATGTCGCTCTCGGTGATGCCTTGCACGCCGGATGCCGGGGGATTGCTCACAGTTCGATCTCTCCTTCAAAGACGGTTTGCGCGGGGCCGGTCATCAGCACCGGGGCGTCGTCGTGCGCCCATTCGATGAGCAGGCTGCCGCCGCGCGCATGCACTTCCACGCGGCGGTCCAGCCAGCCCAGGCGAATGCCGGCCACCACGGCGGCGCAGGCGCCGGTGCCGCAGGCCAGGGTTTCGCCGGCATCGCGCTCGTGCACGCGGATGCGCACCTCGGCGCGCGACACGATCTGCAGGAAGCCGACATTGACCTTGCGCGCAAAGCGCGGGTGCGTTTCGATGCGCGGCCCCAGTTCGGCCACCGGCGCGGCATCCACATCGGCCACGCGCAGCACGGCGTGCGGGTTGCCCATGGACAGCACGGCGCATTCAGTGCCTTCCAGCGGCCACAGTTCGAAGCCGCTCGTTTCGTCGGGCAGGCGCCGCGGCACCAGGCCGCTGCCATCGAAAGGGATGCGCGCGTGCTCGAACACCGGGCGGTTCATGTCCACGGTGACGCGGCCATCGGGCTGCAATTGCAACTCGAGCAGGTTGTTGACGGTCTCGACCTTCACCGTGGTCTTGCTGGTCAGGCCGCGCTCGTGCACGAAGCGCACGAAGCAGCGCGCGCCGTTGCCGCAGTGCTCGACCTCGTCGCCGCTGGCGCCGTTGTAGATGCGGTAGCGGAAGTCCACGCCCGGCGTGCTGCTGCGCTCCACCGCCAGGATCTGGTCGGCGCCGACGCCGAAGCGGCGGTCGCCCAGGCGTCGCAGTTGCTCGGGCGTCAGCTGCACGGGCGCGCGCGTGCCGTCGAGCACGACGAAGTCGTTGCCCGCGCCCTGCATCTTGGTGAATCTCAGTCGCATGCCGGCATTGTCATGCGTACAAGGACGGCTCGCCCGCCGGCCGCGTCTTGAAGCGCTTGTGCACCCACAGGTACTGCGCCGGGCAGCGGCGGATCTGCTCTTCGATCCACGCGTTCATGCGGCGCGCGTCGGCCTCGGGGTCGGCCGTGGGCCAGTCGGTCCAGGGCTCCAGAAAGCGCACCACGTAACCCTGGCCGCCGGGCAGGATTTCGGCCACCACCGGCTGCACGATCATGTCCAGGCTGCGCGCCAGGCGCGAAGGCGCCAGCAGCGTGGCCGCCGGGTGGCCGAAGAAGGGCACGAAGGCGGCGTCGCGCAGGCCGAAATCCATGTCCGACGGGTTGAAGAAGGCGCTGCCGCGCTTGATGGCGCGCACCATGGGCAGCGCGCTCTGCTGGCGCGTGAACATGTCGGCCAGGCCGAAGCGGCCGCGGCCGCGCAGCAGTGCGGCGTCGAGCACCGCGTTGCTCTGCGCCGTGTACACATTGCACACGCGCTGCTGCTGGAACAACTGGGTGGCGGCGCCGGCCACGTCCACCGCCAGGAAGTGCGGCACCAGCCACATCACCGGGCGCGTGCTGCGCTCGGCCAGCTGCACGTCGCCTTCCACCCGTATCAGGCGCTTCAGCCGCGCTGCGCTGGCGTACCACAGCAGGCCGCGCTCCAGCAGGCTGCGCGCCAGCCAGCCGAAGTGATCGCGCAGCAGCGCCTGGCGCGCCGCCGGGGCAAGCTCGGGCAGGCACAGCGCCAGGTTGCGTTCGGCCACGCGGCGCCGGCTGCCGGCCAGGGTGAACATCAAGGCACCCAGGGCGCGGCCCAGCGCCGCCTGCACGCCCAGGGGCAGCAGGTGCAGCAGCCAGATCAGCGCCAGCAGCAGGCGCGCGGCCAGGTTGGTCACGAGTGCGGCTCCCGCCGCGGTGACTTGTAGCGGTGGTAGCCCCACAGGTACTGCGTGGGGCTGTGCCCGATCACCGCTTCCATCGAGCGGTTGATGGCCGTGGCCGCGGCCAGCGTCCAGGCGTCCTCGTCCAGGCCTTCGCGCGCCGGCAGCGGCTGGGCCAGTGGCGCCACTTCGACGCGGTAGCCGGCGCCGTGCGGCAGGCGCACGCTCCAGATCAGGCACACCGCGGCACCGGTCTGCACCACCAGGCGCGCCGCCAGCGTCATGGTGTAGGCCGGCTTGCCGAAGAAGGGCGCCCACACGCCCATGCCGTGCGGCGGCACCTGGTCGGGCAGCAGGCCCACGGTCTGGCCGCCGCGCAGCGCGCGCATCATCAGGCGCACGCCCGACAGGTTGGCCGGCGCCGTGGCCAGTGCCGGCCGCGCGCGCGCCGTTTCTTCCAGCTGGCGCAGCCAGTCCTGGCGCGCCGGGCGGTAGAGCACGGTGATGGGCTGGCGCGCGCCAAAGCGTTCGGCATAGGCCTGGGCGCAGATCTCGAAGCTGCCCAGGTGCGGTGTCAGCAGCACCAGGCCGCGGCCGCCGTCCAGGGCCTGCTCGATCAGCTCGGCGCCCTGCCACTGCACCGGGTCGGCGATGGGCTGCTCGCGCGGGCGCAGCCACAGGCGCGGCAATTCCAGGTACAGGCGGCCGGCCTCGGCCACGGCCATGCGGCGCTGGGCCGGGCTGACGCCGGCCAGGGCGGCGTTGTCGCGCAGGCGGCGGCGGTAGCTGGTGGACAGGCCATAGGCCAGCCAGCCCAGCAGCCCGCCCAGGGCGTGCAGAAGCCGCAACGAGCGCTGCGAGAGCCAGTGAAGGACAAGATTCATGCTACGTATAATCTGCCGGTCGCCGAGTTAAAGGACAACTTGCGGGGCGATGGGTGGTGCCAAGGATATCTGGGCCCACCGGGCAGCCGGCCCGAACCGTTGTGTTCAGGCCGCAGCTCAACAAATCCGCTAAAGCGTTCGCCGCGGCTCCAGAGCATCTGACCAGCGACGACGCAATGTCAGTCAGTCAGTGCAACCCTCCAGGAGCCCCACCCGTGGCGAACGACTTCCTCTTCACTTCCGAATCCGTCTCCGAAGGTCACCCCGACAAGGTGGCCGACCAGATCTCCGACGCGATCCTCGACGCCATCTTCAAGCAGGACCCGCGCAGCCGCGTGGCCGCCGAGACCCTGTGCAACACCGGCCTGGTGGTGCTGGCCGGCGAGATCACGACGCAGGCCAACGTCGACTACATCCAGGTCGCGCGCGACACCCTCAAGCGCATCGGCTACGACAACAGCGACTACGGCATCGACTACAAGGGCTGCGCGGTGCTGGTGGCCTACGACAAGCAGAGCAACGACATCGCCCAGGGCGTGGACCACGCGTCCGACGACCACCTGAACACCGGCGCCGGTGACCAGGGCCTGATGTTCGGCTACGCCTGCGACGAGACGCCCGAGCTGATGCCCGCGCCCATCTACTACGCGCACCGCCTGGTGGAGCGCCAGGCCCAGCTGCGCAAGGACGGCCGCCTGCCCTTCCTGCGCCCCGACGCCAAGAGCCAGGTGACCATGCGCTACGTGGACGGCAAGCCGCACAGCATCGACACCGTGGTGCTGAGCAGCCAGCACGCGCCCGAGTACAGCCTGGGCCACCGGATGACCGAGACCTTCTACGAGGCGGTGCGTGAGGAGATCATCAAGCCCGTGCTGCCGCACGATTGGCTGACCAAGGACACCAAGTACCTGATCAACCCCACCGGCCGCTTCGTCGTGGGCGGTCCGCAGGGTGATTGCGGCCTGACCGGGCGCAAGATCATCGTCGACACCTACGGCGGCGCCTGCCCGCACGGCGGTGGCGCCTTCAGCGGCAAGGACCCGAGCAAGGTCGACCGCAGTGCTGCCTATGCCGCGCGCTACGTGGCCAAGAACGTGGTGGCCGCCGGCCTGGCGCGCCAGTGCCAGGTGCAGGTGGCCTACGCCATCGGCGTGGCCAAGCCCATGAACATCACGGTCTACACCGAAGGCACGGGCAAGCTCAGCGACGAGAAGCTCTCGGCAATAGTGGCCGAGGTCTTCGACCTGCGCCCCAAGGGCATCATCCAGATGCTGGACCTGCTGCGCCCCATCTACGAAAAGACCGCGGCCTACGGCCACTTCGGCCGCGAAGAACCCGAGTTCACGTGGGAGCGCACGGACAAAGTGGCGGCGCTCCGCGCCGCCGCCGGGCTGTAAGCCCGCCGCGCGCCTTGCGCGCGGTTTGTCGGTGCGCGGGCTGCGCTCATATCGCGCCAGCGATGTGAGCGCAGACCAAAGTCAAGGGGCGCCAGCCCCGGCCGTAGACAAATGAATACACCGCGAAGCGGCTGATCAGAACGGGCGACACCAGTCGCCCGTCGTCGCTCCCGCCCGGTAAGGCACAATGCCTTACCGTCAGGAGCCGCGCCATGACCAAGCCCGCAGAACACGCTGCCACCGTTTCCAGCAAGGGTCAGGTGGTGATCCCCAGCGATGTGCGCCGCAAGCTCGGCCTGGTCCAGGGTTCGGTGCTGCGCTTCGTGGTGGAAGGAGACAGCGTGCGCCTGCTTGCCGCAGCCGGTGACATCCGCAAGCTGAAAGGGCGCCTGCCGGCTCCAGCCCGCCCGGTGTCGATCGACGACATGAACGACACCATCGCCGAGCGGCGTACGCGAACCGGGCGCGGCTGATGCGCGCGCTCGACACCAACGTACTGGTGCGCTACCTCGCGCAAGACGACGCTCGGCAAAGCGCCCTGGCCACGCAACTGCTCGAAGAGCAGTTGTCCAGCGCCGACCGCGGCTTCGTCAGCCTGGTGGTGCTGCTGGAAACGGTGTGGGTGATGGAGAGCCGCTACGAGGCCAGCGCCGCGACGGTCTGCGACATCCTGGACGACCTGCTGCAGGCACCCACGCTGGAAGTGCAGGACGCCCCGGCCGTGCGCGACGCTGTGCAGCACTACCGCCAGGGCGGCGTCGACCTGCACGACTGCCTCATCGTCGCCCTGGCCGCTGCCCGCAAGGCGCGGGTGCTGACCTTCGATGCGAAGGCCGCCAGGCGGCTGGGGATGGAGTTGCTGCGCTGAACGCATCGGCCGCCGGCGCATGCGGCCGGGTCCCAGCGTCTTCAGCCCCTGCGGTACCCGTCTTCGCGCTGCCCACGCAGGGCCAGCACCACCACCACGTCGTCCACTGCCTCGTAGCGATAAAGCGCGAGGTATCCCCGCGCGCCCTGGCCTATCACCAGTTCGTGCAGGCCGCTGGCCGCAGGCCGCCCGATGCGCGGATGCTGCTCGAGCAGGTCCAGCGCCGAGATCACGGCCGCCACCCGTTCACCGGCATCGGCCACGCCGTGCGCGACCAGGTGCTCAAGAATGCGCTCGGCATCGGCCAGCGCATCGTCCTCGATAGTGACGCGGGCCATGCGCCTTCAGGGCACCACCTTGACGGCCTTCGGCCGAGGCATGTCCTTGCCCGCGGCCCGGTCCAGAAGGTACTGGCGCGCCTCGCTCCAGGGCACGGCCTTGCCCGTGGCCTTGAACTTGTGCAGACGCGCAAGGGCCAGGCGCTGGAACTCGGCCTGTTCTTCGGCCGCCAAGGCCTGGGCCTCTATGGCTTGAAGGATGAAGCCGTGCGGTGTCAACCCGGCGGCCTCGGCCAAGCGCGCGACGCGCAGCTTCAGCTCATCGGGCAGGCGGATCGTGGTCGTGCTCATGGTGCTTGCTCCGTGGAGACGACAAAATGTAGCACGTTTGTGTCACTCGCCGGTGGCTGCGGCGGGTCTTCACACCGCCCGCCCGATTGAGCGACAGCGGGCAACGCCAATCGCCGGCCGTCGTTTCAGGAGCCAGTTTCACCGGCCAGCAGCGCACGCATGGCGGCGATCAGGCCAGGCAGGTCGGCACGAACGGTGTCATGGACGATCTCATCGTCCACCATGTCGTACCCGTGCACGAGCCGGTTCCTGAGGCCGACCGCGAACGCGAGGTCGGGCAGACGCGTTCGAAGCGAAGGGTCCTCGTCCAGCGCACGGCGCGAAGCCTCCCCCAGCACCATGATCTGGCGCTCTACGGCCGACCTCAGCAGGCGGTTCGAAGCGTATTGCGCGGCGTCGGCGTCGCCGATGAACTCGAGCGCGGCCTGCGCCGCCTCGATGGCATCAAGCAGGTGCTTGTGCAGCCGTTCGGTCATAGAGCACCCGTCTCGACGCTTCGACCGCGCTACGGAAGTACGGATTGACGATGGGCTTGTCGGGCATCAGATCGACCGCGCGCCCCAGCAAGGCTTCGAGCGACTCGGCGAGCCCCACGAAGCGTCGGCCCAGCGAGCCCTGCACAGGGTCCGCATCCCTGCGCAGCCGCACGATGAAATCGAAGTCGCTGCGCGCCGGGTCGAATCTGCCGTCTGCGGCCGAACCGAAGACCTCCAGACGCTCGACGCCGTACCGGCGGCACAACGCGACGATCTCGTCGTGGTGCTGCATCAGCGGCTGCGCGAGCGGGGGGCGTTGCATCGGTCGATTATCGACCGCTCGCTTCGCCACTGCGCGCCCGGTTCAGCGCCAGCAGCCGGCGCAGGATCTCTTCATCCGCCAGGGCCGGCGCCCAGTCGGCCCAGCCGTAGGCGGCGGCCACGGCCGCGTCCAGGGTGGCGTGGGCCTGGGCCAGCCAGGTGGGGCGCAGGTTGTAGAGCTTGGTGAGCGTGCGCTGGGCCAGTTCTTTCTCGAAGCCGGCTCGCGCGACGATGCGGTCCGGGTAGGGCGACGCGGCCAGGCCCAGCGGCACCACCTCGGGCACGCGTTCGGTCCATTCCGGCGGGTTGAGCCAGGCGTCGCGCAAGCCCACCAGCCGCTGCGCGGCGCGGGCGATGGCTTCGACCCGGGGCCGCACGCCGGCCGGCAAGTCGGCCGGGATGAGCGCGCCGCCGTCCAGGGCTTCGGTGCGCTGGTGGGCGGTTGCTGCGGGGGTGAGGTGTTCGGGGAAAGGGAAGGTTTCGAAGCAGGTGGTGGGGGTGTAGCGCGGCCGGTCTTCGAGCGACGTGCCCAGGCGCAGCGACCAGAGTTCGTGGAAGCGACTGTGCAAGATGCCGAAGGTGACGTCGTCGGCGCGGGCTGTGACGATCAGGGCGTGATCTGGCAGAACGGTCGCATCCAACCAGACAAACAACCGATGCTTCGCGACGATGGGCGTCGCGATGTATCGGTGCAGCGGCGCTATGCGAGCCCGCATCTTTGGCGTGGGTTCGGCGAAGAGCCACCACCTCTCGCGATACGCCTTGCGGTTGCTCAGCGCCCGTGTCGGCTTCACAACCGCCTCAATATGGGCGAAGGGGCCTTCAAATAGCGCAGCGTCAGCTTCGGCGCGGTCGACGCCGAAGTCCACGACCCACGTTTCCGACCAACGTCGCGCTAGATCCATGCCGTTTGCCGAACGACGCAACACCTCAAGGTTCGAGCGTCCATGCGGATTGGGTTGGGCCATCCAGCGGAGGGCTTGCTCGCGCGGCACGTCAAATGTGCCTGCCTTAACAGTGCCCATGAACGCCGCATCCTTCGACTCTGCGAGCTTCTCTGCTAGAGCGAGATTTGCGCCTACAGTCAGATCAGCGTTAATGGCCGTGACCGGTTGGCCGTCAAGAAACCTTTGCTGCGCGAATCCCTTGGCCGTAAATGCGATCAATGAGACACGAACCGCAGCCCCGTCGTTTATCCAGGCTTGGTCGCTCCAAGCTTCCACAATCTCGGCGGTGTTCTTGATCGCATCAAGAACCTCGCGATTCGCGCCGCCTCGGATCGAGTTCGTCGCAACCAGGCCGGCCCAGCGCAATGCGCCGCGCTCGATCTGCGTTCTTGCACGCTCGAACCAGTAGCAAACCAGATCAGCGAATCCGGGCACGCGGCCTGCGTACGCGGCGCGAAGGCGCTCTGAGTACTCGACTCCCAATTCGCCCCACTGCTTCTTGGTGCCCAGAAACGGCGGATTCCCCACCACCACATCCGCCCGCGGCCAGGCCGCCTCTTGCCCATCGGGCGCCAGCACCGCGTCGCGGCATTCGATGTGGTCCAGCGCGTCCAGCACCGGGTTCAGCTTGAAGCCATATCCGCGCTGTATGCGCCATTGCAGCTCGCCTATCCACACCGTCACGCGCGCCAGTTCGGCGGCGTATTCGTTGAGCTCTATGCCCAGCACGTTGTGCGGGCCGGTCACGTCCATCTGGCGCTCCAGGCCCAGCTGTTCGGCTTCCAGGTTGACCTGGTGCTCGATGTCCTTCAGGCAGCGCAGCGCAAGGTACAGGAAGTTGCCGCTGCCGCACGCCGGGTCCAGCACGCGGAAGGCCTTGAGCCTTTCCAGGTAACCCACGAAGGCCGCCTGCGCGTCGCGCCAGGCCTTGTCGCCGTGCTTGCGGCTCTTGGCCAGCGCGGCTTCGATGCGCGCGCGGTGGCCGGCCCATTCGGCCAGCAGCGGGCGCTGCACCACCGGCTCCACCAGGCGCAGGATGGTGGCGGGGTCGGTGAAGTTGGCGCCCAGCTGGCTGCGCTTGGCGGGGTCCAGCCCGCGCTCGAACAGGGTGCCGAAGATGGTGGGGTCGATGGCGCTCCAGTTCAGCGCGCTGGCGGCCTTGAGCACGGCCACGTCTTCGGCGGCCAGTGGCGGCACGTCCACGCTGGCAAACAGGCCGCCGTTGAACCACGGCAGGTCGTCCACGCCGAACAGGCCACCGTCGCGCATGGTTTCCAGTAGCGCAGCCAGCTGGGTGCGCAGCCGCTCGGGGGCGATCTGCACGCCGACCAGGCGCTCGAACAGGCGCGCCGGCAGCAGGCCCACGTCTTCGGCAAAGAAGCAGAACACGCACTGCGTGAGAAAGTGGCTGGCCGCCTGCGCCGGCACACCGGCGGCGCGCAGGCGCTCGGCCGTGCCGGCAAAGCTGCGCGCCGCTTCTTCGGTGATGTCGCGGTTGCTGCGGCGCGGCTTGTAGCTCTCGGGCGAGAGCCACAGCGCGCGCAGGCGCTGCTGCACCTCGGGCCGGGTGATGTCGGCCAGCGCAAAGGCGTGGCATTCGCTGGGCGTGCCGGTGAAGTGCGTGTGCACCTCGATGCGCAGGCGGTCGCTCACCACCAGCAGCGGCGGGCTTTCCAGCGGCAGCGCGTACATCATCAGCTGGCGCAGCGCGCCTTCCAGGCTCTTGCCCGGGGCCTTGTATTCCCAGGCGAAGCAGCCCTTGAGCCAGACGTCGGCAAAGCCGTCGGTGCGCTGGCCGGTGCCACCGGTGCGCACCACGCCGCGCTCGAAGCAGTAGCGCTCGGGGTCTCCCGGTTCGGGCACGCCCAGCACGCGGCACAGGTCTATGAAATGCGCCTGCGCGCCGGCGCGTTCATTCAGATCGTTGGCAGCCGTGCCGGCCTGCCATTTGCGCACGAAGTCTTGCGCCTGCATCGAAGGCCCCCCGCCTGTTTGGGCGCGGAGCTTACGGCATGCTCAGCCGCGGGTGACGGTGATGCTGCGCGGCGTGCCGCCTACTTGGTCGACAAGGGGGCCACGCCCTCCCACTTGAGCGGCGGGGCCTCGGCGCAGGCCGCGGCGACGAAGCGCGCCGAGTGCTCGGATTCGACCACCATCTTGGTGCCCTGCAAGTCGGCGTCCATGCGCGACTTGGCGCTGAATTGCTTGGTGCCCCCCAGCACCACATCGCCCTGGCCCTGGGCGCGCGCACTGCC
>JALHPY010000024.1:0-23340 GCA_022842305.1 Rubrivivax sp.
CTCATCTCCGGCCGCGGCTCCAACATGGAAGCCATCGTGCAGCGCTGCGCCGAACAGGCCTGGCCGGCACAGGTGGTGGCCGTAGTCTCCAACCGCGCCGACGCCGCCGGCCTGGGCTTTGCCGCAGCGCGCGGCATCGCCACCGCGGTGGTCGACCACAAGGCCTGGCGCGAGCGCAGCGACTTCGACGACGCGCTGGCGCAGGTGATCGACGGCCACACGCCCGACCTGGTGGTGCTGGCCGGCTTCATGCGCATCCTGGGCGACGCCTTCGTGCAGCGCTACCAGGGCCGGCTGCTCAACATCCACCCCTCGCTGTTGCCGGCCTTTGGCGGGCTGCACACCCACCGGCGCGCGCTGGCCGCGGGCTGCAAGGCGGTGGGCGCGACGGTGCACTTCGTCACGCCCGAACTGGACCACGGCCCCATCGTCCTGCAGAGCGTGGTGCCGGTGCGCCCCGGCGACGACGAAGCCGCACTGGCCGCGCGCGTGCTGGCCACCGAGCACGTGATCTACCCGCAGGCCGTGCGCTGGTTCGTCGAAGGCCGGCTGCGTGTGGAAGGCGGCCTGGTGCTGCAACTCGATGGCGCCTCGCAAGTATTGCTCTGACGCTGCTCTGACGATCCCGACCCCATGCATCCCAACGCCCTGCTAGACCTGTGCACCGAACTGCTGCGCGCGGTGCTGCGCCTGGACCAGCCGGCTGACGCCGTGGTCTCGGCCTACTTCCGCCAGCACCGCGCCCTGGGCACGCGCGAGCGCCACACCCTGGCCGAAACCACCTACACGCTGCTGCGCCAGCGCCTGCTGTTTCAGCACATGGCGCAAAGTGGCAGCGGCGCGCTCGAGCGCCGGCTGGCCATCCTGGCCTGGCAGGGCGGTGACGTCTACCTGCGCGGCGCCCTGGGCCCGCAAGAGCAGGCCTGGCTGGCCGAGTTCGCCAAGATCGACCGCAGCACGCTGCCCGAGAAACTGCGCCACAACCTGCCCGACTGGCTGGCCGCGCCGCTGAAGGCCACGCTGGGCGACGGCCCCGAGGGCGGCTTCTGGCCGCTGGTGCAGGCCTTGTCCGAGCCGGCGCCGCTGGACCTGCGCGTCAACACCGTCAAGGCCAAGCGCGAGGAAGTGCAGGCCGCGCTGGCCGCCGGCGGCATCCACGCCGAGCCCACGCCGTTCTCGCCCTGGGGCCTGCGGGTGCAGGGCAAGCCGGGCTTGAGCAAGCTGCCGGTGTTCACCGGCGGCTCGATCGAGGTGCAGGACGAAGGCAGCCAGCTGCTGGCCCTGCTGACCGACCCCAAGCGCGGCGAGATGGTGGTGGACTTCTGCGCCGGCGCCGGCGGCAAGACCCTCGCTTTAGGCGCGGCCATGCGCAACACCGGGCGGCTGTACGCCTTCGACGTGTCGGGCCACCGGCTGGATGCGCTCAAGCCGCGGCTGGCGCGCAGCGGCCTGTCCAACGTGCACCCGGCGCAGATCGCGCACGAACGCGATGACCGCATCAAGCGCCTGGCCGGCAAGATAGACCGCGTGCTGGTCGATGCGCCTTGCTCGGGCCTGGGCACGCTGCGCCGCAACCCCGACCTGAAATGGCGGCAGTCGCCGACCTCGGTGGCCGAGTTGCAGGCCAAGCAGCGCGCCATCCTGGCCGGCGCGGCGCGCCTGCTCAAGCCGGGCGGGCGCTTGGTTTACGCCACCTGCAGCCTGCTGGCCGACGAGAACGAAGCCGTGGCCGACGCCTTCAGCGCCGAGCGCGCCGCCGATTTCGCGCCCATGCCGGTGCAGGCGCTGCTGGAAGCGGCGCATGTCGAACGCGCCGCCGAACTGGTGCAAGGGCCCTGGCTGCGCTTGTGGCCGCACCGGCACGGCACCGACGGCTTTTTCGCCGCCGTCTGGCAACGGCGCTGATTTTCTTGCTATTTCGTCTAACGCTACCCCAGTAGCTGACTTTTGACGACAGACCAAGAGAGTCCGCCGATCTGCCGGGGATTGAACCCTGCGCGCTTTGCGGGTCGGCACCTACAATCGTGCTGGTTTGAACAATTCTCAGGATCATTCGATGGATTTTCTGTGGCTGGTGCACGACTCGCTGGTCGACTGGTTCGCCCATGGCCTGCTGGCTGCCTCGTGGTGGCAGGTGCTGCTGTTCGCGCTGGCAAGCACGCACGTGACGATCGCCGCGGTGACCATCTTCCTGCACCGCTCGCAGGCCCATCGCGCGCTGGAGCTGCACCCGGCGGTGATGCACTTCTTCCGCTTCTGGTTGTGGCTGTTCACCGGCATGGTCACCAAGGAATGGGTGGCCATTCACCGCAAGCACCACGCCAAGTGTGAAACGGTGGACGACCCGCACAGCCCGCAGATCCACGGCATCAAGAAGCTGTTGCTCGACGGTGTGGAGCTGTACCGCAGCGAGTCGCGCGTCCCCGAGACCATGGCCAAGTACGGCCGCGGCACGCCCGACGACTGGATCGAGCGCAACCTGTACAGCCGCTACACCTGGCAGGGCTTGGGTCTGGCGCTGGTGATCAATCTGTTCCTCTTCGGCGCCGCCGGTGCTGCCGTGTGGGCGCTGCAGATGGCCTGGATCCCGATCACTGCCGCCGGCATCATCAACGGCCTGGGCCACTGGTGGGGCTACCGCAACTTCGAGGCGGCCGACGCTTCGACCAACATCTCGCCCTGGGGCATCCTCATCGGCGGCGAAGAGCTGCACAACAACCACCACACCTACCCGACCTCGGCCAAGCTGTCGGTCAAGCCCTATGAGTTCGACATCGGCTGGCTCTACATCCGCCTGATGGAAATGGTGGGCCTGGCGCAGGTGCGCAAGACGCCGCCGCGGCTGGCGCTGGGTGTGGTCAAGGCGGTGGCCGACGACAAGACGCTGGAAGCCATCATCGCCAACCGCTATGAAGTGATGGCCCATTACGCGGCCGAGCTCAAGCGCGCCGTGGCCGTCGAACTCGAGCGCCTGCAGGCCCAGGGCGCGCACAACAGCGCGCTGTGGAGCAACCGCAACCTGGCCCGCGCCTGGCTGCACCGCGACGACGACAAGATCCCCAGCCAGGCCAAGCCCGGGCTGCAGCAGGCGCTGGTCGAGAGCCCGCGCCTGGCGCAGCTGGTGGCCATGCGCGAAGAGCTGCGCGCGCTCTGGACGCGCACCAACGTCTCCGCCGAACAGCTCTTGGCCGACCTGCAGGCCTGGTGCCGCAAGGCCGAGGACAGCGGTATCGCCGCGCTGCAGGAGTTTTCGCTCAAGCTTCGTGCTGTGCACGCCTGATCCGGCGCTGCCCGCCGCGACCCAAGCCCGCCAGACGGCGGGCTTTTTCGCTTCTGGCTTCTGGCGGCTGCTGACGCCGGTGCTGCTGCTGGCCCTGTCACTGCCCGCAGCGGCCTGGGACCCGTCGCAGCTTCGGGCCGCAGCTCGTCGCATCGGTCCGGGCGCCAACGCTGCAATGGCGCCGCTGAGCGATCTGCTGGGCAGCGCCACGGCCATGGGCGAGTTCGAGCGCGTGCGCGCGATCAATGCCTTTTTCAACGAGCGCCTGGCCTGGCGCTTGGACCGCGACATCTGGGGCGTCCAGGACCGCTGGGCGACGCCCCTGGAAGCGCTGGACAAGGGCCAGGGCGACTGCGAGGATTACGCCATCGCCAAGTACGCCAGCCTGCTTGCAGTCGGTACAGCGCCCGAACGGCTGCGCCTGGTCTACGTGCGTGCGCAGCAGCCCCGGCAGCCCGGAACGCAGGCGCACATGGTCCTGGCCTACTATGCAAGCTTTGGGGCCGAGCCGCTGATCCTGGACAACCTGAGCCCCGAGGTGCTGCCCGCGTCGCGGCGGCCCGACCTGGCCCCCGTGTTCAGCTTCAGCGCCGTGGGCCTGTGGCAAGCTGGTGGTGGTGGTGCGCGCGCGAGCGATGCGCTGCGGCGACTGTCGAAATGGCGCGATGTCTGGAGCCGGACGCGCGCAGAAGGATGGCCATGATGTCGCTGTGCTGGCGCGGCCCGGGCGCGCCATGAGCCTGACCCGACGCATTGCCCTGCTGATGGCGGCGCTGCTGGTGTTGGCGCTGGGCGGCAGCCTGGTGCTGCACACGCTGGGTGCGCGCGCCGCGCTGCAGACGCAGCTGGAGCTGCGCAACCGCGACGCCGTCACGGCTTTGGCATTGGCGCTGTCGCAGCAACAGGGCGACCTGGTGGTGATGCAGCTCGTCGCCGCCGCGCAGTTCGACCTGGGCCACTACAGCCGCCTGGTGCTGGTGGGCGACGACGGCAGCCGGCCGGTCGACCTGCACCAGCCGCCCCAGGTGGCGCAGGCGCCGGCCTGGTTCGTGGCCGCGCTGCCGCTGGAACCCGAACCCGGCGTGGCCCTGGTGACCGCCGGCTGGCGCGAGATCGGCAGCCTGCAGCTCGAGGCCCACACCGCCTGGGCGCACGACGCGCTGTGGCAGGTGAGCGCGCGCAGCGCCGGCCTGATGACGCTGCTGGCCTTGGTGGCGGCGGTGCTCAGCATTGGTTTGCTGCGGGCCTGGCGGCGCCCGCTGCAGGCCACCATGGCGCAGGCGCGGGCGCTGGAGCAGGGCCGCTTCGTCGAGGCCGAGGAACCCAGCCTGCCCGAGCTGCGCGACCTGACGCGCACCATGAACGCCATGGTGCGGCGCCTGCGCAGCGTGTTCGAGGCCCAGGCCGATCAGGTGGCCGTGCTGCAGCGACAGGCGCAGTTCGACGCTGTCACTGCCTTGCCGCAGCGCCGCCATTTCCTGGGCTTGCTGGGCGATCAGCTGGCCGGCCCGGGCGGGCCTGGCGTGGCGCTGATCCTGGTGCGCGTGCTGCGCCTGGAATCGCTCAACCAGCGCCTGGGCCATGAGAACACCGACCACCTGCTGGCAGCCATCGCCGGCCTGCTGCAGACCTATGTCGAGCGCGTACCCGGCACCTTTGCCGGGCGCCTGAACGGCAGCGATTTCGCGCTGTGCCTGCCGGTGCCCGGTGTGGCGGCAGAGACCGCCGAGTCGCTGTTCAACGCGCTGGCCGCAGCGCCGGCGCTGCACGCCGGCAGCGCCGAGGTGGCGGTGGGCGGGGTGGACGGCCTGGTGGGCGTGAGCGCCAGCGCCGCGCTGGCCGCGGCCGACGCCGCGTTGGCACGCGCCGAGGGCATGGCCGGTTTCGCCGTCGAGCAGGCCGGTGATTCGGCCGCCGACCCGGCCGGCGCGCACGCCTGGCACGAGCAGATCAGCGCGGCGCTGCAAGCCGGGCGCGTGCGTCTGGCGGAGTTCGCCGTGCTCGACCGCCACGGCGGCCTGATCCACCTGGAATGCCCACTGCGCGTGCAACTGCGCATCGACGGCCCGTTCGAGGCCGCCGGCCGCTGGCTGGCGCTGGCGCGGCGCACGCGGCTCATGCCGCAGGTCGACCTGGCGGCGCTGGCGCTGGCGCTGGAAGCCATAGCCGCTGACCAGCGTCCGCGCGCCGTGCACCTGTGGCTGCCCTCGCTGGCCGAGCCGGGCTTCGCCGCCCAGGTGACCACCCGCCTGGCCGAGGCTGCGCGCGCCGCCCCGCTGCTGTCCATCGAATGGGGCGAAGGCGCCCAGCCCGCCGACTGGATGGCCGTGGCCGACACCCTGGCCGCCTGGCGCCGCCTGGGCGTGCGCATCGGTGTCGAGCATGCCGGCGCCACGCCGCAAGACCTGCCGCGCCTGCACCAGGTGGGGGTGGACTACGTCAAGGTCGACGCCCGCCACCTGCGCGGCGTGGCCCGCGACGAGGCGCTGGCCACCTACGCGCGCGGCCTGGTGGCGCTGATCCGCGGCATGGGCCTCACGGCGCTGGCCGAAGGCATTGCCGACACCGCCGACCTGGCGCTGCTGTGGGACATGGGCTTCGACGGCGCCACCGGGCCGGCACTGGCCGCGCCGCCGCTCAGCTGATCTCGCCCTCGTGCAGCGGAAACCTGCCGCTGCGGCGATCGGCGAAGAAATGCTCCAGCGTGCGCCGCACGGTGCGGAAGGCCAGCTGATCCCAGGGGATCTCGTGCTCGTGGAACAGGCGCGCTTCCAGGGTTTCGGGCCCGGGTGCCAGCGTGGTGTCGAGCATGCGCGCGCGGTAGAACAGGTGCACCTGCCCGGCGCGCACCACGTCCAGCACGGTGTACAGCGGCTGCAGTTCGATGCGCGCGCCGGCTTCCTCGTCGGTTTCGCGCAGTGCGCCGGCGCGGCTGGTCTCGCCCAGTTCCAGAAAACCCGCCGGCAGCGTCCACAGGCCGTGGCGCGGCTCGATCGCGCGCCGGCACAGCAGCACCTGCTCGCCCCACACCGGCAGCGTGCCCACCACGTTGATCGGGTTGACGTAATGGATCTCGCCGCAAGCCGGGCAGGTGGCCCGTTCGCGGTTGTCCTCGGGCGGCACGCGGTAGCTCACCTCGTTGCCGCAGACCCGGCAGTGCTTGATGCGGAGCGGCGTGAACATCGGGCTGCAGTGTACGGCCGCAGGCCGTGGCGGCGTGGCATCATCCCTTGGCTGTACCCCCCTTGCACCCTGCCAGGAAGGCCCTGCCATGAGTTACGTCATCACTCCCCCCGCGCCGGCCAGCGTGCCGGTGGCCGGGGGCGGTGCATTCCCGGTGCGCCGCATCTACTGCGTCGGCCGCAACTACGCCGAGCACGCGCAGGAGATGGGCTTCAGCGGCCGCGAGCCGCCGTTCTTCTTCATGAAGCCGGCCGACGCCGTGCTGCCGGTGGCCGAGGGCGAGACCGGCGTCATGGACTACCCCCCGCTGACTGCCAACCTGCACCACGAGATCGAGCTGGTGGTGGCCATTGCCAAGGGCGGCAGCGGCATCAGCGTGGCCGATGCGGCTGGGCACATCTGGGGCTATGCCGTGGGCCTGGACATGACGCGGCGCGACCTGCAGGGCGACATGAAGAAGCAGGGCCGCCCCTGGTGCATAGCCAAGGGCTTCGACCAGAGCGCGCCCATCGGCACTATCAAGCCGCTGGCACAGACGGGCGAGCTGAAGGCCGGCGAGATCACGCTGGCGGTCAACGGCCAGCCGCGCCAGCGCGGCGACCTGAGCGACCTGATCTGGAACGTCAACGAGACCATCGCCGCCATCAGCGCCGCCTGGACGCTGCAGCCCGGCGACCTGATCTTCACCGGCACGCCGGCCGGCGTGGGTGCGGTGCAGCGCGGCGACGTGATGCACGGTGCCATTGCCGGCTTGGGGCAACTGACGGTCGCGTTGCGCTGAAGGGAGTGTGAACATGGAGCTGTACAACTTCTGCCGCTCGTCGGCCTCTTACCGGGTGCGCATCGCGCTGGCGCTCAAGGGCCTGCCCTACGACTACAAGCCGGTGCACCTGACCCGCAACGAGCAGTTCACCGAGTCTTACGCCGCGGTCTCGGCGGCGCGCCTGGTGCCCTTGCTGCGCGACGGCGACGCGGTCTTCACGCAGTCGCTGGCCATCATCGAGTACCTGGACGAAACCCACCCAGAACCGCCGCTGCTGCCGCCCGACGCCGCCGGCCGCGCCCGCGTGCGCGCGCTGGCGCTGGACATCGCCTGCGAGATCCACCCGCTCAACAACTTGCGCGTGCTGCGCTACCTGGTGCGCGAACTGAAGCTGGGCGACGACGAGAAGAACCGCTGGTACCGCCACTGGGTCGAGACCGGGCTGGAGGTGATCGAGCGCCAGCTGGTGGCGCGGCCGTCCACCTACTGCCATGGTGACCAACCCGGGCTGGCCGACTGCCTGCTGGTGCCGCAGATCTTCAACGCCCGGCGCCAGAACTGCCGGCTGGAGCACGTGCCCCAGGTGATGCGCGTGTTCGAGGCCTGCATGAAGCTCGATGCCTTCGAGCGTTCGCGCCCCGAGCACTGCCCCGATTTCGATTGAGCGCCGCGCCCCCGCTGCTGCAAGCCGACTGGCCGGCACCGCCCGGCGTGGGCGCGGCCATGAGCCAGCGCGCCGGGGGCGTGAGCCGCGGCCCCTGGGCCAGCCTGAACCTGGGCGCCGCCTGCGGCGACGACGCGGCCGCGGTGGCCGAGAACCGCACGCGCTATGCCCGCGCCATCGGTGCGCGGCCGGTGTGGCTGCAACAGGTGCACGGCAGCCGCGTGCTGCGCCTGGACGAGGCCTCGCTCACCACCGAACTGCCCCCCGCCGACGCCGCGTGGACCAGCGCGCGCGGCATCGCCTGCACGGTGCAGGTGGCCGACTGCCTGCCGCTGCTGCTGTCCGCGCACGACGGCCGCGCCGTGGCCGCGGCCCACGCCGGCTGGCGCGGCCTGGCCGAGGGCGTGCTCGAGGCCACGGTGGCGGCGCTGTGCCAGGGCGCCGGTCTGCAGCCGGGCCAGCTGCTGGCCTGGTTGGGCCCCTGCATAGGGCCACGCCAGTTCGAGGTGGGCGCCGAGGTGCTGCAGGCCTTCGGCAACGACCCGGCGGCGCCCGACCCGCTGCGCTTCAAGCCGCGCGCGCGCCGCGATGGATCGATGCGCTGGCTGGCCAACCTGCCGCAGCTGGCGCGCGACCGCCTGCAGGCGGCGGGCGTGACGCACATCAGCGGCGGCGGCCGCTGCACGGTCGAGGAAGACTCAGCCTTCTTTTCGTTCCGGCGCGACGGCCTCACCGGCCGCCTGGCCGCCAGCGTCTGGTGCCGCTGATGCGGCAGGTGCCGTTGCTGCTGCCTCGGCCGCTGCGCGCAGCGCCCGCTTGCGCGCCGGTGTGCCCATGATGTACATCACGATGGACAGGGGCAACACGCCGTACAGCAGCAGGGTGAAGACCGCACCGAGGACGCTGCCTTGGCTGGATGTGGCCTCGGCTGCGGCCATCATCAGCACCACATAGAGCCAGGCCACGGCAACGATGTACATGAAAGGGCTGCGCCTTTGCTTCCGTAGAATGAAATTCGAGTCATCGCGAAGTCAGGCGATGGGCTTACAACGCCAAGTTGATCACAGCGGCCCCGCCGCGTGCGCCGAATTGCCGGGCGCAGACACAGGAGACAGACGATGAGTACCAAGCGTAGCGCGAAAGCGCCCACCCCCGTTCCCGAGACGGCTCAGGCCTTCGGTACGGCGATGGGCGACATCTGGAAGTCGGTGTCCGGCCTGAGCCTGCCGATGCAGCAACTGGCGCAGATCCAGGGCGACTACCTCAAGAGCGCCACCGACGTCTGGAACCTGTCGCTGCAACGCCTGCAGAGCGAAGGCGAGAAGTCCGCGCCGATCGGCGACCGCCGCTTCGCTGCCAGCGAATGGCTTGCCAACCCGGCCTCGGCCATGACCGCCGAGCTCTACCTGCTGAACGCGCGCACGCTGATGCAGATGGCCGAGAGCGTGGAAGGCGACGCCAAGACCAAGGCGCGCATCCGCTTCGCGGTGCAGCAGTGGATAGACGCCAGCAGCCCCAGCAACTTCCTGGCGCTCAACCCCGAGGCCTTGAAGAAGGCGCTCGACACCAAGGGCAAGAGCATCGCCACCGGCATGCAGCACCTGCTGGCCGACCTGAAGAAGGGTTCGGTCTCGCAGACCGACGAAAGCCTCTTCGAAGTGGGCCGCAACGTCGCCAGCACCGCCGGCGACGTGGTGTTCGAGAACGAACTGTTCCAGCTGATCGAATACAAGCCGCTCACCGCCAAGGTGCACGAGCGGCCCTTCCTGTTCGTGCCGCCCTGCATCAACAAGTTCTACATCCTCGACCTGCAGCCCGAGAACTCGGTCATCCGCTACACCGTCGAGCAGGGCCACCGCACCTTCGTCATCAGCTGGCGCAACCCCGACCAGTCGATGGTCAACCTGACCTGGGACGACTACATCGAGCAAGGCCCGATCGCCGCGCTCAAGGCGGTGCAGCAGATCAGCGGCCAGGACACCGTCAACACCCTGGGCTTCTGCGTCGGCGGCACCATCCTGGCCACGGCGCTGGCGGTGCTGGCGGCGCGCGGCGAGAAGCCGGCGCATTCGCTCACGCTGCTGACCACGCTGCTGGACTTCCGCGAGACCGGCATCCTGGACATCTTCATCGACGAATCGGTGGTGAAGATGCGCGAAGTCACCATCGGCCCCGATGCACCCACCGGCCCGGGCCTGCTCAAGGGCAAGGAACTGGCGTCCACCTTCAGCTTCCTGCGCCCCAACGACCTGGTCTGGAACTACGTCGTCGGCAACTACCTCAAGGGCGAGACCCCTCCGCCCTTCGACCTGCTGTACTGGAACGGCGACTCCACCAACCTGCCTGGCCCCATGTACACCTGGTACCTGCGCCACATGTACCTGCAGAACGAGCTCAAGGACCCGGGCGCGCTGACGGTCTGCGGCCAGAAGGTCGACCTCGGCAGCATCGACGCGCCGGTGTTCGTCTACGGCTCGCGCGAAGACCACATCGTGCCCTGGGACGCGGCCTACCGTTCGGTGCCGCTGTTCAAGGGCAAGCGCAAGTTCGTGCTCGGCGCCTCGGGCCACATCGCCGGCGTCATCAACCCGCCGGCCAAGGGCAAGCGCAGCCACTGGGTCAACGACAAGACCCCCGACGATGCCCAGGCCTGGTTCGACGGCGCCACCGAGCAACCTGGCAGCTGGTGGCCGGTGTGGACCGACTGGCTCAAGCCGCTGGGCGGCAAGCTGGTGGCCGCGCCCAAGACGCCGGGCGGCGGCGGCCACAAGGCCATCGAGCCGGCGCCGGGCCGCTACGTCAAGGTCAAGGTCTGAGCCACGTCTTGCGCCAGAATCCGGCCCTCGGTTCCACAGGATCGGCGCGCGCGGCCCGCTCGGGCGGCGCGCTTCAATGCAGCGGCGGGATCTTGGGATGGGCCCGCACCGCCGGCTGCGATTACGCTTAGGTTTTCACTCACTCAGGAGACAAGAAATGACCCAGAAGATTGCATACGTCACCGGCGGCATGGGCGGCATCGGTACCGCCATCTGCCAGCGCCTGGCCAAGGAGGGCTTCAAGGTCATCGCCGGCTGCGGCCCGAGCCGTGACCACGTCAAGTGGCTCGACGAGCAGAAGGCCCTGGGCTACACCTTCCACGTCTCGGTAGGCAACGTCGCCGACTGGGAATCCACCGTGCAGGCCTTCGGCAAGGCGCGCGAGGAACACGGCCCGATCGACGTGCTGGTCAACAACGCCGGCATCACGCGCGACCGCATGTTCCTGAAGATGACGCCGGAAGACTGGCACGCCGTCATCGACACCAACCTCAACAGCATGTTCAACGTCACCAAGCAGGTGGTGCCGGGCATGGTCGAAAAGGGCTGGGGCCGCATCATCCAGATCAGCTCGGTCAACGGCGCCAAGGGCCAGGCCGGCCAGACCAACTACTCGGCCGCCAAGGCCGGCATGCACGGCTTCACCATGGCCCTGGCGCAGGAAATGGCCGCCAAGGGCGTGACCGTCAACACCGTCAGCCCGGGCTACATCGGCACCGACATGGTCCGCGCCATCAAGCCCGAGGTGCTGGAGAAGATCGTCGGCACCATCCCGGTCAAGCGCCTGGGCACGCCCGAGGAAATCGGCTCCATCTGCGCCTGGCTGGCCGGCCCCGATTCGGGTTTCACCACCGGTGCCGAGATCGCCTGCAACGGCGGCCTGCACATGGGCTGAAGACCGCCGCACCGGGCTCCCGGCGGGGGCTGGTGTGACGCACAAGAGGGGCGCCCTGGGCGCCCCTTCTTGCGTGGTGTGTCGGCTTCAACCCGACCGGCTCTGCTCCAGGGCCACCAGCACCGGGCCGATCTCTGCGCGCAGGCCGGCCAGTTCAACGGCGTCCAGCCGCGTCTGCTGCAGGCGTCGGGCGGAGGCTGCCAGGTCCAGGGCGCCGACGCCGTTGGCGACTGCTTCGAGGTCGCTCGCCAGGGTGTGCGTCAGGTCGTCGCGGTCCTGGCGGCGGGCCGCCTCGAAGGCCTCTGGCCAGCCCTGCAGAAAGACCTGGGCATGCGCCACCAGCCGCCCGTACTGCGCTTCGTCACCGCCCAGGCGCTCCAGCGCCTGGGCGCGGGCTATCACCGCCGCTGGCGCCGCCGCCGGCGCCACGGCAGCGCGCGGCGCCGGCTTGGGCGCAAAGCGGCTCAGCGTCTGCAGCAGTTGCGCCTGGCCAAAGGGCTTGGCGATGTGGCTGTCGCAGCCGGCCTCGGTGCTCTGCCGCACGTCGCTGGCGTAGGCATTGGCCGTGAGCGCCACGATGGGCATGCGCGGCAGCCCCTGCTCGGTCTCCAGGCGGCGCAGTTCGCGCGTCACGCTCAGGCCGTCCATGCCGGGCATCTGCACGTCCATGAACACCAGGTCGTAGCGCTTGCGGCGCGCCATCTCCAGCGCTGCCAGCCCGTTGTTGGCCACATCGACGGTGCAGTCGCCACCCTGCAGCATGAGCTGGAACAGGTAGGCATTGACCTCGTTGTCCTCGGCCAGCAGCACGTGCATGGGACCGACGGCGACCGCGGTCGGCGCTTCCTGGGCGGGCGGCGCCTCCACTGCCACCGGCAGTTCGGTGGGCGGCAGCGGCACGCTGAAGTTGAACTCGCTGCCCTGGCCCAGGCGGCTGCTCACGCTGACCTGGCCACCCATCAGCTGCGCCAGGCTGCGCGTGATGGACAGCCCCAGGCCGGTGCCGCCGTAGTGGCGAGCGGTGCTGCCGTCGCCCTGGGTGAAGGGCTCGAAGATCGTTTCCAGCTTGCTGGGCGCGATGCCGATGCCGGTGTCGATGACGCTGAAGCGCAGCATCGGCCCCGAGTCGCTGGCCCGCGCGGCGACGAGGCGCACGCCACCCTGGGCGGTGAACTTGATGGCATTGCCCAGCAGGTTGAGCAGCGCCTGCTGCAGCCGTGCGGCGTCGCCGTGCACGCCGTCGGGCACGCCGGGTGCGATCTCCAGCTGCAGGCTCAGGGCCTTGCCCCCGGCGCGCGGCCGCTGCAGGGCCACCAGCCGCGCCAGCAAGGCGTGCAGCGAGAAGGGTGCGTTCTGCAGCTCCAGCCGGCCGACTTCGATCTTGGTCAGGTCCAGCAGGTCGTTGATCAGCTCGTGCAGGGCGCGGCCGGCGTCGCGGAAGATCTGCACCTGGCGGCGCTGTTCGTCGTCCAGCCGCGACTTGGCCAGCAGTTCGGCCACGCCCAGCAGCGCGTTCAGCGGCGTGCGGATCTCGTGGCTGACGTTGGCCAGGAACTCGGTCTTGGCCTGGTTGCGGGCGTCGACCACCGCGCGCTCGTAGGCCATGCGCCGGTGCACCTGGCCCAGCCAGCGCTGGTGCGCCACCACGGCTGCGGCCAGTCCGGCGGCCAGCGCCACCAGCGGTGCCGCCCACGGCGTGAGCATGCGCAGCTGCAGCAGCAGACCCAGCCCCAGGCCCAGCACGGCCAGCGCGCCCAGGCCCGCTGCCAGCATGTCGGCGCGCGGCGCGGTGCGGCCGCGGCGCCACAGCCACAGGGACGGTGCCAGCGCCAGCGCCAGCAATGGCGCCTGGGCCCAGGCGCTGGCGGACCGCAGTGTCTGGCCGTCGCGCAGCGCGGCGTAGGTCTGCGCCAGAATGGCGATGCCGCTGGCCTGGCCGGCCACGGTCATCACCTGGTCGGCGAACAGTGCGCTGCTGCCGACGAGCACCACCCGCCCTTGCACCTGTTCGCGCAGCGCCGCCGCGCCCTCGAGGCCCAGCGCCGGGCGCAACACCTGGGCCATGGGCAGCACCGGCGGCGCGCCGGGCCCGGTGGCAAAGGCCACGGTGATGCGGCCTTCGGCGTCGGTGGGCACATCTGGCGGCAGGGTTGCGCCGTGCAGCGCCTGCCACAGCGCCAGCGGCATCAGCGGCCAATGCTGGCCCTGGGCCGCGTGCCACAGCGGCAGGCGGCGCAGCCGGCCGTCGTCGTCCAGCGGCACGGTGATGACGCCGGTGAGCGGTGGCTTGCCCGGCGCCGGCCACAGCGTGAGCGCGGGCACGGCCATCGCCGGCCAGCTCTGAGCCGGCAGCGGCGCGGAACTGGCCGGGCCGTCGGCCGCGGGCAGGTGATCGGGCGCGTGCGACATGCCGGCGGTGGCCAGCACCACCGGCGCACCGGGCCCGGCGATGGCGCGCGCCAGCGCGGCGTCGCCAGCGTTGGCATCGGTCAGCAGCAGGTCCAGGCCGATGGCCAGAGCGCCGGCGTCGCGCAGCTGCCCGATGGCCAGCGCGTGCACGTCGCGCTTGAACGGCCAGGTGCCCAGCAGCGGCTGCAGTTCGCGCAGCGAATGGTCATCGAAGTCGACCACCAGCACGCCCGCTGGAGCCGCTGGCGACGCCAGCAGTCTGAGCTGCCAGTCGGTGAGGGCGCGCGAGAAGCTGGCGTTCATGGGCGTGAGCGCCACGACCAGACCCGCCAGCAGTGCCGCCAGCGGCACCCAGGCAAGCTGGCGGCGCCCCTCGTTCACGGCAGCAGCAGCAGCAGCGGGAGCAACAGCCACCACTGCAAGGTTTGCGGCACTTCCAGCCGCTGCGTCGCGCCCCAGGGGCCGATGAAGCCGTCGGCATCGATGGCGCGTACGCGGAAGTGGTATTGGCCCGGCGCGGGCTTGGGCAGCAGCCACTGCGGCTGCTCGATGCTCTGGTCGGTCAGGATCTGCGTGAAGGCATCATCCTGGGCCACCTGGATCTGAAAGCGAGCCGCGCCGTCGGCGCGCCAGCGCAGCAGCACGCCGGCGTCGCTGGTCTGCGGCGGCTCGGCCGCGGGCGGCGGCGGCAGGGCCACGCGCTGCACCGTCTGGGCGTCGCCGAAGGGCCCCTGGTCGCCGTCGGCACGGATGCTGGCCAGGCGCCAATGGTGCAGGCCCACGGGCAGGGCCTCGCGCTGCTCGGTGCCGCTGAGGTCGCTGCGGTCGACGCGCGGCGCCGTGAACGCAACGTCGTCGGCGATCTGCAGCCGGTAGCGTGCGGCCGCCGCGTTGTGTGTCCAGGCAAAGACGATGCTGTCGTCGGCCGTGCGTTCGGCCGCCCGCGGCCGCGTCAGGAAGGGCGGCTCCGGCCGCGCCTTGAGGGTGAAGCGCAGCGTCGCGTCGCGGCCCTCCAGGCCCTGTTCGTCGAGGGCGCGCACGCGCAGTTCGTAGTCGCCATCGGGCAGGTCGTCGCTCCAGCGCGCCAGCGGGCCTTCGAACACGCCGTCCAGCACCAGACGCTCGGCCTGACCGGCGGCGAAGACCTGGGCGCGGAAGCGGGTGCCGGTGTCACCGGCCGCCCAGGCCAGGCGCAGCGGCAGACGTTCGATGCGCGTGGGCAGCCCGCTGAGTTGCGGCGCCGGCAGCAGCGGCCGTGCCGCCTGCGCGCGCTCGGACGAGATCAGCGCACCGAAACCGGCGTCCAGCGCCAGGGTGGGCGCCGCGACCCGGCCTTCCAGCACCTCGACCAGCGTGCGCGTGGCCTCGGAACGGGTGCGGAACTCGGTGCCGCGCACGCCCAGGTTGGCCACCGGCGTGCGCAGCTCGAAGCGCGGCTGCGGCTGCTTGACGACGTGGCTGTCGGCGCCGCCGCTGTCCAGGCGCAACCGCGTGTCCACCGCCGGGCTGCTGCCCAGGCGCACGCTGCGCTCGATGCGCAGTTCGCTGTCGGGCCGGATCAGCACGCGCGTGCCGTCGGCAAAGCGCAGGCTGGCCGATGACTGCGCCCCGGTGCGCAGGCGGTCGCCCTGCAGCAGGCTGTCGCCGGCCTGCGGGTGGCGCGGCGCGGCGCCGTCGCGCAGCAGCGTGACCTCACCATGGGTGTGCAGCAGCTCGGCGCCCAGGGCCTGCTCGCGCAGCATGTGCAGCGGGATGTTCAGCGGGCGGCCAGGCACCAGGCGGCGTGGGTCCTTGATGCGGTTCAGGCGCTGCAGTTCGCGCCAGGAGGCGCCGGGCTGCAGCAACCGATCGCGCACGCCGATGAGCGTGTCGCCACGCACGACCGGGTAGGGCCAGACTTCGTCTGCGGCGTGGGCCCCGCCGTACGCGAACAGTAGTACGGTCAGCGTGCCGCGCAGGGCAGCTCGAAAAGGTATCGGCATCGCATGCGGGGAGCCGCGAGGCTCGGGCGTTGTGCCTGGATTATGCGAGCTGCTGATGGCACGGCGCAGCCCCTTTGGGGGGCGCTTTCGCCATATCGGGCGCCAGCGCGAACTGCTGCCTAGTCCAGCCCCTTCATGAAGTACTTGATGATGCCCTTGAGGGCAAATCCCAGCAGCCCGAAGCCCAGCGCCAGGAAGAGCACGAAGGTGCCGAAGCGCCCGGCCTTGGACTCGCGTGCCAGCTGGAAGATGATGAACACCATGTACAGCATGAACGCGCCGACGCCGAAGCTCAGCCCGAAGGCGGCGATCTCTTCTTCGGTGTAGCCGAACATGTCAGTTCCGCTCGGGCAGGCCGGTGGCGTCTACCAGGTCGCGGTAGGCGTGCCAGCTGGCGTGCGCCAGCCACGGCACGGCCATCACCAGGCCGAACAGGGCCGGGATCATCGAAACCATCGTGATGCCGACCAGGCACATCGCCCAGGCGGCCATGGTCACCGGGTTGGCCAGCACCGCGCGCCAGCTGGTCAGCACGGCGGCGCGAATGCCGACCTCGCGGTCCAGGAGCAGCGGCAGCGCCACCACGCTGGACGCGAACACCGGTGCGGCCAGCACCGCGCCCAGCACGAGCCAGGCCTCGAACAGCCAGGACGCGTCGTCCAGCATGACCACGCGGATGAAGTCCAGCGGCTTGTTCACCGGCGCCGTGGCGAACTCCGTGATGAGCGAGGCCGAAGTCAGCACCCAGCCCGTGCCCGACAGCGCCAGAAGGACGCCGAAGACGATGAGGCGCGCGTCGCGCCGCCGCCAGATGGCCAGAGCCTCGCCCACCGGTATGCGCCGCCGGCCGCGCTCCATGGCGCGGCTGACCAGGTACAGGCCGGTGGCGACGATGGGCGCCACCAGCAGAAAGCCGCTGAAGGCGCCGGCCAGCAGCCAGAAGCGGTCGCGCGCCAGCCAGAACAACAGCATGCCGAAAGCCGTGGCCACGGCACCGTGCAGCAGGCCGGGGCCCGGGCTGCGCATCAGGTCGCGCCAGCCGCGGCGCAGCCAGTCCAGCGGTTGGCGCGGACTGAGGTCGCGCACGCGCAGGCGTTGGAGCTGTTCTTGGGTGGTTTGCGGCGGCATGGTCGGGACGGCGGATCCAGCCCCGCAGTCTAAGCGCCGCCGCCCCGGCGACAGGAACCCGACGTTCAGGCCGTGCCGACCAGCGCCAGCGCGTCGCGCGCTGCCACGCGCCCTTCGTCGGTGGGCACCACCCACAGTTCGACCGTGCTGCTGGCGGCGTGGATCGCGGCCACGGTCTGGCCACTGACGGCGCGATTGGCGGCCGCGTCGATGCGCACGCCCAGGTAGGCCAGCGCCTGGCAGACGTCGGCGCGCAACTGCACGTCGTGTTCACCGATGCCGCCGGTGAAGGCGATCAGGTCCACGCCGCCCAGGCAGGCCGCCAGCGCGCCGCTTTCGCGCACCACGCGGTGCGTGAACAGGGCGATGGCACGCGCCGCGCCCGGCTCTGTGCTGGCGCGCAGGGTGCGCATGTCTGCCGACAGGCCCGAGACCCCGAGCAGCCCCGATTGCTTGTACAGCAGCTTCTCGATGGCCGCGCCGTCCATGCCCTGGCGCAGCAGGTGCAGCAGCACGCCAGCGTCCAGCGACCCGCTGCGTGTGCCCATCATCAAGCCGTCCAGGGCCGAGAAACCCATGGTGGTGGCGACGCTCTTGCCGCGGTGCACGGCGCACAGGCTGGCGCCATTGCCCAGGTGAGCCAGCAGCATGCGGCCTTCGGCGCGCGCACTGCACTGCGCCAGCACGCAGCTGACGTAGTTGTACGAAAGGCCGTGGAAACCGTAGCGCCGCACGCCCTGTTCGAAATAGGCTTCGGGCAGGGCGAAACGCTGCTCGACCTCGGGCGTGTGGGCATGGAAGGCGGTGTCGAAGCAGGCCACCTGCGGCACACCCGGGCAGGCGCGGCGGAAGGCGCGCACGCCCGACAGGTTGTGCGGTTGGTGCAGCGGCGCCAGCGCGTCCAGGCTTTCCAGGTAGGCCTGGATGTCGTCGTCGATGAGCACCGATTCGGCGAAGCGGCTGCCGCCGTGCACGATGCGGTGGGCCACGGCCAGCAGGCGGGCGCCGCCTTCGGTCTCGAGCGCGGCGATGACGGCGCGCAACGCCGCGTCGAAGGACGATTCGCCTTCCAGCGGCGCCAGCGCCTCGGTGCGCTTGTCGATCCCCGGCGCCTTGACGGTGATCTGGGCGCGGCCGCCGGGTTCCAGGCCCTCGGCCAGGCCGGACAGGGCCGCCTCGGCCACGCGCCCCTGGCGCACCGGGTAGACGGCGAACTTGAGCGATGAAGAGCCGGCGTTGACGGCCAGCACGGCCAGCGGCCTGTCGGGGGTGTTCATAGCGGCTTGCTGCGGTAGCTGTGCGCCAGCAGCACGGCCAGCGCGGCCGAGGCCAGGCGGGCGGTGGCGCCGTCGGCGCGGCTGGTCAGGGCGATGGGCACGCGCGCGCCCAGCACCACGCCGCTGACCATGGCGCCGGCCAGGTACTCCATCTGCTTGGCCAGGATGTTGCCGGACACCAGGTCGGGCACGACCAGGATGTCGGGGTGGCCGGCCACCGGCGAGACGATGCCCTTGATGGCCGCGGCCTCGGCCGAGATGGCGTTGTCGAAGGCCAGCGGGCCGTCGATGATGCAGCCGGTGATCTGGCCGCGGTCGGCCATCTTGCACAGCGCGGCGGCGTCCAGCGTGCACGACATCTTGGAGTTGACGCTCTCCACCGCCGCCAGCACCGCCACCTTGGGCTGCTTGCAGCCCAGCACGATGGCCAGGTCGATGGCGTTCTGCACGATGTGCATCTTCTCGTCGAGCGTGGGGCTGATGTTCAGCGCCGCGTCGGTCACGAGCAGGGGCTTGTGGTACATGGGCACGTCGAAGCGGAAGACGTGCGACAGGCGGCGCTTGGTGCGCAGTTCGGGGCGCGAGAGCACGGCCTTCATCAGCTCGTCGGTGTGCAGGCTGCCCTTCATCAGCGCCTGCACCTCGCCGGCGGCGGCCAGCGCGGCGGCGCGTTCGGCGGCGGCGTGGCTGTGCGGCACGTCCTCGATCTGGGCCGAGCCCAGGTCCAGCCCGGCTTCTTCGGCCACGGCCAGCAGGCGCTCGCGCGGGGCCACGATCACCGGGGTGAACAGGCCGTGGCGCGCGGCGTCGAGCGCGCCGCGCAGCGATTCGGTGTCGCAGGGGTGGACGATGGCGCAGCGCAGGCGTTCGTGCTGCGCCGCCTGCTGCAGCAGGCGCTGCACGCCGGCGGCGGCGTCGAACACATGCCAGCGCAGGCCGCTGGCGCGGGCCACGCGCTGCTTGTGCGCCGGGGCGCGCACGACGGCCTCGCCGATCATCAGATCGGGCCCGTCGACGCGCTTGACGCGGCATTCCAGCGTGACGTGCTGGGTGGCCGGGTCGCGCGCCGTCACGCGCACCGAGATCTCGAGCTGGTCGCCGGCGCAGGCCGGGCCGATGAAGCGCATGCGCTGCTCGATGTACACCGTGCCCGGGCCCGGGAACACCGTGCCCAGCAGCGTGGAGATGAGTGCGCCGCTCCACATGCCGTGGGCGGTGCGGCCGCGCAGGCCTTCGGCGCGCGCGTAGACCTCGTCCAGGTGGGTCGGGTTGAGGTCGCCCGAGACCGCGGCAAAGCCGTTGATGTCGGCCTCGGTCACGGTGCGGCGCAGCGTGGCGCCCTGGCCGATGGTCAGTTCGTCGAAGGTGTGGTTGTCAAGCCATTCCTGTTGCAGATCGGCATTCATCGCGAGTCGCTTCTCGGTGGAATCAGGGTCAGACCCAGGGCAGCGCCGTCACCCAGCATTGCAGGTGGCGGCCATGGAAATGGCAGTGGTTGACGCGGTCGGCCAGGCGCATCGCCTGATCGCGGTCGGGCGACAGCTGGACCACGGCGAAAGCTTCGTCGTTGTCACCCGGAATGTCCACCATCTGCAGTCCGCTGTCGGCCTCGCGGCCCAACAGGCGTGACAGTTCAGGGGCATTGGTGTCGCGCATCAGGCCGAAGATGAGCAGGCGCACGGGGCTGGTCATGGTGTGCTCCTGTCAGGCGTTGAGGCCGCTGGCCGGGCGCCGCGGCGCAGGGCTGCCCCGGCGCGGCGCGCGCGGAGTGCGCGGGGTGGCGGGCCTGGCCGCAAGCGCGGGCGCTTCGTCCGGGGTGATGGGGCGCGTCAGGCGGCAGGCCAGGTCCATCACGCGGGCCGGGTCCACGCCCAACTCGCCGATCAGCAGCTCGATGATTTCCGAGCGCGGGTTGTTCAGCGTCGGCTCGATCATCATCACCGCCGCGGCCGCGGCCAGCGCGCGTTCGCGCGAGGCGGTGTCGGGCAGCATGGTGTGCAGCGCGTTCAGCGCTTCCACCGGGGCCACGGCGGCGATGCGCGCTTCTTCGCGCATCATGCGGCGCCAGTCGATCACCTCGTCGCCGCGGGCACCGGCCGCCCGCTGCACTTCAGCCAGCAGTTGTGCCAGGCGGAAGCTGCGGCGCTCGAACGAGCCCACCGAAACCATGCCGGCCAGCACGATGCGGCACACCGCCTGGGCAAAGCCGCCCTCGGCGATGCGCGCCAGCACCTCTTGGCGCAGGTTTTCGATCTCGCCGTGTGCGCGCGCGGCGGCAATGTCTTCGGCCGGCGGGTCGGGTGGCAGCCAGGCGCCGATGCCCAGCGGCCCGAAGGCCATGCGCGTCCACTGCACCACGGCCTGGTCGCGCAGGTCGCGGTACTGGTCCAGCGAGCCCTCGATCCAGGCCGACACGCCGGCTTCCCAGCGCCGGGCCGGGTGGTCGTCGGGCAGCGGGTGGCGCTGGGCGCGCACCTGCTCGGCCAGCGTGGCCACGGGCAGCGCGGCCGGATGCTCGTCTGAGAATGCCTTGCGCTGCATGCGCAGCGGGTGCAGGTGGGTGACGCCGTCGCCCAGGGCGCGCAGATCGAATGCCTGCATCCACGGGCGCACATAGCGCTTGTAGCTGGCGCTGTTGATCTCGGACAGCTTGGCCACGCTGGAGAACAGTTGCTCCTCGTCGCGCCCCTCGGGGTTGATGGCGCGCAGCGCGTCCATGGTGCGGTGCTCGAAGTGCACCGTGTAGCTGCCCGGCTCCAGGTCGTCCCAGCGCTGCACGTGCGCGCCGTCCTTGGCCACCACCTTCATCTCGTACAGGCCGGGCGGCAGGTTCTCGATCACGTCCAGCGAGGTCACGATCTGGTCGTGTTCCTTGCGCGCGATGTCGGCGCCGACGAAGATGCCCAGGTGGCCCACGCTCTCGTGCAGCACGTAGACGATCACGCGGCCGGCCGCGGCGATGGCGCGTTCGCTGCCCCAGGCGTCGATGATCCAGTTCAGCGCCTGCGGCGGCGGCGTGATGTTGTCGCCCCAGGACGCGAACACGACGATGGGCGCGCTGATGTTGCGCAGGTCGACCTGGCGCTCGCCGGCCATGATCTTGCCGCTGGCCAGCTTGTTGCCCACGAACAGCTGCTCGACGATGGTCTCGATCTCGGCGCCGGTCATGCGGAAGTAGCCGCCCCACCAGCGTTCGAAGGCCAGGTAGCGATCGGCCTCGGTGTCGACCTCGGCCCACAGCCGGTGGTGGCGCGTCCACAGCGTGTTGGCCGGGTTGAGTTTCTCGAAGTTCTCGACCAGGTTGGCGCCGTCGAACAGCCCGCCCGAGATGTCGGCCGTCATCGATGCCAGCCAGGCGCCGCCCAGCGTGGCGCCGCTGTAGCGCATCGGGTTGAGCTTGGAACCGCCGGCCCAGTACGACAGCGGCGCGCCCACGATCATCAGCGTGCCGAAGAGCTCGGGCCGCACCGACGCCAGCATCGAGATGGCCCAGCCGGCCTGGCAGTTGCCGATGACCACCGGGCGCTGCGTGCACTGCGGGTGGCGGGCGATCACTTCTTCCAGGAAGCGCGCCTCGGCGGCCATGATGTCGAACAGGGTCTGGCCTTCCTCGGGCTGCGGGCGGAAGGTAACGAAGTACACCGGGTGTCCGGCGCGCAGCGCCACGCCCACCTCGGAGTCCTTCTTGAAGCCGCCGATGCCCGGGCCGTGGCCGGCGCGCGGGTCCACCACCACCAGCGGCCGTGCCGTCGGCGCGACGGGCACGTCGTCCAGCGGCAGGATGCGCAGCAGCGCGTAGTTGCAGGGGCGCGGCAGGCTGCGGCCGTCCAGCAGCAGCTCGTGTTCGAACATCAGCAGCGGCGGCTCGCCGGCGGCCATGTGCTCGTTGTAGCTGTTGCCGCGCCGGCGCATGGTGTCGGCGAACAGGATGCTCCGCTCCGCTGCGTCGACGAGCACGTCCCATCCGGGCAGCGCGTTCACGGCGGGCTCTGGCGGGGGGGTGTTGTGGGTTGCGCTGGGGCGGGTGTACATCTGGGCAGCCTTCGGGTTAACCCTCGCGGGGATCATAGGGGTCTTCGGCCGGGCTGGCGCCAACTTGAACCGCATTTATTGCAGTGCAGCAATAACTCCGCATTTATGCCTTCAGCTGCCCGGTGCGGGGCCGATAGTTCTTGCGTCGGCCTCTGTGCCCCAGGGAGTAAGCCCATGTCCATCGAAACCCTGTTCACCTCGCCCGTGGCCCTGCCCGCCGTGCCGCGCGTGGTGCAACAGCTCATCCACAGCTTCAGCCGCGATGACGTGGCCATCGACGAGATCGCCTCGGCGCTGGCCACCGACCCGGTGCTCACGGCCAAGACGCTGCGCCTGGCCAACTCGGCCTACTTCCATGTGTCGCGCCGCGTCGCCACCGTCGAAGACGCGCTGCGCATGCTGGGATTTGCCATGGTGCGCAACCTGGTGGTGGGCTGCGGCGTGGTCGGCGCCTTCAAGGTGGTGCCCGGCATGGACATGCCGCAGTTCTGGCGCTACAGCCTGCACACCGCGGGCGGCGCGCGCTGGCTGGCGCAGGCCGCCGATCAGAACGCCGACCTGGCCTTCACCGTGGGACTGGTGCACGCGCTGGGCCAACTGGTGCTGCACGCCGCGGCGCCCGAAGAGGCCCGGTGCCTGGACCGGGACTGCCACCCGCTGGCCGCCGGCCGCACCGCGCTCGAGAAAGAGCGCCTGGGCTACAGCCACGCCGATGTGAGTGCCGAGCTGGCTCTGCGCTGGAACTTCCCGGCCGAGGTGGCCGACCCACTGCGCAACACGCCCGACCCGCTGCGCTCGAAGCCGGTTTCGCCCACGGCGGCCATCACCCACATCGCCGCCTGGCGCGCCCGCGTCGAGGCCTTCCACGTGGCCCCCGACGAGGCCCTGGACACCTGCCCCAGCCCGGTGGG
>JALHPY010000024.1:23440-41382 GCA_022842305.1 Rubrivivax sp.
CGCTCGAAGCCGGTTTCGCCCACGGCGGCCATCACCCACATCGCCGCCTGGCGCGCCCGCGTCGAGGCCTTCCACGTGGCCCCCGACGAGGCCCTGGACACCTGCCCCAGCCCGGTGGGCGAGGCCATAGGCTTGCGCATCGTCTGGCTGCCCGATCTGGCCACGCTGGGCGGCGGTCCGCTGACGGCGCTGCCGGCCATGCCGCCGCTGGCGGAACTGGCGGGCGGCCTGGACGGCATGCTGCACTGAGCCCGCGGCCGCGGCCTCACGCCGACGGCGGCCTTCAGCCGGCCAGCAGCGCCCGCGCTGCGGTGCGCATCGCATCCGGCCCGCCGTCGCCCAGCGCCACGCAGGGCAGGGCCTCCAGGCTGCCGAAGCTGCGCTGCAGCGAGCGCTCGTACAGCGGGTCGTAGTGCTGCGCCATCAGCTCGGCAAACAGGGTGGGCCATTGCCCGGTGCGCGCCATCATCTGCCAGCGCTGCACCACGGCGTGGCCGCGCAGCTCGGTCAGGGCCTGGATCAGGCGGCAGAAGCCTTCCGGGTCGTCGGCGAAGAAGCCATATTCCTGCAGCAGCAGCTGCACGCGCGCCGCGTCTTCCATCTGCACGCGCACGATGCGGCCGTGCTCGCGCATGCGGCGCAGCAGCACCTCGGGCACGGTCAGGCGGCCGATGCGCGCGCTTTCGCTCTCGACGAACACCGGGCGGGCCGGGTCGAAGCCGCGCAGCACGCCCCACACGCCGGTATCGAAGGCCTTTTGCGAGGGCTGCGGCCGTCCCGGCAGCCCGCCCAGCACCGAGCCGCGGTGGCAGGCCAGCGCTTCCAGGTCCAGCACCTGCGCGCCCTCGGCTGCCAGCGCGTGCAGCAGCCGCGTCTTGCCGCTGCCGGTGCGCGCCGCCACCACGCGGAAGTCGTGGCGTGCCGGCAGGGTTTGCAGATCGGCGCTGACGATGCCGCGGAAGGCCTTGTAGCCACCGGCCAGCTGCAGCGTGCGAAAGCCGATCTGCGACAGGAACCAGGCCAGCGCGCCCGAGCGCTGCCCGCCGCGCCAGCAGTAGACCAGCGGGCGCCATTCGCGCGGCTTGTCGGGCAGTTCACGCTCGACGTGCGCGGCGATGTTGCGCGCTACCAGGGCCGCCCCGACCTTGCGCGCCTGCAGCGGCGAGACCTGCTTGTACAGCGTGCCGACGACGCGCCGTTCTTCGTCGTTCAGCACCGGCCAGTTCACGGCGCCGGGCAGGTGGTCTTCGGCAAACTCGGCGGGCGAGCGCGCGTCGATCACCGCATCGTGGGGGCTGGCACCGGCGCAGACATCGGCCGCCGAAGCCTGGTACAGGCTCACGCCGGTGCCGCCACGGCGTCGAGCAGCTCGGTCTCGATCTGCAGCTGCGCCCGCGGCTTCTGCAGCTCTGGGCCGTCGACCAGGAAGGTGTCCTCGACGCGTTCGCCCAGGGTGCTGATCTTGGCCAGTTGAAGGTTGACGCGGTGCGCGGCCAGCACGCGGGCGATGGCGTAGAGCAGGCCCGAGCGGTCGCTGGCCGACACCGCCAGCAGCCAGCGCTGCGCGCGCTCGTCGGGCACCAGCGACACCCGCGGCGTCACCGGGAAGCTGCGCACGCGGCGCGACACACGGCCGCTGCGCGGCTGCGGCAGCGGGCCTTCGGAAGCCAGCGCCAGCGCCGCCTGCGTCTCGACCAGCGAGATCAGGTCGCGGTACTTGAACTCGCCCTCGCCCTCGTGCATGTCGGGCCAGGCCTGGGTGGCCACCACCTGGAAGGTGTCCAGCGCGTAGCCGGCGCGCGTGGTGTGGATCTTGGCGTCGAGGATGCTGAAGCCGGCGCCGTCGAAGTAGCCGCAGATGCGCGCGAACAGGTCGGCGCGGTCGGGCGAGTACACCAGCACCTGCAGCCCGTCGCCCACCGAACTGGCGCGCGCGCGCACCACCGGCACCTGGGTCTCGATGTGGCGCCACAGCGTGCGCGCGTGCCAGGCGATGTCGGCGGCGTCGTGGCGCGCGAAGTAGCTCACCTCCAGCGTCTTCCACAGCGGCTCTTCGGTGCCGGGCAGGGCCGAATGCAGTGCCAGGTTCTGCCGCGCCTCTTGCTTGCGCGCCTCGATCTCGGCGTCCAGGTTGGGCTGGGCGCCGCCCAGGGCGCGCAGCGTCAGCCGGTACAGGTCTTCCAGCAGCTTGCCCTTCCAGGCGTTCCACACCTTGGGGCTGGTGCCGCGGATGTCGGCCACCGTCAGCAGGTACAGCGCGGCCAGGCGCTGCGGCGTGCCCACCAGCTTGGCGAAGGACTTGATGACGGCCGCGTCGGACAGGTCTTCCTTCTGCGCGATGCGGCTCATGGTGAGGTGGTGGCGCACCAGGAACTGCACCAGCAACGTGTCGGCGTAATCGATGCCGTGGGCGCGGCAGAAGCGGCGCGCCTCGCGCGCGCCCAGCTCGGAGTGGTCGCCGCCCCGGCCCTTGGCCACGTCGTGGAAGATGGCCGCCACGTACAGCAGCCAGGGCCTGTCCCACTGCGCCGCCAGCTGCGAGCAGAACGGGTACTCGTGCGCGTGCTCGGGGATGAAGAAGCGGCGCATGTTGCGCACCACCATCAGGATGTGCTGGTCCACGGTGTAGACGTGGAACAGGTCGTGCTGCATGCGCCCGACGATGCGCCGGAAGACCCACAGGTAGCGCCCCAGCACGCTGGTCTGGTTCATCAGGCGCAGCGCATGCGTCAGGCCCATGGGCTGGCGCAGGATGTCGATGAACAGCTCGCGGTTGATGGGGCTGTGGCGGAACTCTACGCCCATCACGTTGCGCGCGTTGTACAGCGCGCGCAGCGTGCGTGCCGACAGGCCCTGCAGCCCCGGCGTCTGCTGGAACACGAGAAAGGTCTCGAGGATGGCGTGCGGGTTGTCCAGGTACAGGTCGTCGCGCGCCACTTCCAGCATGCCGGCGCGGTCGAAGAAGCGCGCGGTGATCGGGCGCATCGGCGCCTGCTCGGACCCGGTGATGCGTTCCTCGATGTTGAGCATCAGGATCTGGTTGAGCTGCGTCACCGCCTTGGCCGCCCAGTAGTAGCGGTGCATCAGCACTTCGGAGCTGCGCTGGGCGTGCGTGGACTTGAGGCCGAAGCTGGTGGCCACGGCGGTCTGCAGGTCGAACACCAGCCGGTCCTCGCGCCGCCCGGCCACCAGGTGCAGGCGTGCGCGGATGGACTTGAGCGTGCCTTCGTTGCGCCGCAGCTGCGCGGCCTCGAAAGGGGTGATCAGACCCTTGGCCACCAGCTCGCGCCAGGTGCGCCCCAGGCCGGCGGCGCGCGCCACCCAGATGACCACCTGCAGGTCGCGCAGGCCGCCCGGGCTTTCCTTGCAGTTGGGCTCGAGCGAGTAGGGCGTGCCCTCGTACTTGACGTGGCGCTGCTGCATCTCCAGCGTCTTGGCGCGCAGGAAGGCGGCCGGGTCCATGGCCGTGCCCAGCGCCCGGCCCAGCTGCTCGTACAGCCGCCGCGCGCCGCACACCAGGCGTGATTCGAGCAGCGCGGTCTGCACCGTCACGTCGCGCGCGGCCTCACCTTCGCACTCGGCGATGCTGCGCACCGAAGAGCCCACCTCCAGCCCGATGTCCCAGCAGGCGGTGAGGAACTGCGACACCGTGGAGCGCATGGCGTCGTCCTGCTCTGCCGGCAGCAGCACCAGTACGTCGACGTCTGAGTAGGGGAACAGCTCGCCGCGGCCGTAACCGCCCACAGCCACCAGCGCCACGCTGGGCGGCAGCTGCATCTCGGCCCACAGCGTGGCCAGCGTCGCGTCGACATGGCGGGCCAGGCCGCGCAGCAGGCGCGTGGCCGCCGGCGCGATGGGCCGCGACTGCCCGAAGTGGGCCAGCAGCGCAGCCTTGCCTTCGCGGAAGCGCAGGCGCAGGGCGGCTACGCTGCCCGGCGCCTGGCGGGGGGCATCGGGCAGAGCCGACATGGCCTTCAGCCGGCGGTGGCCAGCACCGGGGCGGTGCTGCTGCCGTAGCCCGCGGGGGCGAAGGCCGGTGGCGGCGGGCTGCCGGCCGACACCGTGAGCACCTCGTAGCCGCTTTCGGTGACCAGCACCGAATGTTCCCACTGCGCCGACAGCGCGCGGTCGCGCGTGACGATGGTCCAGCCGTCGTAGGGGCGGTTGCCGCGGCGGTCTTCCTTGATCTCGCGCCGGCCGGCGTTGATCATGGGTTCGATGGTGAAGATCATGCCCGGCACCAGCTCTTCCAGCGTGCCCGGGCGGCCGTAGTGCAGCACCTGCGGCTCTTCGTGGAAGCGCGCGCCCACGCCGTGGCCGCAGAACTCGCGCACCACGCTGAAGCCGGCGGTCTCGGCAAAGGTCTGGATGGCGTGGCCGATGTCGCCCAGGCGTGCGCCCGGCTTGACCTTGACGATGCCCTTCCACATGGCTTCGAAGGTCAGCTGGCACAGGCGGCGCGCGGCGATGCTGCCTTCGCCCACGATGAACATGCGGCTGTTGTCGCCGTGCCAGCCGTCCTTGATGACGGTGACGTCGATGTTCAGGATGTCGCCGCTCTTCAGCGGCCGCTCGTCGGGGATGCCGTGGCAGACCACGTCGTTGAGCGAGGTGCACAGCGAAGCCGGGTAGGGCGGGTAGCCCGGCGGCTGGTAGCCCAGCGTGGCCGGTATGCCGCCCTGCACCCGCACCATGTGCTCGTGCGCCAGCCGGTCGAGTTCGAGCGTGGTGACGCCGGCACGCACATGCGGCGCGAGCATGTCCAGCACTTCACTGGCCAGGCGGCCGGCCAGACGCATGCCGTCGATCTCGGCGCCGGTCTTGATGGGAATGGACATCGGGCGATTATCCACCGACCCCTAGAATCCCCGGCTTCGACCCCAGTACGGGACTGCATGAGCGCCACCCCCCTCCATCTGTTGCATTTCGAGGGCGGCAGCGCCCTCTCGGCCTTTCGCAGCCAGGCGCTGCTGGCACGGCTGCAGGCCGCCTGTCCGCGCGTGATCGCGGTCGCCGCCCGCCACGTGCATTGGGTGGCCTTCGACGCGCCGCCCGCGCCGGCCGATATCGACCGCCTGCAGGCGCTGCTGCACTACGGCGAGCCCTTCACCGGAGCCGCCGCCGGCGACTGCGTGGTGGTGATGCCGCGCCTGGGCACGGTCTCGCCCTGGGCCAGCAAGGCCAGCGACATTGCCCGAAACTGCGGCCTGGTGCTACACCGGGTGGAGCGCGTCACCGAATTCCACCTGGCGCTTAAGGCCCCGCTGCTGGGCCGCGCCAAACCGCTGTCGCCCGATGAGCGCAGTGCGCTGGCCGCGCTGCTGCACGACCGCATGACCGAGAGCGTGGCCTTCGAGCGCGCCGCCGCGGCCCACCTGTTCGACGGCCGCGCCGCCGAGCCGCTGGCGCACGTGGACGTGCTGGGCCAGGGCCGCGCGGCGCTGGACCGGGCCAACGTCGAATTCGGCCTGGCGCTCAGCGACGACGAGATCGGCTACCTGGTCGAGGCCTTCACGCGCCTGGCGCGCAACCCCAGCGACGTCGAACTGATGATGTTCGCGCAGGCCAACAGCGAGCACTGCCGCCACAAGATCTTCAACGCCGGCTTCACCATCGACGGCGTGGCCCAGCCGCTGTCGATGTTCGGCATGATCCGCCACACCGAGAAGACCTCGCCACAGCACAGCATCGTGGCCTACGACGACAACGCCGCGGTGATGGAAGGCGGGCCGATCGAGCGCTGGCTGCCGCAGGGTTACACCAACGCCCCGCTGTACAGCGCGCGCGCCGAGGTCGCCCATGTGCTGATGAAGGTGGAGACGCACAACCACCCCACGGCCATCAGCCCCTTCCCTGGCGCCAGCACCGGCGCCGGCGGCGAGATTCGCGACGAGGGCGCCACCGGCCGCGGCGCGCGGCCCAAGGCCGGCATCACGGGCTTTTCGGTCAGCAACCTGCACCTGCCCGGCACCGATGAGCCGTGGGAGCGCAGCCCGGTGGGCAAGCCCGAGCACATCGCCAGCCCGCTGCAGATCATGACCGAGGGCCCGCTGGGCGGCGCCGCCTTCAACAACGAGTTCGGCCGGCCCAACCTGGGCGGCTATTTCCGCGTCTTCGAGCAGAACGTGGCCGGCGTGCGCCGCGGCTACCACAAGCCCATCATGATCGCCGGTGGCCTGGGGCAGATCAGCGACAGCCAGACGCGCAAGCGCCGTTTCGGCCCGGGCACGTTGCTGGTGCAACTGGGCGGCCCCGGCATGCGCATCGGCATGGGCGGCGGCGCGGCCAGTTCCATGGCCGCGGGCAGCAACACCGCGGCGCTGGATTTCGACAGCGTGCAGCGCGGCAACCCCGAGATCCAGCGCCGCGCGCAGGAGGTCATCAACCACTGCTGGGCGCTGGGGGAGACCAACCCCATCCTGGCCATCCACGACGTCGGCGCCGGCGGCATCAGCAACGCCTTCCCCGAACTGGTGGACGGCGCGGGGCAGGGTGCCACTTTCGACCTGCGCAAGGTGCCGCTCGAGGAAACCGGCCTGGCGCCCAAGGAGATCTGGTGCAACGAGAGCCAGGAGCGCTACGTGCTGGCGCTGGACCCGGCCTTGCTGCCGCTGTTCGAGCAGATGTGCGCGCGCGAACGCTGCCCCTGGGCCATCGTCGGCGTGGCCACGGCAGAGCGCGCGCTGGTGCTGGAAGACGGCCCCAACGGTGAACGCGTCATCGACATGCCCCTGGACGTGCTGCTGGGCAAGCCGCCGAGGATGCAGCGCGACGTGCAGCGCGTGGCGCGCAGCGAGACGCCACTGATCCTGACCGGCGTGGCGCTGGAACAGGTGGCGCTGGACGTGCTGCGCCACCCCACGGTGGCGAGCAAGCGTTTCCTGGTGACCATCGGCGACCGCAGCGTCGGCGGCCTGAGCCACCGCGACCAGATGGTCGGCCCGTGGCAGGTGCCGGTGGCCGATTGCGCGGTGACGCTGGCCGACTACGCTGGCCTGCGCGGCGAGGCCATGAGCCTGGGTGAGCGCACGCCGCTGGCGGCGTTGCACGCCCCGGCCAGCGGCCGCATGGCGGTGGGCGAGGCCATCACCAACCTGCTGGCCGCACCGATAGAGCTGAGCCGCGTCAAGCTCAGCGCCAACTGGATGGCGGCCTGCGGCGAGCCGGGCGAGGACGCGGCGTTGTACGACACCGTCAAGGCCGTGGGCCTGGAGCTGTGCCCGGCGCTGGGCATCGGCATCCCGGTGGGCAAGGACTCGCTGTCGATGCGCACGCGCTGGAGCGCGGACGGCGCGACCAAGCAAGTCACCGCGCCGGTGTCGCTGATCGTCACCGCCTTCGCCACGCTGGCCGACGTGCGCGGCACGCTCACGCCGCAGCTGCAGCCGGGCGACACCACGTTGGTGCTGGTGGACCTGGGCCAGGGCCGCATGCGCATGGGCGGCAGCATGCTGGCCCAGGTGCTGGGGCAGTTCGGCTGCCAGAGCCAGGACGGCGTGCCCGACCTGGACGAGCCGGCGCAGCTCCAGGCCCTGGTGGCGGCCGTGAACGAGCTGCGCGCCCAGGGGCGCATCCTGGCCTACCACGACCGCAGCGACGGCGGCCTGTGGGCAGCGGTGTGCGAGATGGCCTTTGCCGGCCACCGCGGCGTCAGCCTCAACGTCGACATCCTGGTGACCGAAGGCGACGGCATTGCCGACAGCCGCGCCGAATACGGCGACTCCAAGAACTGGGCCGGCCAGGTGGGCGAGCGCCGGCGCGAGCTCACGCTCAAGGCCTTGTTCAACGAAGAGCTGGGCGTCGTGCTGCAGGTGCCCACCGAATACCGCAACGAGGCCATGGCCACGCTGCGCGCGCACGGCCTGAGCCGCCACGCGCACTTCATCGGCAAGCCCAACGATCGCGGCGCGGTCGAGGTCTGGCGCGACACCAAATGTGTGTTCGCTGCGTCGCTGCAGACGCTGCAGCAGCAGTGGGATGAGGCCAGCTGGCGCATCGCCCGCCAGCGCGACAACCCAGCCTGCGCCGACGCCGAGCACGCCGCCGCGGGCGACCCGGCCGACCCGGGTCTGCACCTGCACCTGAGCTTCGACCCGGCCGCTGCGCCGGCCGTGCTGACGGCGCGGCCGCAGATGGCCATTCTGCGCGAGCAGGGCGTCAACTCGCAGGTCGAGATGAGCTACGCGCTGGCCCAGGCCGGCTTCGACTGCTTCGACGTGCACATGAGCGACCTGCAGGCAGGCCGCGCGCGGCTGGATCAGTTTGCCGGCTTCGTGGCCTGTGGCGGCTTCAGCTACGGCGACACCCTGGGCGCGGGCGAGGGCTGGGCGCGTTCCATCCTCTTCAACCCGGCGCTGGCCGAACAGTTTGCGGCCTTCTTCAACCGCCGCGACAGCTTTGCGCTGGGCGTGTGCAACGGCTGCCAGATGCTGGCCGCGCTGGCGCAGATGATCCCCGGCGCCCAGGCCTGGCCGCGCTTCACGCGCAACAAGAGCGAGCAGTTCGAGGCGCGCCTGTCGCTGGTGGAAGTGCTGGACTCACCCAGCCTGTTCTTCAGCGGCATGGCCGGCAGCCGCCTGCCCATCGTGGTGTCGCACGGCGAAGGCTATGCCGACTTCTCGCAGCGCGGCGACGCCGCTGCGGTGCAGCGCGCGCTGCGCTTCGTCAGCAACCACGGCCAACCCACCGAGGCCTACCCCGCCAACCCCAACGGCAGCCCCGGCGGCCTGACCGCGGTGACCACCGCCGACGGCCGCTTCACCGCGCTGATGCCGCACCCCGAGCGCGTGTTCCGCAACGCGCAGATGAGTTGGGGCGGCGCCGACCTGTCCGCGCACAGCCCGTGGATGCGCATGTTCCACAACGCGCGGCGGCGGCTGGGTTGACGCTGCCGGTTCAGGCCGGCGGCAGCGCCTGCTGCGGCAGCCCGGCCAGGATCTCGTAGCTGCGCAGCCGCGCCGCGTGTTCGTGCACGGCGCAGGCGACGATCAGCTCGTCGGCGCGCGTGACTTCGACGATGTGCGCCAGCTGCTGCGCCACCGTCTCGGGGCCGCCCACGGCCGACATCTCCAGCATGCTGGCCACGCCGCCGCGTTCGGCCTCGGTCCACAGGCCGTCCATGCTGCCCACCGGGCGCGGCAGCGGCCCGCGCTGGCCGCGGCGCATGCCCAGAAAGCGCAGCTGCAGCGAGGTGAACAGCCGCGCCGCCTCGGCGTCGCTGGGCGCGGCCACCACGTTGACGGCCACCATCGCGTGCGGCCGCGGCCAGCGTGCCGAGGGCCGGTAGCCGCCGCGGTAGAGCTGCAGCGCCTGCAACAGTTGGTCGGGCGCAAAGTGCGAGGCAAAGGCGAAGGGCAGGCCCAGGTGCGCCGCCAGCTGCGCGCTGTACAGGCTCGAGCCCAGCAGCCATATCGGCACGTGCGTGCCGCTGCCGGGGATGGCGCGCACGGCCTGGTCGGGCCGCGGCTCGCCCAGGTAGGCCTGCAACTCCAGCACGTCCTGCGGAAAGCGGTCTTCGCCCGCGCCTTCCAGCGTGCGCCGCAACGCTCGGGCCGTGAGCATGTCGGTGCCGGGCGCGCGGCCCAGGCCCAGGTCGATGCGGTCGGGGTACAGGGTGGCCAGGGTGCCGAACTGCTCGGCCACCACCAGCGGCGCGTGGTTGGGCAGCATGATGCCGCCCGAGCCCACGCGGATGCTGCGCGTGCCGCCGGCCACGTGGCCTATCAGCACCGCGGTGGCCGAACAGGCCAGACCGGCCATGTTGTGGTGCTCGGCCAGCCAGAAACGCTGGTAGCCCCAGGCCTCGGCGTGGCGCGCCAGGTCCAGGGTGTTGCGCAGGGCGTCGGCGGCGTTGCCGCCTTCGACGATGGGGGCGAGATCGAGGATGGACAGGGCAGGCATGGCGCCGATCTTGCCCTATGCCGCGCTGCGCTGCCGCGGCCCAGGCCTTCAGCTGCTGGGCTTGGGCTTGCGCATGCCTTCGCAGGGGTCCGGGCGCTCGTGCACCGGGGTGTAGATGCGGCGGTCGAAGGCGGTGAGGGTGTCGTCCACCTCGAGCACGCCGATGGCCTCGCTGCGGGCGCGCGTGGCCGCATCCAGCCAGCGCGGCACGCCGATGTCGGTGCGCACATGGCCGTTGCCGGCCAGCAGCACCACGCCGCGATCGGCATGCGTGCGCAGCGCCCGCGCCATGGACTGGTCGCGCGCCACCTGCGACAGCGCCATGCGTTTGGCCGCGGCCTGATCGAGCATGCCGCAGTGGCTGGCCTCGATGTCCAGGGCCTGCGCCTGCAGCACATCGGCCGGCACATCGGCGTCGAAGCCGTGGCGCGCCAGGCCTTCGCGCATGATGAGCCGGGCCTCGTCGCGGCCCACGTTGACGGCGACGATGGGCAGGCCGTGCTGCAGCGCCAGCGCGAGGAAGGGGCGGTAGTGGTCCCAGGTCCAGCCCTTGGCGCCGGCGGCGGCGATCAGCGCGTCGGCGTCGGGCGGCGGGGTCTGGGCCAGCAGGCGGTCGAGTGCCGGCTGGCGGTCGCGGTCGAACTGCTCCAGCGCCAGCGCCGGGCGGGCGCCGGTGGCCAGCAGGTCGCGGAAGGCCTGCAGCCGCAAGGCGTGCTGGGCGGTGTTGTCATGCACTTCGCCCAGCAGCACCACGGGCTTGCTGAACACCAGCCGCGCAGGCGGTGTGGCGCAGCCGGCCAGCAAAAGGCCAAGCCCCAGCGCAACGGCCCCGAGTAGGGGCCGTGCGCTGAGGCTGGGGAAATGATGGCCGGCGCGGGCGCCGGCCCCGCGGTCAGTGGCTATGCTGCTCGATCCCGGCAATGGCCCAGGGCTTGCTGTCGTCGTGCGGCTTGACCAGGTGCCAGATTTCGTCGAAGGCGGCGGGCTCGGCGCCCTTCTCTTCGATCATCTGGCCATGGAAGCGCACGCTCACGACCTGGCGTTCACCTTCGTCGGCCACGTCCAGCACATCGGCGTCGACCTTGACCACGTCGGTGTGCTGGCCGCTGGGGCCGCGCTCCTGCAGGTCGAGCCGGATCTCGGCAAACAACTCGGGCGTGGTGAAGCGGCGCAGGTCGTCCAGGTCGGCGCTGTCGTTGGCCGCCTGCATGCGGATGAAGATCAGCTTGGCGATGCGCGAAAAGCCTTCGGAATCGAAGCTCGCCGGCACGAAGGCGCGGCTCACGCCAGCGGCCTCAGGGGCGGCCTGGGGCGCGCTGCCGCTGCTGGCCGGCACCGGGGCCAGGGCGGCCGGCTCGACGGTGCTGGTGCGCTGCATCGGCGGGGGTTCGTTGCGCGGCATGCTGCCGCCGAAGTTGCCGCCACCCGCAGCGGCGCCGGCACCGGCCAGCGCGGGCGTGGCGCCGCGGTTCGGGCCGAAGCGGCGCAGCAGGAAGCCGATGACGAACACCGCGGCCACGGCCAGCAGCGCCATCATCAGGAAATTGCCGAAGGCCTCGCCCATGCCCAGGTGGCTCATCAGCGCGGCGATGCCCAGGCCGGCGGCCAGGCCGGCGATGGGCCCCATCCACGAGCGCTTGGGCGCGGCCGCGGCCGGCGCGGCGCCCGCGGTGGGCGCGGCGTTGGACTGCTGGCCTTGCGCCGGGGTGGCCGGCTTGGCCGGGGGGGCGTCGGGCGAGCTGCGCGCAGGCATGTCGCGCTGCATGCCGGAGGATTTGCCACCCCCCAGGCGCTTGGCCTCGGAAACGGTGGGCAGGGCAGTGGCAACGACCGCCACGATGAGGGCGCCGATCAGCCAGTTTGTCTTCACGTGTGAGTCCTCGACAGGGTTGGAGCGCAAATTGCGCCGCAAGCGAGAGTGTGCGTCAAGTGCCTGACGGGCCTCGAGCCGACCCGCAAGGCCCTGCCGCCGGTGGGTGCGCCGCGCGGCGCAAGCCCGGAGCAAGGGGGTCAAAGCAGGACATCATGCCGCCTCGCGCGCAGCCCAGGCGAGCAAAATCGGTGCATGGTGCGCGCCCTGATTGCCTTGCTCTGTGTGCTGGTCCTGGTGCCGGCCGGTGCCGCCGACAACTACGACCGAGCCTTCGAGCGCGAGCTGTTCAAAAGCCGCTTCGAGCACGAGGTGCAGTTCCGCGCCGCCGCCATCCATGTGGCCTGGGGCGCCGAGGCGCTGTGCGACTCGACCACGCAGGTCGAACCCTTCGTGCTGCTGTCCACGCACAGCATCCGCCAGCGCATGTCCGACAGCGACCTGCAACTGTTCCGCAGCGTCACCGGCATGGACGAGAAGTGGCGCGTGGCCTGGGCCGACGAGGGCGCGCCCGATGCGCTGAGGGTGGGCGACGTGGTGCTGGCGGTCAACGACCGCAAGTTGCCCGGCGGCGGCACCAAGCTCGAACTGGGGGCGCTGTTCCGCGGCGGCTCGATGGTCTCCAACGACGACCAGGGTTTCTGGGACGTGATGCTCAAGGCCCGGCAGGAGGCGGCCGAGGGCAAGCCGATGCGGCTGACGCTGGAAGGCGGCCGCAAGCTCGAGGTCGACACGCAGCGCGGCTGCGCCGGCAGCGTCACCGCCAGTTCCTTCGACAGCGACCCGGATGTCTTCTGGCGCCTGGGCAACAAGCGCGCCAAGATCCCGGCCAACGCCATGCTCGAGGCACAGACGGCCGACGAATTCCGCTGGCTGGCCGCCTTCGGCACCTACTTCCAGGCCAGCCAGAGCGCCATCGATGCGGCCCAGAAGAGTGAAGGCGTGAGCAACGGCTTCCTGGTCGGCAAGATCCTGTCCATCGCCGTGCCCGGGGCCGGCATGCTGCTGTCGGCCGCCGAGGCCCAGGCCGAGAAGGCCATCGCCGTGGACAGCATCGTCGGCAATGCCGACCTGTTTGCCAACGAGGTGGTGGCCTCGCTGGGGGGTGACGCGGCCGCCGGGCTGCACCTGACCGAACGCATGGCCGGCCAGGGCATGAAGGTCGACGCCGTGCTGATGGACGGCTTGCGGCGCTCCAACGCCGCCGAGCACGCGCGCCGCATCAAGGCCTTGCAGGCGGCCCAGGCCGAGAGGGAGCGCCTGGAAGCGCGCGCCGCCGAAGACGCCCAGTCCGGCAGCGCAGCCACCGCGCGGCCCTGAGGAGCGCGTGCCCGGGTCTGGGGAGCCTCATGCGCCCATCAGGCGCCCATCAGGCCCCCCAGCCACTCGTGCAGGGCGTGGCGCGTCTGCAGAAAGCCCTCGGGGCTGGGCAGCCAGTCGCTGAACCGCAGATCGCCCGCCGCCGCCATGCCCATGGGCGCGGCGACGATGATCAGGTGCATGCCCGCGGCCTGGGCGGCTTGTTCGAAGTTGCCGACGGCCCGGCGCATGTGGTTGGCGTGGGTAACCAGCACGATCTGCTGGATGCCGGTCGGCTTGAGCAGCGCCACGGTGCGGATGGCGTTCTCGCGCGTGTCGCGCGAATCGCCTTCGGTCCAGGCCAGCTTGCGCCCGAACTCGCGCTCGGCCGTGCGCGCGGCGATCTCGGCTTCCGTCGGGCCCGGCGGCGAGCCGTGGCCCACACCGCCGCTGAAGCCCACCGGCAGCGCGGTCTCGCGCGCCAGCCACAGTCCGTAGCGCAGGCGCTCGATCGACAGCGGGCGCAGCGCCGACATGCCGTACTCGGGTGCCAGCAGGCGCCGCCCTCCGCCCAGCACCACGATGCTGGTCTTGGGCGCGCGGCGCAGCTCGGCGATGTCCGCTTCCATCAGCGCCCGCGGCGGTGCCAGCAGCGCGTTGGTGAGGGCGTGGCCCAGGGCCACCGTGGTGGTGGCCCACAGGCCGACCACGGCCAGCAGCACCAGCGTCCAGGCCAGCAGGCGGCGCACGAACATCAGCCGGGCACCGACCAGCACCAGCAGCAGCAGCGGCAGCGGTGGCATGACCAGCGTCGACAGCACCGGCTTCCAGGACTCGATGCCCAGCGTCAGAAAGATCTCGTTCATGTGCAGGTGCCGGCGGTGTCCGCTGCAGCGCGGGCCAGGTGCGCGGGCCGGGGCTCACCCCTGTCGCGTGTCACCGCCGGACGGTATCCATAATGGCTGTGAGTGTAAGGATTGCCGTCGCGGCCGCGACCCAGCCCGCTGGAACAGCAAAGGAGCCAAGGTTTGAACGAGCAGCAGATCACGTTGGGTGGGGGATGCTTCTGGTGTGTGGAAGCGGTGTTCGAGCTCGTCGACGGCGTCATCGCCGTCGAAAGCGGCTACTGCAATGGCCGCGTGCTCAACCCCAGCTACGAGCAGGTCTGCTCGGGTGGCACCGGTCACGCCGAGGTGGTGCAGCTGCGCTTCGACGCCGATCGCATCGCGCTGCGCGAGCTGCTCGAGATCTTCTTCGTGGTGCACGACCCGACCACGCTGGACCGCCAGGGCAACGACGTCGGCACGCAGTACCGCAGCGGCATCTACTGGCACGAAGCGTCTCAGGTGGCGGTGGCGCAGGCCTGCCTGGACGAGGCCAACGCGGCGCTGCGCGGGCGCGTGGTGACCGAGCTTCAGGAGCGCGCGAACTACTCGCGCGCCGAGGACTACCACCAGCACTATTTCGCCCGCAACCCCGGTCAGGGCTATTGCGCCTTCGTCGTGGCGCCAAAGATCGACAAGTTCCGGCGCAGTTTCAAGGCGCGCGTGCGCGCCTGAAGGACGCTTCAATAGCGCGTCGAGGGTGCGCCGTCCAGGTCGAGGAAGACTGAGTCGATCTTGCGGCGCAGGCCCAGGTGGCGCGCATGCATCTCGGACCCGCCGGCCGCCAGGGCCCTGAACACCGGGGCGCGCAGCAACCACAGGTCCACCGGCTCCTCGGCGCGGCGCACCTGTGCGACCAGCCAGTCGTTGCCCGGCAGGTCTTCCAGCGTGCGCAGAAAGCTGGCCCGCAGCTCGACGAAGGCCTGGCGCGCTGCGCCGCGCGCCACGCGGTCGCCGGGCAGGCCACCGTCCAGCAGCCCGGCACCGGGCGTGTAGCGGCGGGGTTCGGCGAAGGGCGTCACAAAGGCACCCAGTTCGAGCGCGGGGCCCGCGTCGGAAAGTGGCGGTTCAGCCTGGTCATGCGGCGTTCGGCCTCGGCCTGGCTGTGCGCGACGCTCACGGCGCCGTAGAGATCGACGCGCAGATGCCACAAGCTGAGCAGCGAGCGCGTCTGGCACAGACGCATGCGCAGGTCGATGGCCTCGGCGCCCGCGATGTCGGCCATGGCCTCGATGAAGTCGTTGCGCGCCGCGTCCAGGCGGCTGGGTGCCCCTGCGGCTTCTGCCGGCGCCGGGGCCTTCAGCCAGTGCAGCAGGCGTTGCCAGGGCGTGCCCCACTGCAGGCCCAGCGCCGGCGGGTGGGTCTCGAGGCGGCCGCTCTGCACGGTGACCTGCGTGCCGTGGTGGCCCCAGCGGGAGTCGTGTTGCAGTTGGATGGCCATGGCGGGGTATCGGAGACGATGCGGAGAACTTGAGTCGCATCGTCGCCCGGTCACGCCAGGCTTGCTCTGCCGAGAAGCGGGGCCAAGCGCCGCCACTTCGGCGCCGGGGCCCGGGGCCCGGCGCCGAGCCTAGACCGTGCCGTACTCGCGCTTGCGCTGGGCGGTGTAGGCCCACCAGGGGCGCGGCTCGGCGCCGCGCATGAAGTCGGTGGCGGCCATGAAGGTGTCGAGCACGCAGGGGTCGTGGCGCTTGCCGGTGTGCTGGCACAGCTGGTGGTAGAGCTGCAGGGCGTCGCTGCCCAGCAGTTGCTGCGGGTGCTGCACGCCGATCAGGCGCAGATCGGCGGCGATGGACGGGCCGATGTTGGGCAATTGCTCGAGCTGCTGGCATTCGGCAGCGCTGCGCGCCTTGCGCGGTGTCAGCGCCCTGGGCGGGTGGATGCCGCCGCGGATGGGGGGGAGCGGCGGCATGGCTACATCAGCATGGTGTTGCGGATGAGCCCGACGGCGATGCCTTCGAGCTCGAACTCGGCGCTGTCGAAGGGCACGATGATGGTCTCGAAGTCGGGGTTCTCGGGGATCAGCTCGATCGCCCGGCTGGTGCGGCGCAGGCGCTTGACGGTGACGTCGTCGCCCAGGCGCGCCACCACGATCTGGCCGTTCTTGGCTTCCTTGGCCTTTTGCACGGCGAGCAGGTCGCCGTCCAGGATGCCGGCGTCGCGCATGCTCATGCCGCGCACCTTGAGCAGGTAGTCGGGGCGGCGCGCAAACATGGTGGCTTCCATCAGGTAGGTCTGGTCGACGTGTTCCTGCGCCAGGATGGGGCTGCCGGCGGCGACGCGGCCGACCAGCGGCAGCGTGAGCTGCGCGATGTGCGGCAGCGGCAGCATGTACTGCTGGCCCCAGGGCGCCAGGCGTGCCTCGTTCAGCGCACGCAATGTGTCAGACTTGAGACGGATGCCGCGCGAGGTGCCGCCCACCAGTTCGATGACGCCCTTGCGTGCCAGCGCCTGCAGATGCTCTTCGGCGGCGTTGGGCGACTTGAAGCCCAGTTCGGCGGCGATCTCGGCGCGCGTGGGCGGGGCGCCGGTGCGTTCTATCGCGCTCTGCACCAGCTCCAGAACCTGCTGTTGGCGCGCGGTGAGCTTGGGGCTTTCGTCCATGGCGTGTCCGGTGTTGCGCGGTGTTGGCGCGGTGTTGAGCATCTGGCGGTTTATCCAGTAACTGTATTTTCATCCAGAATTCGTGCAAATGCAAAGCAGCAGCGGGCTCGTGGTCGTGGTGGGCACCGGCGGCACCATCGCCGGCACGGCGGCGCGGGCCGAAAGCCATGTGGGCTACACCGCCGGGGCGCTGGGCGCCGACGCGTTGATCGCGGCCGTTCCTGCGTTGCAGGGCCAGGCGTTGCAGACGCTGACGCTGGCGCGCCTGGACAGCCGCGACATGGACCACGCCACCTGGATGGCGCTGCGCGCGTGCCTGGCCGAGCAGTTGGCTCGGCCCGAGGTCGCCGGCGTCGTGGTGACGCACGGCACCGACACGCTGGAAGAGAGCGCCTACTTCCTGCACCGCACGCTGGCCGCGCCCAAGCCGGTGGTGCTGACCGCCGCCATGCGCCCGGCCACGGCGCCTTCGCCCGACGGGCCGCAGAACCTGCTGGACGCCGTGACGCTGGCGCGCACGCCGGGCGTGCGCGGTGTGCTGGCGCTGCTGGGCGGCCAGGTGCTGGCCGGGGCTGAGTTGCGCAAGCTGCACGGCTACCGCGTCGAAGCCTTCGGCACGGGCGACGCCGGGCCGCTGGCGCTGATCGAAGACGGCGCGCTGCGCTGCTTTCGCCCCTGGCCGGAGGCGCCCCTGCACCCGGCCGACCCGGCGGGCACGCCGGTGGACAGCTGGCCGGTGGTGGACATCGTCACCAGCCACGCCGGGGTGCGCGGCGCCACGCTGGACGCGCTGGTGGCCGCGGGCGCGGCCGGGGTGGTGATCGCCGGCACCGGCAACGGCAGCGTGCACCACGCGCTGCGCGACGCGGCCGTGCGTGCGCAGGCGGCCGGGGTGCGCGTGTGGCGCGCCTCACGCTGCCTGCAAGGCGGGGTGGTGGGCGGTGCAGTGGATGCCCCCGCGGGCGAACTGCCGAGTTACGGGTCGCTCACGCCCGTGCAGGCGCGCATCGAGCTGCTGCTGGACCTGCTGGCCGCCGCCTGAACCGCTGCAGGCGGGATCAGGGTAGCCCCGCCTGGCCTCACCCGCCCGCCTGCAGGCCTTCCAGTTCCGACTGCAGTTCCAGCCAGCGTTCTTCCAGCATGGCCGTTTCGGCCGCGGCATGGGTCAGGTTGCGGCCCAGTTCGGCGTAGGCGTCGCCGCTGGTGCTGGGGTGCGACAGCTGCTGCTCCAGCGCCTGCTTCTCGGTGGCCAGGCGGGCCAGGCGCTCGTCGATGCGCTGCAGCTCCAGGCGCAGCGGGCGCGTGGCCTCGGACTGCTTGGCGCGCGCCTGCTTGGCGTTCTTGCGCTCGTCGCGCGTGGCCGCCGGTGGCGGCGCCGGCGCGCG
>JALHPY010000025.1 GCA_022842305.1 Rubrivivax sp.
CGCGCGCAGGGCGCGGGCGGGCAGAACGTCAACAAGGTGTCCAGCGCCGTGCACCTGCGCTTCGACGTGGCCGCGTCCAGCCTGCCCGACGCCGTGAAGCTGCGGCTGCTGGCCCAGGCCGACCAGCGCATCACCGAAGACGGCGTGGTCGTCATCAAGGCCCAGGAACACCGCAGCCAGCCCATGAACCGCGCCGAGGCGCTGGCCAGGCTGCAGGCCATGGTGGACGACGCCGCGTCGCCGCCGCGCCCGCGCCGCGCCACCAAGCCCACCTACGGCTCCAAGCAGCGCCGGCTGGAAGGCAAGGCGGTGCGCTCGCAAGTCAAGGCCGGGCGCGGGCGCGTGCGCGAGGGTTGAGAGGCTCCGCAAGAGGCCGAACGGCGGGCGAAGACCAGGTCCCGCATGCCGGCCAACGCATTGATCCCCGAAAAGAGCCCTGCAAGGCCAATCGCTTGCGGCCCGGGCCCTGCGATGTCAGCATCCTTCGCCGAACGCGTGCCTCAATGGCTTGAAAGGAGAAACCTTCATGGGTTTGATCGGAACCATCATCGTCGGCTTGATCGTGGGCGCGATCGCGCGTTTCGTGCTGCCGGGCGAGCAGAAGATGGGCTGGATCCTCACCGGCGCCCTGGGCATCGGCGGTTCGTTGCTGGCGGGCTTCGTGGGCCAGGCGCTGGGCTGGTACCAGGCCGGCCAGGGCGCGGGCTGGATCGCGTCGGTGCTGGGTGCGGTGCTGCTGCTGTTCGTGGTCGGCAAGCTGCGCGGCAGCAGTTCCAGCTGACCCGCGCCTCGAGGCCCTCAACCTCGGCCCGGCGGCGGTCGACCCCACCGCCGGCCACCCCTGGCCCCTGACCGGGGAGGTCTGGGCGCCGGGCGTGCCGGCCGGCCGCGGGTCGACAATGCCGCCATGGCCAAGACGATCTACACCTGCCGCGAGTGCGGCGGCACCAGCGCCAAGTGGCTGGGCCAGTGCCCGCACTGCAAGGCCTGGAACACGCTGGACGAAGGCCTGGTCGAGGCCCCCGGCGCGGCCACGCGCAACACCCGCTTCCAGGCCCTGGCCAAGAGCCAGCCGGTGGCCACGCTCAGCGAGATCGAGGCCGCCGAGATCGCGCGCACCCCCACCGGCCAGGAAGAGCTGGACCGCGTGCTGGGCGGCGGCATCGTCGAAGGCGCGGTGGTGCTGCTGGGCGGCGACCCGGGCATCGGCAAGAGCACGCTGCTGCTGCAGGCGGTGGACGCGCTGTCCACGCAGATGAAGGTGCTGTACGTCACCGGCGAGGAAAGCGGCGCGCAGATCGCGCTGCGCGCGCACCGCCTGGGCCTGTCGGGCCAGCGCGTGCGCGTGCTGGCCGAGATCCAGCTGGAGAAGATCATCGCCGCCATCGAGGCCGAGGACGCGGCCTTCTGCGTGGTCGATTCGATCCAGACGGTCTACTCCGACCAGCTCAACTCGGCCCCCGGCTCGGTGGCCCAGGTGCGCGAATGCGCCGCGCAGCTCACGCGCCTGGCCAAGACGCGCGGCTGCACCGTGGTGCTGGTGGGCCACGTCACCAAGGAAGGCGCGCTGGCCGGGCCGCGCGTGCTGGAGCACATCGTCGACACCGTGCTGTACTTCGAGGGCGACACGCACAGCAGCTTTCGCCTGGTGCGCGCCATCAAGAACCGCTTCGGCGCGGTCAACGAGATCGGCGTGTTCGCGATGACCGAGCGCGGCCTGAAGGGCGTCAGCAACCCCAGCGCCATCTTCCTGTCCACGCACGGCGAGCCGGTGCCGGGCACCTGCGTGCTGGTCACGCTGGAAGGCACGCGGCCGCTGCTGGTGGAGATACAGGCGCTGGTGGACAGCGGCGGCGCCAGCCCGCGGCGTCTGAGCGTGGGCCTGGACCGCGACCGTCTGGCCATGCTGCTGGCCGTGCTGCACCGCCATGCCGGGGTGAGCTGCATGGATCAGGACGTGTTCGTCAACGCCGTGGGCGGCGTGCGCATCGCCGAGCCTGCCGCCGACCTGGCGGTGCTGCTGGCCATACAGGGCAGCTTGCGCGGTCGCGCGCTGCCGCGCGGCTTCATCGCCTTCGGCGAAGTAGGCCTGGCGGGCGAGGTGCGCCCCGCGCCGCGTGGCCAGGAGCGGCTGAAAGAGGCGGCCAAGCTGGGCTTCAGCGTGGCCGTGGTGCCCAAGGCCAACGCGCCGCGCAAGCCCATAGAAGGCCTCACCGTGCACGCCGTCGAACGCATCGAGCAGGCCATGGAAGCCGTGCGCGGCTTGAACTGAGAAAGGGACCCGAGCATGCGCATCGCCCTCGTCTCCGACATCCACGGCAACCTGCCGGCGCTGCAGGCGGTGATGGAAGACATCGCCGCGCTGGCGCCCGAGCTGGTGCTCAACCTGGGCGACATCGTCTCGGGCCCCTTGTGGCCACGCGAGACGGCGCAGCTGCTGATGGCCCAGGGCTGGCCCACCATCGCCGGCAACCACGACCGGCAGGCGCTGCAGGCCAGCCCCGGCGGCGAAAGCGACGACGCCTTTGCCGCAGCCGAGCTGGGCCCGGCCGAACACGCCTGGCTGGCCGGGCTGCCGGCCGAACTGCGCCTGCTGGACGGCACGGCCTGGTGCTTCCACGGCGTGCCCGGCAATGACCTGCACGGCCTGATGGAGACCCTGGTGCCGGGCTACGAGCCCCAGGGCGCGCCCGGCATCCGCGCCGCCACTGCCGCTGAGGTGCGCGCGCGCTTGCCGGCAGGCGACCCGGCCACGCTGCTGCTGTGCGGCCACACCCATGTGCCGCGCGTGCAGATGCTGGACGGCCGCCTGCTCGTCAACCCCGGCAGCGTGGGCCGCCCTGCCTACAGCCACTTCGGCCGCCTGCCCTTCGTCGTGGAAACCGGCAGCCCGCACGCGCGCTGGGCGCTGCTGGAGCACGGCATACGTGGCTGGCAGGTGCAGCTGCGCCTGACCACCTACGACTGGGAAACCAGCGCCCGCCGCGCCCAGGCCCTGGGCCAGGACGACTGGGCGCTGCAACTGCGCACCGGCCGCGTCAGCTGATCAAGGCGGGCCCCTGCCGCTTCTCGCGCCAGGCCTCGGCCAGGCCATAGCGCAGGCGTCGCCATTCGTTGCCCAGGCGGTAGGCGTAGGTGCTGCCGCGCTGCGTCCACGGGAACTTGCGGCCCGGGCCGGGCGGGGCCACGATGGTCGAGGCGATCTGGTCGTCGTGGCCGCAGGGCGTGGGCGTGACCAGGCGGTACTTGATGCCGAAGCGCCAGCCCTGGTCGAACACATGGTCGTAGGGCAGGCTCATGGGCAGCAGGCCGTCGGCATAGGCCTGAGCCGCGCGCCGGTTCATCAGGTAGGCGCTGCTGCCGGTGCAGCGGCTGAGCATCACCGCCAGCTGGTGCCCGGGCGCCACCCGCAGATACGGCACCGGCGTGCCGCGGTGCACGGCCGAGAGCTTGACCGCGTCCCAGCGGTCGGCGTGGCGCATCAGCCCTTGCAGCACGGCCGGCAGGCTGTCGTGCAGCAGCACGTCGTCTTCCAGCACCAGCGCAAACTGCGCCGGGCTGGCCAGCATCAGGCGCATGGCCTCCACGTGCGACAGGTAACACCCCAATTCGCCCAGCAGCGGCGTCATGCCATGCTTGCGCCGGTAGGCGGGCTCGTCCAGTGCGGCGCGCTGTTCGGGCGTCAGGGCCCGCGCATCCACCGCCGGCAGCCGCGTGTAGGGCAGGCCCAGGCGCTGCAGCTGCGCGGCAATCCGCGCCATGCGCTCCGGCGCCCTGTCCAGGTTGATCACCCATGTCTGCAAGCCATCCATCGCCCGCATTGTCAGCCAGTGCCCGAGGCAAACCATGAACGCCATCGCCACCTGGGGCCTGCTGGCCGCGGCCGTGGTCGTGGGCTGGATGGGCTGGGGCTGGCCCGGCGTGGCCCTGGCCGTGACGGTGAGCGTGTTCTGGCTGCTGCTGCAGGTTTCGCGTGCGCTGCGCGTGCTGCGCGTGGCCGCCGGCAACCCGGTGGGCCAGGTGCCCAGCGCCGTGATGCTGCACAGCGCGCTGCGCCCCGGCCTGCGCCTGCCGCAGGTGCTGGTGCTGACGCGCAGCCTGGGCACGCGCTTGTCCGAACAGCCCGAGGTCTGGGCCTGGCGCGACGCGGGCGGCGACGAAGTGCGCCTGGAGATGATTGAGGGCCGCCTGGCCCGCTGGGATCTGCACCGCGCCGCGGCCTGAGAAGTCGTGAATAGCCGGCCTAAAATCGGCGCCCACCCTTGGCACAACCCCTGGAGCCCACATGTCGATGTCCGACCGCGACGGCAAGATCTGGATGGACGGCCGCCTGGTCGAATGGCGTGACGCCAAGATCCACGTGCTGAGCCACACGCTGCACTACGGCTGCGGCGCCTTCGAGGGCGTGCGCGCCTACAAGACCGACCAGGGCACAGCCATCTTTCGCCTGCGCGAGCACACCGAGCGCCTGTTCAACAGCGCCAAGATCCTGCGCATGCAGATCCCCTTCAGCCAGCAGCAGGTGATGGACGCGCAGTGCGAGGTGGTGCGCGTCAACCGTCTGGACAGTTGCTACCTGCGCCCGCTCACCTGGATCGGCGACAAGAAGCTGGGCGTCAGCCCCAAGGGCAACACCATCCACCTGATGGTGGCGGCCTGGTCCTGGGGCGCCTACCTGGGCGACGAGGGCTTGAAGAACGGCATCCGCGTCAAGATCAGCAGCTACACGCGCCACCACGTCAACATCACCATGACGCAGGCCAAGGCGGTGAGCAACTACACCAACAGCATCCTGGCCAACACCGAAGCCACCGAAGACGGCTACGACGAGGCCATGCTGCTCGACGCCAACGGCTTCGTCAGCGAAGGCGCGGGCGAGAACCTGTTCGTCATCAAAAACGGCGTGGTCTACACGCCCGACCTGTCGGCCGGCGCCCTGAACGGCATCACGCGCAACACCGTGTTCCACATCTGCAAGGACCTGGGCCTGCAGGTCGTGGAAAAGCGCATCACGCGCGACGAGGTCTACATCTGCGACGAGGCCTTCTTCACCGGCACCGCGGCCGAGGTCACGCCCATCCGCGAGCTCGACCGCATCCCGCTGGGCGCCGGCAGCCGCGGCCCGCTGACCGAAAAGATCCAGACAGCCTTCTTCGATATCGTCAACGGCCGTAATCCCAAGTACGCCGACTGGCTGACCAAGGTGTGAAGATGAGCGATCCCAAGGCCGTTGTCGAACTCGCTGCCGCCGATCTGGTGGGCCCGGGCACCACGCATTGCCCCAACCCGCACATGACGCTGTGGAACCAGCACCCCCGTGTGTTCATCGACGTCACCGGCCACGACGGGGGCCGCTGTCCTTACTGCGGCACGGTCTACCGGCTCAAGGCCGGCGAGAAACTCGGCTCGGGGCACTGACCCGCGGCAGGGCCCGGCCCTGCCGCCCCCCACGTCCTGCAGGCTTGCGGCCGCTCTGGCCGCGGCCCACCATGCCGCTCCCCACCCTTGGAGCGCTCGCATGAACAAGCCCCCGTTTCCCTTGCTGATCCCGCTGGCCCTGCTGGCCGTCCAGGCGCCCGCGTCGGCCGCCCCGGCCCTGCCGCAGGTGCTGTTCAGCGATTGCACCGAATTCGTCGGCGTCACGCCCGTGCCGCTGGACGCCGCCACGGCCCTGGTGCCGGCGCGCTACACCCTGGCCAGCAACGCCGGGCAGGCGCAACTGGTGGTGCGCGTGGCCGATTGCCAGGCGGTGAAGGTGGGGCAGTGGCCGGCGCGCCGCGGCCGCGTGGCGCAGATCGGGCTGATCATCCTGTCGCCCGACGGCACGGCCACCGACCCGGCCACGTCCATCAACAACTACACGCTCAGCTACGCCAGCAACTCGGCCCTGCTGGTGGCGGCGTTGCGCGCGGGCGGCGTGCCGGCGGAACTGGACCTGGGCCTGAACATCGAGGCCAACCCAATGGGCACAGGCCAGGCCTTCTACGCTGCCATCTCGCCCGAAGGCACGGGCACGCCCGACTGGTTCTTGCAGGGCAGCGTGCAGACCCCCACGGTGAACACCAGCTTCCTGGCCAACTGGTGGCGGCTGAACGGCAGGCGCCAGACCAAGATGGCCACCACCATCAACAACATCGCCTTCGACTTCGGCTCGGCGGTGTCCTTCACCACGGCGCGCGGCAGCACGGTGGGCGCGCTGATCGGCGGCAACCACATCGCCACCATCCCGCTGAGCTTCCGCGGCGCATTCCCGCTGGGGACCATGGTCACGACGGTCGGCCCCTAGGCCCGCGCGCCAACGCGGGGGCGCGCATTGGTGCATGATGGCCCTGCTGCATGCACCGCCGCCCGCCATGAACCCCTTCGTCAAGCTGCCCGGCCATACCCGCTCGGCCCCCGGGCGCGAGCGCATCCTGTGGCGCCGCCTGCCGGCCATCCTGCTGTGGGGCACGGCGCTGCCGCTGGGCTTTGTGGCGCTGCGCCTGTGGGCCGCCGGGCCGGAAATCGCGGCCGCGGCGCAGCTGCAGATCTACGTCGCTTGCGGCGTGCTGCTGCTGCACTGGACCATGGTGCTGACGCTGGCCTTCGGCTGCGTCATCGTGATGGTGATGAAGGGCCCGGCCTACGTGGCCGACGCCTATCCCTTCCCTAAGCACGACCCCAGCCGCGGCGCCGCGCCTTCCGAACCCTAGACCACCTTGGTGGCGGGCGCCAGCGCCGGCCGGTCCTTGCGCAGCGCCAGCGTCAGCGGCAGCATCAGCAGCATCAACGCAGCCACCAGCGCGTAGGCCAGGGCCATGCCGGGGGCCTGGCCGCCGGCAAAGTCGGCCAGCGCGCCCACGCTGGCGGCCGACAGCAGCGTGCCCACGCTCGTGAAGATGTTCACCAGCCCCTGCGCCGCGCCGCGCTGGGCCTGCGGCGCCTCGTCGATGGCGATGGTGCGCAGCGCCCCGCCCACCACGATGCCCACGCCCAGGCCCAGCGGCACGCTGGCCGCCAGGTAGCCCCACAGGCCCAGCGACAGGATGGCCACGCCGCCATAGCCCAGCGCCAGGAACGCAAAGCCCGCCAGGATGATGGCGCGCGCGCCGACCCGGTTGAGCATGCGGCCGGCGCCCATCGAGCCGATCATCGAGGCCAGCACCAGCGGCAGCAGCACGAAGCCGCCGTGCGTGCGCTCCACCCCGTGCGCCTGGTGCGCCAGCGCGGCCAGGAAGATGATGCTGCCCATGCCGAAACCGGCACCGGCGGTCAGCAGATAGGTCAGCGCCAGCTGGCGTTGCGCGAACAGCGCCACCGGCACCATGGGGTGCGCGGCGCGCCGCTCTACCGCCACCAGCAGCAGCAGCAGCGGCGGCACCGCCGCCAGCAGCCAGGGCCACAGGCCGTCGCCCGCCACGCGCGTGATGCCCAGCACCAGGGCCAGCAGCAGCAGCACGAGCACGGCCACGCCGGGCCAGTCCAGCGGCGGCAGCGCTCCGGCGCGGCGCTGCTCGGGCAGCGCGCGCAGGCCCATGGCCAGCACCAGCGCGGCAATGGGCAGGTTGGCCAGGAAGATCCAGTGCCAGCTGGCCACCACCATGGCCAGCGCCGCCAGCGGCGGCCCGAGCACGAAGGCCATGCCGTAGACCGCGCCGATCAGCCCCAGCGCGCGCCCGCGCTGCGCCGGCGGCAGCGCGTCGCCGATCACCGCGCTGGCGGTGGGAATGATGCCGCCGCCGCCGATGCCCTGGATGGCGCGGCCGATCAGCAGCACCGTGAAGCTGGGACTCCAGGCCACGATGAGCGAACCCAGGGCGAACAGCGCGATGCTGGCCAGGTACACCGGCCGGCGGCCGTGACGGTCACCCAGGTTGGCCAGCAGCGCGGTGCTGGACAGCGAAGCCAGCACGAAGACGATGGTCAGCAGGCTGGCGGCGCGGTTGTCCAGGTCGAAGGTCTGGCGCAGCACCGGAATGGCCGGCGCGATGATGGCGGTGTCCAGCGCCGCCATGAACACGCCGATGAAAAGCACCGGCATCAGCCGGCGCGATGCGGTAGAGCCGTCTGCTGTGGGGGCCGATGACATCGAATGCCTGCGCTAAAGCCCGTGGCACGGGCGGGACCGACGCATTCTAGGAGGCTGGCGTGCTGGGGGCCGGGCCCGGCCGCCGCGCCAGCCAGTCGCGCCGCAGCAGGCCGTAGAGCGCGGTGTCCGAGACCTCGTCGCCGACGATCCAGCGCTCGCGCAGGTAGCCTTCCTGCGCGAAGCCCAGGCGCTGCAGGCTGCGCGCCGAGGCCTGGTTGCGCGGGTCGATGTCGGCCTCGACGCGGTTGAGCGCCAGCGCGCCGAAGCCGTGATCCAGCAGCGCCAGCAGCGCCTCGTGCATGAAGCCACGGCCCCATTCGCGCGAGCTCAGCACGTAGCCCAGTTCGGCGCGCCGGCTCTGCGGGTTGAGCGCGAACAGCGTGCAGGTGCCGATGAGGGCGCGGTCCTCGTGGCGCTCGAGCGCCAGGCGGAGGTAGTCGCCGTCGGCCACGGCGCGACGGTCGCGCTCGATCATGGCGTGGGCCGCGTCCAGGTGGGTCCAGGGCGGGGCGCTCCAGTAACGCGTGACCGCGGGGTCCGAGAAGATGGCCATCAGCGCCGCCGCATCGCCGTCGGCCAGCGGCCGCAGCAGCAGCCGCGGCGTGCCCAGCATCAGCTGCTCGAAACCGGCCATGGCGGGCACTCTATCCCGCCGCAGACGGGCCGGCCGGCGGCCGGCGCAGCTTGAGCATCACCGGCGCCCCGGGCCCCAGGCTGCCGCGGCGGTAGGACAGGAAACCCAGGCTGCCATACAAGGCCAGCGCCGGCGCGTTGGCCTCGCCAGTGCTCACCGCAAAGGCGTATCCATCGCCCAGGCGCAGGGCCTCGCCCAGCAGCGCACGCGCCAAGCCGCGGCGCTGCCGCGCCGGGTGCACGACCAGGGCGTTGACGAGGTACTGGCCGGGCTCGTCGTCGGGGCCGAAGGCCAGCACGCCGGCCAGGCAGCCGCGGTCAAGGACGCCCAACCAGCACAGGGGGCTGGCCTGGATCCCCTGCACCGTGGGCGCGGCATGAGCCAGCGGGCTGGCGCCCGTGACGCTGGCCTCTTGCACGCCCGCCGGCAACCAGACGGCGCGGATGCGGCGCGCGACGCGGGGGTCGCGCGGGTCCAGACGCTGGATGCCGCTGGCGCTCAGCGCGCTGCACCCTTGGCGGCCGCGGCCTGGCGCTGGTATTCGTCGAAGGACAACGCGCTGCTGTCCATGCAGCGCTTGCGCTGCTCGGCGTCGGGCATGCGGTTGCATTCGGTGCGCTGCCAGGCCTGGCCGCCGCCATACAACATCTGCGATGAACAGGCCGGCAGCGCGGCCGCGGCCAGCAGGGTGAGCAGGATTGGGGTGGGGCGGGTGGTCTTCATGCCGCCATTGGACCTCATCCCGCGCCCGGACGGGCCGGCCCTGCGCGTGCTCAGCCGTGCAGGCCCTCGTACTTGGCCTGCAGCTGCTCGCGCGATTCGGCATGCGCCGGATCGGGGATGATGCAATCGGCCGGGCACACGTCGATGCATTGCGGGTCGTCGTGCGCGCCCACGCATTCGGTGCATTTGGCGGCGTCGATCACGTAGATGGGCGAGCCGGCGGTGATGGCCTCGTTGGGGCAGGGGGCGACGCAGGCGTCGCAGGCGGTGCAGTCGTCGTTGATCTTCAGGGCCATGGTGATTCCTCAGGAAGTGGGGGCGGGGCTTCAGGCAAACGGGCTGGAGTAGGACTTCAGCGTCTTCATGTAGTTGGCGCGCTCGAAGGCGCCGGGGTCGGGGCAGGACTGCTGCGACAGCGAGCCCTTCAACTGCTCGACCGAGCTGTACTCGCGCTCGGTCATCCAGCCCTGCACGCCGCGCAACAGCGTGCCGACATGGGTCGGCCCCTTGGTCAGCAGGCTGCTGGCCAGCATCACGCAGTCGGCACCGGACAGCAGCAGCTTGATCAGGTCGTCGGGCGTGTGCGCACCGCCGGTGGCGGCCAGGCTGGCGTCGACGCGGCCGCGCAGGATGGCGATCCAGCGCAGCGCCAGACGCAGTTCGTCCGATGTGGACAGCACCAGGTGCGGCGCCACTTCCAGCTCTTCGAGATCGATGTCGGGCTGCAGGAAGCGGTTGAACAGCACCAGGCCCTTGGCGCCGGCCTTGTTCAGGCGCGCGGCCATGCTGGCCATGGCGCTGAAATACGGCGCGACCTTCACCGCCACCGGGATCTGCACCTGGCGCGTCACCGACTCCACCAGGTCGACATAGCGCTGCTCGACCGCGGCGCTGCTGTCGTCCACGCTGGTGGCCAGGAAGTAGACGTTGAGCTCGATGGCGTCGGCGCCGGCTTCCTGGAACTGGCGCGCGATGCCGGTCCAGCCGCCCGGCGTGTAGCCGTTCAGGCTGGCGATCACCGGCACCGACAGCGCCTTCTTGGCGTCGCCGATCAGGCGCAGGTATTTGTCGGGACCGGTGGCGTAGTTCTTCATCTCGGGGAAGAAGCCGCCGGCCTCGGGCGACAGCTCGGTGCCCTGCATCAGCAGGTTGTGCGTGGCCATCTCGTCGTGCTCGATCTGCTCCTCGAACAGCGAGGGCAGCACCACGGCCGACACACCGGCGGCCTGCAGGCGCTTGAGGCTGTCCACCGAGCCCGTCAGCGGCGAGGCCGAGGCCACGATGGGGTTGGCCAGCTCGAGGCCCAGGTAGCGGGTACGAAGATCGACGCTCATCACTTGGACTCCTGCGCTTGGGTGGCTTGAGAGGGCGCGGCGGGCTGGGCCTGTTCGGGCGCGGCGGGCTGGTCGCCGTCTTCGGTGACCACACGGTGCACGCCGGCTATCTGCTCGTAGAGCTGCCAGCGGGCATCGGCATCGTGCTGGAAGGACTTCATCAGCTGCTTGGAGCGGGCCGGGTCGGATTGCGCCAGCATGGCATAACGGCCTTCCTGCATCGCCACCTTTTCGATGGGAATCGTCGGCTTGCGCGAATCGAGCTTGAGCGGCTGGTCGCCGCCACCCATGCCCAGACGCGGGTCGTAATGGTAGAGCGTGAGGTAGCCGCTCTTGACCAGGTCGCGCTGGTGGCTCATGCCGGTGGTCATGTCGATGCCGTGCGCGATGCAATGGCTGTAGGCAATGATCAGCGACGGGCCGTTCCAGGCAGCCGCTTCCTGGAAGGTGCGCACGGTCTGCACCGGGTTGGCGCCCATGGCCACCTGCGCCACGTAGACGTTGCCGTAGGCCATGGCGATCATGCCCAGGTCCTTCTTGCCACTGGCCTTGCCGGCCGCGGCAAACTTGGCCACCGCGCCGCGCTGTGTCGACTTGGACGCCTGGCCGCCGGTGTTGCTGTAGACCTCGGTGTCCAGCACCAGGATGTTGACGTTGCGACCCGAGGCCAGCACGTGGTCCAGCCCGCCGTAGCCGATGTCGTAGGCCCAGCCGTCGCCGCCGACGATCCAGACGCTGCGCACCACCAGGCTGTCGGCCACCGCCAGCAGTTGCCGGCCCAGGGCCGCGCTGGGGCCTTGCAGCCCGGGCAGGATGCCCTTGAGGTGCTTGACGCGTTCGCGCTGCAGGCGGATCTGCTCGTCGTTGTCCTGCGCCGCGCCCAGCAGCGCTTCGGCCAGCGGCTCGCCGATGTCGGCGCGCAGCGTGTGCACCAGCATCAGCGCCAGGTCACGCTGCGCGTCCAGCGCCAGGCGCATGCCCAGGCCGAACTCGGCGTTGTCCTCGAACAGGCTGTTGGCCCAGGCCGGGCCCTGGCCCGCGGCGTTCTGCGAGTAGGGCGTGGACGGCAGGTTGCCGCCGTAGATGGACGAGCAGCCGGTGGCGTTGGCGATGAGCAGGTGGTCGCCGTACAGCTGCGACAGCAGCTTGAGGTAAGGCGTCTCGCCGCAACCCGAGCAGGCGCCCGAATATTCGAACAGCGGCTGGCGCAGCTGCGAGCCGCGCAGGCCGTCGATGCTGTCCATCGGCGGGCGCACCTCGGGCAGGCTCAGATAGAAGTCGTAGTTGGCGCGCTCGACTTCCAGGATGTCGAGCTTGGGCGCCATGTTGATGGCCTTGTGCTTGACCACCTGCTTGCTGCGCGTGGGGCACACGTCCACGCAGATGCCGCAACCGGTGCAGTCATCGGGCGCGACCTGCAGGCTGTACATCATGCCGTCCAGCGGGCCGCCGTCCTTGCGCGCCCAGGGCACGGCCTTGAAGCCGGGCGGTGCCTGTTTCATCATCTCGGCCGGGAACACGTTCATGCGGATAGCCGCATGCGGGCACACCAGCGGGCAGATGGCGCACTGGGTGCAGATGGTTTCGTCCCAGACCGGAATGTCCTGCGCGATGCTGCGCTTTTCCCACTGCGTGGTGCCAGTGGGGAAGGTGCCATCGATGGGCAGGGCCGACACCGGCAGCAGGTCGCCCTTGCCGTCGAGCATCATGGCCGTCACGCGCTGCACGAAGTCGGGCGCGGCGCGCGGCACGGCCGGCTTGCGCGTCCAGGTGGAATCGGCCAAAGCCGGCAGCGGCACCTCTTGCAGCGCCGCCAGCGAAGCATCCACGGCGGCGAAGTTGCGCGCCAGCACGCTTTCGCCGCGCTTGCCGTAGGTCTTGCGGATCGAGGACTTGATCTGCTCGATGGCCTCGTCGCGCGGCAGCACGCCCGAGATGGCAAAGAAGCAGGCCTGCGTGACGGTGTTGATGCGCCCGGCCAGCCCGGCCGCCTTGGCCACGGCCAGCGCGTCCACCACGTAGAACTTGAGCTTCTTGGCCAGGATGGCTTGCTGCGCCTCACGCGGCAGCTTGCCCCACACCTGGTCCGGGCCGTAGGGGCTGTTGAGCAGGAAGGTGGCCCCCGGCCGCGCCAGCGCCAGCACGTCGAGCTTTTCCATGAACTCGAACTGGTGGCAGGCCACGAAGTCGGCGCGGTCGATCAGGTAGGTGGATTCGATGGCCTTGGGGCCGAAGCGCAGGTGCGACACCGTGATCGCGCCCGACTTCTTGCTGTCGTAGACGAAGTAGCCCTGGGCGTGCAGCGGCGTGTTCTCGCCGATGATCTTGACCGTGTTCTTGGTGGCCCCCACGGTGCCGTCGGCGCCCAGGCCGTAGAACACGGCGCGGGTGACGCCAGCGGATTCGGTCTCGAAGGCCGGGTCCCACTTCAGCGACAAGCGGGTCACGTCGTCGACGATGCCCACGGTGAAGTGGCGCTTGGGCTGCTTCTCGATCAGTTCGTCCAGCACCGCCTTGGCCATGGCGGGCGTGAACTCCTTGGACGACAGGCCGTAGCGCCCGCCGGTGACGCGCGGAATGGGCAGGTCGGGGCGCGTCTGCGACCAGCCTTCGACCAGCGCCGTGACCACGTCCTGATACATGGGCTCGCCGATGGCGCCCGGCTCCTTGGTGCGGTCGAGCACGGCGATGGACTTGACCGTGGGCGGCAGCGACGCGATGAAGGCGTCCACGTCGAAGGGCCGGTACAGGCGCACGGTGACCAGGCCGACCTTCTGGCCCTCGGCCACCAGCTTGGTCACGGCCTCGCGCGAGGCGCCCACGCCCGAGCCCATCTGCACCAGCACACGTTCGGCATCGGGCGCACCGCTGTAATAGAACAGGCTGTAGCGGCGGCCGGTGAGCACGCGGAAGCGCTCCATGGCCTCGGTCACGATGCCGGGCACCGCCGTGTAGAAGCTGTTGCAGGCCTCGCGCGCCTGGAAGAAGACGTCGGGGTTCTGCGCCGTGCCGCGGATGGCCGGGCTGTCGGGGTTGAGGGCGCGGCTGCGGTGCGCCTTGACTAGGTCTTCGTCGATGAGCGAGCGCACCTCGTCGTCGAACAGCAGGTCGATCTTGTTGACCTCGTGGCTGGTGCGGAAGCCGTCGAAGAAGTGCAGGAAGGGCACGCGCGACTGGAGCGTGGCCATGTGGGCGATCATGGCCATGTCCTGCGCCTCTTGCACGCTGGACGAGGCCAGCAGCGCAAAGCCGGTGGTGCGCGCGGCCATCACGTCGCTGTGGTCGCCGAAGATCGACAGCGCATGCGTGGCCAGCGTCCGTGCCGCGATGTGGAAGACCGCCGGCGTCAGCTCACCCGCGATCTTGAACATGTTGGGCAGCTTGAGCAGCAGGCCCTGCGACGCGGTGAAGGTGGTGGTCAGCGCGCCGGCCTGCAGCGCGCCGTGCACGGCGCCCGCGGCGCCGGCCTCGCTTTGCATCTCGATCACCTGCGGCACCATGCCCCAGATGTTCTTCTGGCCCGCGGCCGACCAGGCGTCCGACAGTTCGCCCATGGTCGATGAGGGCGTGATCGGGTAGATGGCGATCACCTCGCTGACGAGGTGGGCGATGCGGGCGGCGGCTTCGTTGCCGTCCAGCACATGCGAGCGTTCGGTCATGGTGGTCTCGTCGCGTTGGCCGGCGGCGTGCCGGCACAGGGGATGCCAGTGGCGGGTGCGGGGTGGGGCGTCTGGGGGCAGCTACAGGATGCCGGCCTTGCCAGCTTCCCAACGCCGGAACTCGGTGGTCAGCAGCGCGACGTGCTCGCGCTCTTCGGCCGCCAGTTCCTTGTACAGATCGCGCTCGACCGATCCGGCCGGCGCCTTCTCGCCTTCGGCGCTGAAAAAGTCGACGGCGCGCTGCTCGAAGGCGATGGCGATGCGGAACAGGTTGGCCGGATCCTCGGGCTTGCGGTCGACGCCGGCAAAGATGGCGGCGCGGTCGAACTGGAAATCGATGGCCGCCGTCGGCAGCGTGGCGTGGTAGCGCTTGGACAAGGTGTCCATGTGCTCCTTCTCCATCGCCGCGAAGCGCCCGAACAGGTCGCGCAGCGTCGGGTCTTGTGCCTCGCGCGAGGCGCGCTCGTAGAAGGCATGGCCGCCGATCTCGATCTCGAAGGCCTTGCGCACGGCATCCAGCGCCTGGTCACCGGCGATGGCGCCGCGGTCCAGCAGCTCCAGCCGGCCCTGGCAGTGCGGGCACATGCCGTAGGGGAAGGCAAAGCCTTCGCTCACCTTGTGGCAGGCGGTGCAGCGCCAGCGCAGTTCGACACCGGCGCAGCAGATGTAGGCCTCTTCGTCCTCGAGCGGGCGTTGGCAACGGGGGCAGATGCTCATGACAGGGACTCCTCGCTGGCGGCAGGGGTTGCGGGGTTGGCGATGGGTGCTGGCGGCACAAAGGCGTCGACGTCGGCCTGGGTGATGGGCCAGGCGCTCTTGCCGCCGGCCAGCCAGGCGCCGATGGCGCGCGCAGCGCGGCGGCCGGCGCCCATGGCCAGGATGACGGTGGCGCCACCGGTGACGATGTCACCGCCGGCAAACACGCCCGGCACGCTGGTGGCCTGGGTCGCGGCGTCGGCGACGATGTAGCCCCACTTGTTGAGCTCCAGCCCCGGCGTGGACTTGGTGACGATGGGGTTGGCCTTGGTGCCCAGCGCGTAGATCACGGTGTCGCATTCGAGCTCGATGAACTCGTCCTGCGGGATGGGCTGGCGGCGGCCCTTGGCATCGGGCTCGCCCAGCACCATCTTCTGCACCTTCATGCCGCGCACGTTGCCCTCGGGGTCGTTCAGTATCTCGACCGGGCCGTGCAGGAAGAAGAACTCGATGCCTTCTTCCTTGGCGTGGCGCAGCTCTTCGATGCGCGCCGGGGCCTCGGCCTCGGAGCGCCGGTAGATGCAGCGCACGGTGGGCGTGCCCAGGCGCTTGGCCACGCGCAGGCAATCCATGGCGGTGTTGCCCGCGCCGATGACGACCACGCTCTTGCCCAGCGTGATGGGGGTGTCCTGGTAGGGGAACTTGTCGCCGCCCATCAGGTTGACGCGGGTCAGGAACTCGTTGGCCGAATACACCTGGCCGGCAAACTCGCCCGGGATGCCCAGGAAGGCCGGCGCGCCGGCACCGGCGCCGACGAAGACCGCGTCGTAGCCCATGGTCTGCATCAGCTGCAGCACCGAGAAGGTCTTGCCGATGACCTTGTTGGTCTCGAAGTTGATGCCCATGGCCTTGAGGTGGTCGACCTCGCGCGCAATGATTTCGCGCGGCAGGCGGAACGACGGGATGCCGTACTGCAGCACGCCGCCCACCACGTGCAGCGCCTCGTAGACGGTGACGTCGCAGCCGTAGCGCTTGAGGTCCGCCGCTACCGCCAGGCCCGAAGGCCCCGAGCCGACGATGGCCACGCGGCCCAGCTGGCGCTCGAAGCGCTCCGCCTCCACCTTGCCCGGGCGCGCGCTGTCACCGACGAAGCGCTCCAGCCGGCCGATGGCCACGGCCTCGAGCTTGCGGCCGACGACGCATTGCGCCTCGCACTGCGACTCCTGCGGGCAGACGCGGCCGCAGACCGAGGGGAACAGGTTGGTCTTGTTGATGACCGCCAGCGCGCCGTCGATGTCGCGCACCAGCAGGTGACGGATGAAGCCGGGGATGTCGATGGACACCGGGCAGCCCTGGATGCAGGCCGGCTTGCTGCACATGATGCAGCGCTCGGCCTCGGCCAGCGCGTCGGCCATCGAGTAGCCGAGGTTGACTTCCTTGAAGTTGCGCGAACGTTCGACGGGATCGCGCTCGGGCATGGGCGTGGCGTGCGGCGCCAGGTCCTTGTACTTCTTGTAGTTGGTCTTGCCTTGTTCGAAGAGCAGCTTCTCGACGTTGCAGACGTGGGCGTAGTCGGTGTTGGCCGCGTCTTCCTCGCCCTTGAAGCGCTTCTGGCGCAGCATCAGTTCCTTGAAGTCGACCTGGTGCCCGTCGAAGTCGGGGCCGTCGACGCAGGCGAACTTGATCTCGGGGCCCACGGTCACGCGGCAGGAGCCGCACATGCCGGTGCCGTCGACCATGATGGCGTTGAGCGAGACCATGGTCTTGGTGCCCGAAGGCCGCGTGGTCTCGACGCAGGCGTTCATCATCGGCAGCGGGCCGATGGCCACCACCAGGTCGGGCGGGTCGGCCTGCAGCACCTCGTGCAAGGCTGATGTCACGAAGCCGGGCTTGCCGTAGCTGCCGTCGTCGGTGCAGACGATCAGGTTGTCGCAGTAGGCGGCGAACTGCTCTTCCCAGAACACCAGGTCCTTGTTGCGGAAGCCGATGATCCCGGTGACGCGGTTGCCGGCTTGCTTGAAGGCGCGCAGCTGCGGGTAGACCGGGGCCACGCCCAGGCCGCCACCCACCAGCACCACATGGCCGACCTTGCTGATGTGCTGGGGCATGCCCAGCGGGCCGACGAAGTCGATGACGTTGTCGCCGGCCTTGTAGTTGTCGCGCATGGCGCGCGTGGTCTTGCCCAGCGCCTGGATCACCATGGTGATGGTGCCCTTGTCGCGGTCGTAGTCGGCCACCGTCAGCGGGATGCGCTCGCCGCTCTCGTGCAGCCGCAGCATCACGAAGTGGCCGGGTTCGGCCGCCCGGGCCACGTCAGGCGCCAGCACTTCCCACAGGAAGGTGGTGTCCGAAAAGGATTCACGGCGAAGGATGGGATACATGTCAGGTCTACCGTCCGTCAGTTCGTCGAATGGAGCCGCGGCCATCGCGGCGGCGCTGAAGGCATCTTTCGGCGCATGCGCCGGCTGCGTGGCCTCGAAGGCGGGCCAGGACCCGAAGCTTCGCGCATCGGTTGCACTTTGCGAAGCCCCTTTTCATCATGTGCAATCGTGTACCCGATCGACGCTGCGGCCATTAACCTAAGTCAAGGACAACGGCGAACCCGGGGGCCCCCGCGATATCGGCCGCGCAGCCCGCCGGGCAAGGTCTGAGTGCAGGGAGGCGCGCAGCGCAGGCGGTGTCGGGCGCGCGGCTGCGGGGCTGCAGGCCGGGCCTGCCGGCCGTGTGGAGGGCGTGGCCCTGGATCCGGACATCGAGCATCGGGGCCACTCCCGCAAAAGCCGCTCATGGTCGGCCTTGGGCCGACAGGTGATTTGCGCCACGTCAAAATGGCGGCCCACTGGCCGGCCTCTCCGGGTAAGCCAGGGCGGCGTTTGATGTTCCGCAAGACCCCAGGGCCGGCATGCAGGAACATGCGCCCCTCAGCCTCGACCCTCGAATCCGTGACCGAAGCCACACTCGCCACCGCCCGAACACCCGCCCGCAGCGCCGGTTTGCGCTGGTCCACCTTTGCCGCGCCCTCGCGCTTCTACGCCATCAGCGGCAGCCTGCTGCCCTGGCTGTGGGCGGCCACGCTGGCACTCAGCGTCGCGGGGCTGTGGGTGGGCTTCTTCCTCGCCCCCACCGACGCGGTGCAGCGCGACGCCTACCGCATCATCTTCATCCACGTGCCCGCAGCCTGGATGTCCATGACCCTGTACCTGGCCATGGCCTTCTGGGCCGCCATCGGCTGGGCCTTCAATGCGCGCATGGCCTCGATGCTGGCGCGCGCCATCGCCCCCACCGGGGCGCTGTTCACCGTGGTGGCGCTGTGGAGCGGCGCCTTCTGGGGCAAGCCCACCTGGGGCGCCTGGTGGGTATGGGACGCGCGGCTCACGTCCGAGCTGATCCTGCTGTTCCTGTACGTGGGCTACATGGCGCTGGTGTCGGCCATCGACGACCAGCGCCGCGGCGACCAGGCCGGCGCGCTGCTGGCGCTGGTGGGTGCGGTCAACGTGCCCATCATCTATTTCTCGGTGAAGTGGTGGAACACCCTGCACCAGGGCGCCAGCGTGAGCCTGAACGCCGCGCCCAAGATGGCCAGCATCATGCTCAGCGGCATGCTGCTGATGGCACTGGCCTGCTGGGCCTATGCCTTTGCGGTGGTCTTCATGCGCGTGCGTGCGGTCATCCTGGAACGCGAACACGATACGGCCTGGGTGCGCGACCTGGCCCTCAGCAAGGGAAACTGAACATGCAATGGAACAGTGCGTCCGAGTTCTTCGCCATGGGCGGCTACGGGCTCTACGTGTGGGGCTCCTACGCCATGACCCTGCTCGTCATGGTGGTCGAGCCCCTGCTCGCCGCGCACCGCCACCGCGCGGCGCTGCAGGCCGCGGCCGACGACGCGCGTTGAGGCGCCCGGCACGATGAGCAACGCACAACCCAAAGTCCAGGCCCTGCGCCGGCAACTGCAGCAGTTGCAGGAGCGGCACGCCGCGGGCGCGCTGGATGACGGCGCCTACCGCGTGGCGCGCGAGGCCCTCGAGCAGCAGATCCTGGCCGCGGTGGTGGGCACGCCGCCTGCGGCAGCGCCCGCCGCGGTCGCGGCGCGTACCAGCCACACCGGTGCGCTGGTCGGCGGCGTGGCCGCGGTGCTGCTGATCGTGGGCGGCGCGGCCTGGTGGCAATCGCGCCAGAACACGGCCGATGCGCCCGTGGCAGCGGCCGCGGGCGGCGCTTCGGCCTCGCCCCACGCCATGGGCAGGGACGAGATGGCCGCGATGACCTCGCGCCTGGCCGAGCGCCTGAAAGACCGGCCCGATGACGTCGAGGGCTGGGCCATGCTGGGGCGCTCGTACGCGGCCATCGGCCGCCCGGACGATGCGCTGGCGGCCTACGACCGTGTGCTCAAGCTCACACCCAACGATGCCGCGATCATGGCCGACTACGCCGACGCGCTGGCCGTCAAGAACGGTCGCAGCCTCGAGGGCGCGCCGATGCAATGGATAGAAAAGGCGCTGAAGGCCGACCCGGACAACATCAAGGCCCTGGGCCTGGCCGGCACAGTGGCCTTCAACCGCGGCGACTTCGCCATGGCCGTGAAGCACTGGGACCGCGCCGTCAAGGTAGGCCCGCCCAGCCACCCCATCGTTGCGCAACTGGCCGAAGGTGCGGCCGAGGCGCGCAAGCGCGGCAAGCTGCCGGCGGCGCCCGCCCAGTAGCGGCCCTAGCGGCCCCATACCCAAGACAAAGCCCGCCGGGCATCGCTGCCGGGCGGGCTTTGCCGAAGCGCCTGGCGGCGCTGAGGCCGGGCTACTTCTTGCGCAGCTTCTGGATCGCCGCCAGCTGCGCCGCCATGGCCGCAAACTCGCCCTGGGCCGCGGCCAGGTCGATGTCGCTCTTGGCGTTCTTCATGGCCTCTTCGGCCATCTTCTTGGCTTCGAGTGCCTTGGCCTCGTCGAGGTCGTGGCCGCGGATGGCGGTGTCGGCCAGAACGGTGACCGTACCCGGCTGCACTTCGAGAATGCCACCGGCGACGAAGACGAACTCTTCCTCGCCGTTGTCAGCGCGTTCGATGCGCACCGCACCTGGCTTGATGCGCGTGATCAACGGCGTGTGGCGCGGCAGGATGCCGAGCTCGCCGTTCTCGCCCGGCAGGGCGACGAACTTGGCCTCGCCGCTGAAGATGCTCTCTTCGGCAGAAACAACGTCGACGTGGATGGTGGCCATGATGGAGTCCCGCTAGGTTTGTAGAAGATTCAAGGAGCAAGCAGACGGGTCGCGGGCAAGGCGCCCCCCACAGCCGTACACCCGTACGGCGAGGAGGGCAACGCCGCCCCCGGCCCGTATGCGCCGCTCATTGGATCTTCTTGGCCTTCTCGAAGGCCTCGTCGATGGTTCCGACCATGTAGAAGGCCTGCTCCGGCAGCGCATCGCACTCGCCGTTGACGATCATCTTGAAGCCGCGGATGGTTTCCTTCAGCGGTACGTACTTGCCCGGGCTGCCGGTGAAGATTTCGGCCACGTGGAAAGGCTGGCTCAGGAAGCGCTGGATCTTGCGCGCGCGGCTCACGGCCAGCTTGTCTTCGGGGCTCAACTCGTCCATGCCCAGGATGGCGATGATGTCGCGCAGTTCCTTGTAGCGCTGCAGCGTCTGCTGCACCGAACGCGTGGTCTCGTAGTGCTCCAGGCCCACCACGTTGGGGTCGACCTGGCGGCTGGTGCTGTCCAGCGGGTCGACCGCGGGGTAGATGCCCAGCGAGGCGATGTCGCGCGACAGCACCACGGTGGCGTCCAGGTGGGCGAAGGTGGTGGCGGGCGAGGGGTCGGTCAGGTCATCGGCAGGCACGTACACGGCCTGGATCGAGGTGATCGAGCCGACCTTGGTGGAGGTGATGCGCTCCTGCAGGCGGCCCATTTCCTCGGCCAGCGTCGGCTGGTAGCCCACCGCCGAAGGCATGCGGCCCAGCAGCGCGGACACTTCGGTACCGGCCAGCGTGTAGCGGTAGATGTTGTCCACGAAGAACAGCACGTCACGGCCTTCGTCGCGGAAGGATTCGGCGATGGTCAGGCCGGTCAGGGCCACGCGCAGACGGTTGCCCGGGGGCTCGTTCATCTGGCCGTAGACCATGGACACCTTGCTGTCCTCGAGCTTCTCGAGGTTGACCACGCCCGACTCGGACATCTCGTGATAGAAGTCGTTGCCCTCGCGCGTGCGCTCACCCACGCCGGCAAACACCGACAGGCCGCTGTGCGCCTTGGCGATGTTGTTGATCAGCTCCATCATGTTCACGGTCTTGCCGACGCCGGCGCCGCCGAACAGGCCCACCTTGCCGCCCTTGGCGAAGGGGCAGATCAGGTCGATCACCTTGATGCCGGTTTCCAGCAGTTCCTGGCTGGGGCTCAGCTCGTCGTAGGCCGGGGCCTTGCGGTGGATCTGGGCGGTGAGCGTCTGGTCGACCGGGCCGCGCTCGTCGATGGGGCGACCCAGCACGTCCATGATGCGGCCCAGCGTGGCCTTGCCCACCGGCACGGTGATGCCGGCACCGGTGTTGCTGACCATCAGGCCGCGGCGGATACCGTCCGAAGAGCCCAGGGCGATGGTGCGCACCACGCCGTCGCCCAGCTGCTGCTGCACCTCGAGCGTGAGTGCGCCGCCTTCGAGCTTGAGCGCGTCGTAGATGTTGGGCATCGCGTTGCGCGGGAACTCGACGTCCACCACGGCGCCGATGCACTGGACGATCTTGCCTTGGGCTTGTGTGTTCGACATTTCTATTGGTCCTTCAAACTGGATGCGTGTTCGGTGGCGCGGTGCGGTCAGCCGGAAATCGCGGCGGCGCCGCTGACGATCTCGGACAGTTCCTTGGTGATCGCCGCCTGCCGGGTCTTGTTGTAGATGAGCTTGAGCTCACCGATCAGCGTGCCGGCGTTGTCGGTGGCGGCCTTCATGGCCACCATGCGCGCGCTCTGCTCGCTGGCCATGTTCTCGGCCACCGCCTGGTAGACCAGGGCTTCGATGTAGCGCGTGAGCAGGTCGTCGATGACGGTGGGCGCATCGGGCTCGTAGATGTAGTCCCAGCCGTACTGCTTTTTCTCGGCCGCGCTCTGCTCCAGGCGCTGCGGGGCCAGCGGCAACAGCGCCTCGACCAGCGGCTCCTGCTTCATCGTGTTGATGAACTTGGTGTAGCAGAGGTAGACCGCGTCGAGCTTGCCGGCGACGAAGGCGTCGAGCATCACCTTCACCGGGCCGATCAGCTTCTCGAGCTGCGGCGCGTCGCCCAGCTGCGTGGCGTGGCTGATGACGGTGGCGCCGATGCGGTTGAGGAAGCCCAGGCCCTTGTTGCCGATGGCCACCGTCTGGATGGCGTTGCCGGCGGTCTGCACTTCCTTCATCTTGTTGGTGACGGCGCGCAACACGTTGGTGTTGAGGCCGCCGCACAAGCCCTTGTCGGTGGTGACCACGATGAAACCCACCGCCTTGGCGGCGGTGTGGCCCGACTTGGCCACGTCGCGCATGTACGGGCTCTTGTACTCGGGGTTGGCCTCGGCCAGGTGTGCCGCGATGTTGCGGATCTTGTCCGAGTAGGGCCGCGCCGCGCGCATGCGTTCCTGCGCCTTGCGCATCTTGCTGGCGGCGACCATCTCCATGGCCTTGGTGATCTTCTTGGTGTTCTCCACCGACTTGATCTTGCCGCGTATCTCTTTGCCGACCGCCATGGTCTGTTCTCCTGGTACGGGGCCGGCTTTAGGCGAACGACTTCTTGAAGGCCGTGATGGCGTTCGTGAGCTCTTCTTCGGCGGCCTTGTCCATGGCCTTGTCGTTCTCCAGCTTGGCCAGCAGCGCGGCGTGGCTGCTCTTCAGGTGCTGGTGCAGACCGTGCTCGAAGGCCAGGACCTTCTTGGTGTCGATGTCGTCGACGAAGCCCTTGTTGACCGTGAACAGCGTGGCCGCCATCAGGCTGATGGGCAGCGGGCTGTACTGCGCCTGCTTGAGCAGTTCGGTGACGCGCGCGCCGCGGTCCAGCTGCTTGCGCGTGGCCGCGTCCAGGTCGGAGGCGAACTGCGCGAAGGCCGCCAGTTCACGGTACTGCGCCAGGTCGGTACGGATGCCGCCCGAGAGGTTCTTGATCAGCTTGGTCTGCGCCGACGAGCCCACCCGCGACACCGAGATGCCGGCGTTGATGGCGGGGCGGACACCGGCGTTGAAGAGGCTGGTTTCCAGGAAGATCTGGCCGTCGGTGATGGAGATCACGTTGGTCGGCACGAAGGCCGACACGTCACCGGCCTGCGTCTCGATGATGGGCAGTGCGGTCAGCGAACCGGTCTTGCCCTTGACCTCGCCCTTGGTGAAGGCCTCGACGTAGTCGGCGTTCACGCGCGCGGCGCGCTCGAGCAGACGGCTGTGCAGGTAGAACACGTCGCCGGGGTAGGCCTCGCGGCCCGGCGGGCGGCGCAGCAGCAGCGAAACCTGGCGATACGCCACGGCCTGCTTGGACAGGTCGTCATAGATGATCAGCGCGTCTTGCCCGCGGTCGCGGAAGTACTCGCCCATGGTGCAGCCCGAGTAGGCGCTGACGTACTGCATGGCGGCCGATTCCGAAGCCGAGGCGGCCACGACGATGGTGTAGTCCATCGCGCCGTGCTGCTCGAGCGAGCGCACCACGTTCTTGATCGACGAAGCCTTCTGGCCGATCGCGACGTAGACGCAGGTCATGTTCTGACCCTTCTGGTTGATGATCGTGTCGATCGCCACCGCGGTCTTGCCGGTCTGGCGGTCGCCGATGATCAGCTCGCGCTGGCCGCGGCCGATGGGCACCATCGAGTCGATCGACTTCAGGCCGGTCTGCACCGGCTGGCTGACCGACTGGCGCGCGATCACGCCCGGGGCCACCTTCTCGATGATGTCGGTCATCTTGGCGTTGATCGGGCCCTTGCCGTCGATCGGCTGACCCAGCGCGTTGACGACGCGGCCGATCAGCTCGGGGCCCACCGGCACCGAGAGGATGTTGCCGGTGCACTTGACGGTGTCGCCTTCGGAGATGTGCTCGTACTCGCCCAGGATCACCGCGCCCACCGAGTCGCGCTCGAGGTTCAGCGCCAGGCCGAAGGTCGGCTGGCCGCTGGCGGTGGGGGGGAACTCGAGCATTTCGCCGGCCATCGCATCCGACAGGCCGTGCACGCGCACGATGCCGTCGGTGACGGACACCACGGTGCCCTGGTTCTTGATGTCGGCCGAGACGGCAAGGCCTTCGATGCGGCTCTTGATCAGCTCGGAAATTTCTGCGGGATTCAGGTTCATCGTGTTCTCCGAAATGCTTGGGGCGGCGACCGCCATCGCGGTCTGCGGGGTGCCGTGGCGCTTGGGGCGGCCGTCAGGCGGTCAGCGCAACCTTCATCTGTTCGAGACGCGCCTTGACCGAGGTGTCGAGCACCTCGTCGCCGACGACGACACGGATGCCGCCGATCAGTTCGGGCACGAGTTCGACGCGCGCGTTGAGCTTGCGCTGGAAGCGCTTCTCGAGCGTGGCGGCCACTTCGGCCAGCGCGGCACCTTCGATCGGGAAGGCGCTCTGGATGAGGGCGTCGGACACCCCCGAGCTGGCGTTGACCAGCGCCTGGAACTGCGCCGCGATCTCGGGCAAGGCCGCCAGGCGGCCGTTGTCGAGCACGGTGCGCAGCAGGTTGCCGATCTTGACGTCCAGCGACAGACCCTTGCTCAAGGCCACGCCGGCGATCAGGTCGAAGACCTGCACCGCCGCCACCTTGGGGTTGTCGGCGTACTGGCGCAGCCGTTCGTCAGCCGCCAGCTGGGCCAGTGAGCCCATCTGCGCCTTCAGCGTCTGGACGTCGCTGCCGGCCACGGACTTGAACAGCGCTTCGGCGTAGGGCCGTGCGATGGTCGCCAGCTCGGCCATGTCAGAGCTCCGCCTTCAGCCGGCCGAGAAGCTCGGCGTGCACGCCGGCGTTCACTTCCTTGCGCAGGATGGCCTCGGCGCCCTTGACGGCCAGACCGGCCACCTGCTCGCGCAGCACTTCACGCGCCTTGACCGACTCCTGCTCGGCTTCGGCGCGGGCCGCGGCGATGATCTTGGCGGCTTCCTCGCTGGCGCGGCCCTTGGCCTCTTCGACCATCTGCTGCGCCAGGCGCTCGGCATCGGCCAGGCGCTTGGCAGCGTCGTCGCGGGCGGCGGAGAGCTGGGCTTCCACGCGCTTGTTGGCGGCGCTGAGTTCGCTCTTGGCCTTGTCCGCGGCGCTCAGGCCGTCGGCGATCTTCTTGGCGCGCTCATCGAGTGCGGCGGTGATCGGCGGCCAGACGAACTTCATCGTGAACCAGACCAGGATCGCAAAGACGATCATCTGGATGATCAGGGTGGCGTTGATGCTCACAGCTGTGACCTCGTCATGGGGAACCCAGGGCAGCGATCAATGTGACGCCACCCGCCGGACCGAAGCGTGAAATCACTTCGGCAGATTGGCGATCTGGGCCAGGAAGGGGTTGGCCGTGGCGAACCACAGGGCGATACCGGTGCCGATGATGAAGGCCGCGTCGATCAGGCCGGCCAGCAGGAACATCTTGGTCTGCAGTTCGCCCATCAGCTCGGGCTGGCGCGCGGCCGACTCGAGGTACTTGCTGCCCATGATGCCGATACCGATACAGGCACCGACAGCGCCCAGACCGATGATGATGCCGGCGGCGAGGGCGACAAAGCTGATGACTTCCATTTTTTTGCTCCAGAGAGAACGGTAGGTGAGGGAAAAGGGAACGGGGAAGGGAAAGAGAACCGAGACAGCCTTCAGCAGCGGCGCTCAGTGCGAGTCATGCGCCTGGCCCACGTACACGAGGGTCAGCATCATGAACACGAAGGCCTGCAGGGTGATGATCAGGATGTGGAAGATGGCCCACACGCTGCCGGCGATGACGTGCCCGATGGCCAGGCCGAAGCCCGTGGCCGACAGGGTGAAGGCGCCGCCCATCAGCGCGATCAGCATGAAGATCAGTTCGCCGGCGTACATGTTGCCGAACAAACGCATGCCGTGCGAGACCGTCTTGGCGACGAACTCGATGAGCTGCATCGCGAAATTGACCGGGTACAGGAACCACTTGTCGCCGAAGGGGGCGGAGAAGAGTTCGTGGATCCAGCCGCCGGCACCCTTGATCTTGACGTTGTAGACCAGGCACACCAGCAGCACGCTCAGCGACAGGCCCATCGTCACCGACAGGTCGGCGGTGGGCACGACGCGCTGGTAGTGGATGCCCATCATGCTGGTGATCACCGGCAGCAGGTCCACCGGCAGCAGGTCCATCGCATTCATCAGGAAGATCCATACGAAGACCGTCAGCGCCAGCGGCGCCACGAGCTTGCGGCTCTGCGCGTTGTGGACGATGCCCTTGGCCTGGGAATCGACCATCTCGACCAGCAGTTCCACCGCCGCCTGGAAGCGACCCGGCACACCCGAGGTGGCCTTGCTGGCCGCGCGCCACAGGAAGTAGCAGGTGATCACACCGAGCACCGTGGCCCAGAAGATCGAGTCGAGGTTGAAGACCGTGAAGTCCACCACCGCGGTCTGCTTCTGATTCTGCAGATGCTGGAGGTGATGGACGATGTACTCGCCTGCTGTGGGGGCGTGACCTTCGGCTGCCATGTTGTATGTCGTCCCGTGCTCTTAGCGACTTTGTCTGCGGCCGCGCCACAACAGCGCCAGCCAGTAAACCTTCATGCACAACACCAGACCCACCAGCAAGGCTGGCCAGCTCAGGGGCTGCACGAGCTTCGGGGCCAGCACCAGCATGACCACCGAAACCGCGATCTTGACAAACTCCCACAACATGAAACTGACGGCGCTGCCACCAGGCGACATGCTGCTGAGCCGGCTGGTCATGCCGCGTGCCATCAAGGCCCCCGGCAGCACCACCACGGCGGCGCCGTAAAGCACCGACCACGCCAGCTCCATCCTCTGCGTGACCAGCGCCACCAACAGCGCCGCGACCACACCCACCGCCCCTTGCGCGCCCACCACCCGCCACGGTGACAGTGACGGCAGGCGCTTGCGCAGAGCCGAAGCTTCCTCTTTCGTCAGCGGCCGGTACGGCGCCGCTCCCCCTTGGCCGTCTGCCCCATCTTCATCGTCCCAGCGGTCGTTGCGGAGCTTCCGGTCGATCGCCATGGTGGGTGAGGTCAGCAAAGCCTCGGAATTATACGAAGAAACCCGAAGACCCCCTTCAGGCATGGGTGCACGGGGCCGCTGGCGGGCACGCACGGCGCTTCGCTGGGATGATGAGCGCCATGCCCGCAGACCGCTTCCAGGCCCTCGCCCGATCGACCCTGGCCGCGCTGCTGTGCACGCTGGCCAGCGCCTGCGCCCACGCCGCGGAAGCCGCGCCCCTGCTGCCGCAGCACCACTTGCCGCCGCACCACCGCGAGGGCTTCTTCCAGAACAACTACACCGCGTTCGCGCCCAAGGGCTTGCTCGAGCTGATGAGCTGGCACTGGCAGGCGCGGCGTGACGGCCTGCCGCGGCCGCCGCGCACGCCCACGCCCGTGGTGGCGCCCGAGCGCGAGTTCATCGCCGCCAACGCCCGCGCCGGCGCGGCGATGCAGCCGGCCGTCACCTGGATCGGCCATGCCACGGTGCTGGCGCAGCTGGGCGGCATCAACCTGCTCACCGACCCCATCTTCTCGGAGCGCGCCTCGCCGGTGGCGTGGCTGGGGCCGAAGCGCGCGCAGCCGCCAGGCCTGGCGCTGCACGAGCTGCCGCACATCGACGCGGTGGTGATCTCGCACAACCACTACGACCACTGCGACGAAGCCAGCCTGCGTGCACTGGCGGCGCAGCCCGGCGGGCCGCCGCTGTTCCTGGTGCCGCTGGGCATGCGCCACTGGATGGAGGGCATAGCCATCACTCACGTGGTGGAGCTGGACTGGTGGCAGTCGCAGCGCGTGGGCGATGTGGAGCTGGTGCTGACCCCCGTGCAGCACTGGTCGGCGCGCGGCCTGCACGACCGCATGCGTGCGCTGTGGGGCGGCTGGGCGGTGTTCGCGCCCGACCAGCACCTGTTCTTTGCCGGCGACACCGGCTACTCGGCCGACTTTGCCGACATCCGCCAGCGCTTCGCCGCGCGCCAGCAGGACGGCGGCTTCGACCTCGCACTGCTGCCGGTGGGCGCCTACGAGCCGCGCTGGTTCATGGCGCAGCAGCACATCAACCCCGAGGAAGCCGTGCGCATCCACCGCGACCTGGGCGCGCGGCGTTCGCTGGGGGTGCACTGGGGCACGTTCGAGCTCACCGACGAGTCGCTGGACGAGCCGCCGCGCGCGCTGGCCCAGGCTCGCGCCACAGCCAGCTTGGCCGAGGAAGACTTTTTCGTGATGGCCATCGGCCAGACGCGGCTCCTGCCGCGGCGCGACGCGGGACAATCAGCGCTTGCACGGAACCCGCAGCCTGCCGCTGCCTCCAAACCCAGCCCATGAAGATTGCCCGTCTCGTATTTGCCGGCATCGCGCTGCTCTGCGCCGTGACCGTGGCCCAGGCCCAGGCCAATCCGGCCGTGGTCACCACCCCGCAGGTGCGGGCCGAACTGGTGGCGCATGCGCCCGAAGGCGTGGGCGCCGGCAAGCCGCTGTGGCTGGGCCTGAAGATCGATCATCAGCCGCACTGGCACACCTACTGGAAGAACCCGGGCGATTCCGGCCTGCCCACCACCCTGGCCTGGCAGTTACCGGCCGGCGCCACGGCCGGCGACATCGTCTGGCCGACACCGCTGCGCCTGCCTATCGGCCCGCTCATGAACTTCGGCTACGAGGGCACGCTGCTGCTGCCGGTGGCCGTGACGCTGCCCGCCGGCTGGCAGGGCGATGCGCTGGACATCAAGCTGCGCGCCGACTGGCTGGTATGCAAGGACGTGTGCATCCCCGAAGGCGGAGACTTCGCGCTCAGCCTGCCGACGCAGGCGGCGACCGCCGGCCACGCCGCGCTGTTCGACGCTGCGCGCGCTGCCGCGCCGCTGGCCGTGGCCACGGCCCAGGCCACGGCGACGGTCGAGCCCGGTGCGCTGGTGCTGCGCGTCACCGGCCTGCCCGCCGCCCTGCAGGGCAAGGAACTGCGCTTCTTCCCCGAAACGCCGGGCCTGATCGCCAACGCCGCCCATCAGCAGGCCACCTGGCAGGGCGCCGACTGGAGCGCGCGCGTGCCGCTGGACCCGCATCGCACCGACGCGCCCCCCACGATTCCGGCCGTGCTGGCCTTCGACCGCTCCCCCGGCGTGCAGCTGCAGGTGGCCGTGACCACCCCCTGGCCCAGCGCCACGCCGGCCACCGCGGCAACGCTGCCGCCACTGGCCGCCACGCCGCCGCCCGCGGCCGACATGGGCCTGGCGCTGTCGCTGTTGCTGGCGCTGCTGGGCGGCACGCTGCTCAACCTGATGCCCTGCGTGTTTCCGGTGCTGTCGCTCAAGGTGATGGGCTTCGCTCGTCATGCCCACGACCGCCGCGGCCTGCTCACCGGCGGCCTGGCCTATACCGCGGGCGTGGTGCTGTCTTTCGTCGCGCTGGCCGCCCTGCTGCTGGCGCTGCGCGCCGGCGGCGAACAACTCGGCTGGGGCTTCCAGCTGCAGCAGCCGGCGGTGGTGGCGGCGCTGGCGGCGCTGTTCACGCTGATCGGCCTCAACCTGGCCGGCGTGTTCGAATTTGCCTCGGTGCTGCCTTCTTCCTGGGCCGCAGCGCGAGCGCGCCACCCGGTGGTCGATTCGGCGCTCACCGGCGTGCTGGCCGTGGCCGTGGCCTCGCCCTGCACTGCGCCTTTCATGGGCGCCTCGCTGGGTGCGGCCATGACGATGCCCGCCGCGCAAGGCCTGGCGGTGTTTGCCGCGCTGGGTCTGGGCATGGCCCTGCCCTACCTGGCAGCCAGCGCCTGGCCGGGGCTGGCGCGGCTGCTGCCGCGGCCGGGGGTGTGGATGGCGCACTTCAAGGTGCTGATGGCCTTCCCCATGTTTGCCACCGTGGTGTGGCTGGTGTGGGTGCTGGGCCAGCAGGCCGGCATCGACGGTGCCGCCGCCTTGCTGGGCCTGCTGCTGGCGCTGGCCTTCACGGCCTGGGCGCTGGGCTCGCCCACGCTGGGGCGGCGCGCGCGCAACGGCTTCGGCGCCGCGGCGCTGCTGCTGATGGCGGTGGCGTTGTTCTGGGCCGTGCCGGTGCTGCGCCACGAGGCCGTGGCCCAGGCCAACGACGCGGCCGCCGACTGGCAGCCCTGGTCGCCCGAGCGCGTGGCCCAGGCCCAGGCGGCCGGACAGCCGGTGTTCGTGGACTTCACCGCCGCCTGGTGCGTGACCTGCCAGTTCAACAAGCGCACGGCCCTGGCCGACGCGCAGGTCATGGCCGATTTCGCCGCTGCCAAGGTGTTGCTGTTGCGCGCCGACTGGACACGCCGCGACGCCGACATCAGCGCCGAACTCACGCGCTTCGGCCGCAGCGGCGTGCCGGTGTATGCGCTCTATGCCCCGGGCTCGGCAGGGCCGGTGCTGTTGAGCGAGATTCTCAGCGTCGACGAAGTGCGCCGTGCCATCGCGGCGCTGCCGCGAAGCTGACAGGAGCCCGCCCATGATCAAGCCCCTGCTCGCCGCCACCCTGCTGGCACTGGCCTCGGCCGCTGCCTGCGCCGCCGCCACCGTGGGCCAGCCGGCCCCGGCCTTCAGCGCGGTGGATACCAGCGGCAAGCCGGTGAAGCTGGCCGACTTCAAGGGCCGGCACGTGGTGCTGGAATGGGTCAACCCCGAGTGCCCCTTCGTCGAGAAGCACTACGGCAGCGCCAACATGCAGGCCACGCAGCGCGAGGCGGTGGCCAAGGGCGTGGTCTGGCTGGCCATCAATTCCACCCACACCGGCCACAGCGAGTTCAAGACCCCGGCGCAGATGGCGCAGTGGATGCAGGCCCAGAAGGCCGCGGCCAGCGCCACGCTGCTGGACAGCGACGGCAGCATCGGCCGCGCCTATGGCGCGCGCACCACGCCGCACATGTACATCGTCGACCCGGCCGGCACCCTGGTCTATGCCGGCGGCATCGACAACCGGCCCACGGCCGACCCGGCCGACATCGCCGGCGCCACCAACCACGTCAAGGCGGCGCTCACCGAGGCCCTGGCCGGCCAGCGCATCAGCCAGCCGGCGACGCGGCCCTACGGCTGCAGCGTCAAGTACGCGAGCCTGTAGGGCTGACGAGCCCGTAGCCCTGCGCCAGCGCCACGAAGCGCTGCGCCGAGGCGGCGGCGTCGAAGTCGGGGCCCAGTTCCTCGGCCATGATCCGGGCCACGGGTTCGGCCAGTTGCGCCGCCGCAGCGGCATCCAGGAACAGCAGACGGCAGCGCCGCGCCAGCACGTCTTCGACTTCACGCGCCAGCTCATGGCGCACGGCAAAGCGCACCATGGCCTCGCTCAGGCCGGGGTGGCCGCTCTCGGCGTCGCGCCACAGCCAGTGGGCGGCGCCGGGCAGGGCATGCAGCAGCGCGGCCTCGCTGCCATACAGGTGTTCGCCCGGCGGCTCCGACAGCGGCCGGCCCGGCGCCGCGCCCAGCAGCGGCAGGCGCACCGTGGCCCCTGCCGGGCGCCGCGGCAGCAGGCCGCGCGTCATGGCGCGGTCCAGCACGTCTTCGGCCATGGCGCGGTAGGTGGTCCACTTGCCGCCGGTGACGGTGACCAGGCCCGAGCGCGCGACGATCACCGTGTGCTCGCGCGACAGCGCCTTGGTGTCGTGGCCGTCGCCGCCCTGCTGCTTGACCAGCGGCCGCAGCCCCACCCAGACCGAGCGCACGTCGGCGCGCTGCGGCGCGCGCGCCAGGTAGCGGCCGGCCTCGCGCAGGATGAAGGCGATCTCTTCGGCAAAGGGCGCGGGCTCGCGCGCCAGGTCGGCGCGCGGCGTGTCGGTGGTGCCCAGGATGGTCTTGCCCAGCCAGGGCACGGCAAAGAGCACGCGGCCGTCCACGGTGCGCGGCACCAGCAGCGCATGGCCGCCGGGCATGAAGGACCGGTCCACCACCAGGTGCACGCCCTGGCTGGGCGCCACCAGCGGCGCGCGCGTCGGGGTGTCGGCTTCGCGGTCCATGTCGCGCACCGCGTCGACCCACACGCCGGCGGCGTTGACCACGCAATGCGCGCGCACCTCGGCGTGCTGGCCGGTCTCGGCGTCCTGCACGCGCAGACCGCGCACCTGGCCCTTTTCGCGCAGCAGCGCCACCGCCTCGCAGTGGTTGAGCACCAGGGCGCCGCGGGCCAGCGCGGTGCGCGCCAGCAGCAGCGCCAGGCGCGCGTCGTCGAACTGGCCGTCCCAGTAGCGCACGCCGCCCTTGAGCGTGCCCAGCGGCCCGTGGCCGCGCACGCCCGGCATCAGCTGCAGCGCGCGGCTGGCGCTCAGCCACTCGGTGGCGCCCAGGCCCTGGCGCCCGGCCAGCGCGTCGTAGGCCTTGAGGCCGGCACCGTAGAAGGCGTTTTCCCACCACTGGTAGCCGGGCATGACGAAGGCCAGGCGCTGCGCCACGTGCGGGGCGTTGGCCAGGATGGCGGCACGTTCGTGCAGGGCCTCGTGCACCAGGCCGACGTCGCCCTGCGCCAGGTAGCGCACGCCGCCGTGGGCCAGCTTGGTGGCGCGCGACGAGGTGCCGGCGGCGAAGTCGTGCGATTCCACCAGCACCACCGACAGGCCGCGGGCCACCGCGTCCAGCGCCACGCCCAGACCGGTGGCGCCGCCGCCGATCACCGCCAGGTCCCATTCGCGCGGCGCCTGCAGCCGCGCCCAGAGGTCGGCGCGGGCGGTGGAGTGGTGCACGGCGCGCCGCCCTTCAGCCGCGGGCAAAGTTGACCGGCAGCCCCGGCACGGCCACGCGCGCGGCCAGCACGCAGCCGGCCAGCGGTTGCGCTTCCAGTTCGGCCGGTGGCCGCCTGTAGCGCGCCGTGGTCAGGTACAGCGTGCGCAGATCGGGCCCGCCGAAGCAGGGCATGGTGGGGCAGCGCACCGGCAGCGGCACTTCCTGCAGCACGCGGCCATCGGGCGCCAGGCGCAGCAGGCGCTGGCCCTCGAACATGGCGCACCAGTAGGCGCCTTCGGCATCCACCGCGGCACCGTCGGGGCGGCCGCCATAGGCCGACAAATCACCGTCGGCCGGCTTGGGCGGGAATTCGGCGAACACGCGCCGGCCCGAGATCACGCCCTCGCCGAGCTGGAAGTCGAAGGCGTAGACGCAGTGCGCGGCGGTGTCGCTCCAGTACATCGTGCTGCCGTCGGGGCTGAAGGCCAGGCCGTTGCCCACCGTGATATCGCCCGCCATGCGGTGCAGACGCCCGCGCTCCCAGCGGTACAGCGCGGCCTGCGGCGCGTCGCGCGGTTCATAGATCGTGCTGACCCACAGGCGCCCCTGCGGGTCGGCACGGCCGTCGTTGAAGCGTTCCTGCGCCGGCTTGTAGGGCGGCGCGGCCAGGCGCTGGCGCTGGCCGCTGTCGGGGTTGAAGCGGAACAGCCCGTCGCGCATGGCCAGCAGCAGGTCGCCGTCGGGCAAAGGGGCGCAGCAGCCGGGCTCGGTCTCCAGCGCCCATTGCCGGTGCTGTGCAGTGGCCGGCGTGAAGCGGTGCAGCGCCTTGCCCGGGATGTCGCACCAGTACAGGCAAGCCTGCTCGGGGTGCCAGAAAGGCGACTCGCCCAGCAGCGAGGGGACGATCGGCAGGGGCCTGAAATCCACGTGGCCGCCCCTGGCTCAGACCGCGTCGATCTCCAGCTTCATCCAGGCGTCGAAGGTGGCGCCGGGCGCCAGCGCGCGCAGGCCGTGCGCGGCAGGGTCGGACATGTGGATGGCGTTGCTGACGTGGCTGACCGGTTCGACGCAGTAGTAGGGCTTGGTGTCGGGCGTGTAGACCACCAGGTAGGGCATGGACGAGGTCAGGCGCAGCGAGAGCTTCTCGTCACGGATGCGTGCCGGGCCGCGCCAGCCTTCGAAGCAGTGGTCGAAGGCCAGGTGCGCCACGTCGCCGTCGATGCCCGGCTGCGGCACGTGGCGCGTGGGCAGGCCGCTGGCGTCGCTGTCCCAGCGGTCGGTCAGCTCGATGTGCAGCCGGCTGCGGTGGCGCTTGGGAAAGTAGGGGTGCCAGCCCAGGCCCACCGGCTGCGGCTGCGCGGACAGGTTGGTGCAGGCCAGGTGAACTTCCAGCGCGCCGGCCGTCAGCACGAAGCGCTGGCGCGCCTCGAAGGCGAAGGGCCAGTGCGCGTCGGCGGCGTGCACGTAGCGCAGTTCGGCCTGGTCGGCCGCCTGCGACACCACATCCCAGGGCCGCTGCCAGGCCACGCCGTGCACCGAATGCGGGTTGTCGTCGAAGTTGGGCGCGGTCTGGTGGTCCTGCCCCTGCCAGCGGAAGCGGCGGTAGCCCAGGCGGTTGGAATAGGGCACCAGCGGGTAGCAGCCGGCCTGGCGCGCGCCGCTCAGATCGGCCGCTTCGGTGCTGCGCAGCACCGCGGTGTCGCCCAGCCACAAGCCGGCGACGGCGCCGCCCAGGTCGGGCCGCAGGGCCAGGCGCAATTCGCCCTGGCGCAATTCGATAAGGGGAATGCTCATGCCCCGATGATGCCGCAAGCCGCGCCCGGGCCCGGCGCCGGATTGGGCACGAAGGCGCGCTACCAGCGCGTGGCGGGGGCGTCGAGCTCGGCCTTGAGGTAGTGCGCGCCCGGGATGGGGTTGAAGTAATAGGGCGGGGTTTCCTCGAAGCCCAGCGATTCGTACAGGCCGCGCGCGGCCTCCATCTGGTCCAGCGTGTCCAGCAGCATGCACGAATAGCCTGCCTGGGTGGCCAGCTCCATCAACTGTTGCGCCAGCAACCGTCCCAGACCGAAGCGGCGCCAGGCGCGCGGCACGTACAGGCGCTTCATCTCGCAGGCGTTCACGTGGTCGGCGTCGGGCAGCGGGCGCATGGCGCCGCAACCGGCGGGCTGGCCGTCCACCTGCGCCAGCAGCAGCGCGCCGCCGGGCGCAGCATAGGCGCCGGGCAGGCCGGCCAGTTCGGCATCGAACTGCTGGAAGCACAGGTCTATGCCCAGGCCCGCGGCGTACTCGCGGAACAGCACGCGCACGGCCTCGATCTGCGCCGGGGTCTCGGCCTGCAGCAGTTCGATGCGGTGCTTCATGCGCTCAACCCTGCAGCGTCACCCAGTAGGCACCGGCCGCACACAGCATCACCACCACCACCGCCAGCACGCGCTGCGCCATGCCGTCGGCGCTGTGCGGCGTGCCCGCGGGCAGGGCCTTGTCGCCCTGCAGCATGGGCCGCACCAGGTTCACGCCCTTGGCCAGCAGGTAGTACAGGATGGCGGCCACATGCAGCCCCACCAGGCCCAGGATGATCCACTGGCCCCAGGTCTTGTGCCAGCTGGTGGCCAGCGCCGCGGTGGCCGTTTCGACCAGGCCGTTGAGCGGGCCGGAATAGGCGATCTCGTCGTCGGCCACCAGCCCGGTGGCCACTTGCACAGCCAGGATGGCCAGCAGGCCGAAGACCGAGAAGCTGCCCAGCGGGTTGTGGCCCACGTCCAGGTGCTCGCCCGGCCGCGTCTGGCCGCGCAGGTAGCGCAGCACCGTGGCCGGGGCATAGATGAAGCTGGCAAAGCGCGACCAGCGCCCACCCACCAGACCCCACACCAGGCGGAAGGCCAGCAGCGTGAGCATCACGTAGCCCGCGCGGAAGTGCCAGTCCATGGCACCGCCACCGATCTTGGCCGTGACCACAGAGGTCACGAGGCACAGCGCCAGCGTCCAGTGGAACGCCCGCGTGGGCAGGTCCCACACGCGCACGGGTTGTCGGAGGTGTTCGGGCATGTTGCGGCGGCAAAGCTGGAACGGCTGCAACCATACCGCGACTTGCCCGCAGGCATCGCCCGGGTCGCTTGTTACCGACAGTTACGCCGTCGCCTGAAATCGACGGCTCGTACCCGGCGTACACCCTCCGTACACTCCAGCCCCGGCGCGAACTGCGCCCTGGGCATATACCCCTCACCCCATCCGCACCTTCCCGTAACCCGGAGTCTCTCGCATGCAGAAGTTCATCCTTGCCGCCACCGCCGTAACCGCGCTTGCCATCGCCCTGCCTGCCGCCGCGCAGTTCCAGAAGCCCGAAGACGCGGTCAAGTACCGCCAGAGCTCGATGTTCGTGATCGGCCAGCATTTCGGCCGCGTCGGCGCCATGGTCCAGGGCAAGGCGCCGTACGACGCCGCTGCTGCCGCGGCCAACATCGAGGTGGTGGCCAGCATGGCCAAGCTGCCCTTTGCCGGCTTCGTGGAAGGCACGTCCAGCACCGAGAAGGGCAAGTCCAAGGCCGACATCTGGACCAAGCGCGCCAAGTTCGACGAAGGCGCCAAGGCCATGCAGGACGCCATGGTCAAGCTCGTTGCCGCCAGCAAGGCCAACAACCTGGACACGCTCAAGCCGGCCTTCGGCGACGTGGGCAAGACCTGCAAGGGCTGCCACGACGACTTCCGCAACCAGTGATCGCCCGCCTTTCAGCGGTCTGAACAGGGCCCGCTTCGGCGGGCCTTCTTATTGGTCGGCGCCCGCTTCACCAAGTCTTCTTTCTGTTGAGGCACACTCGCGCTGCTTCAACAAAACGAGGAGAACTGCATGAACTCACTACCCCCTTCCCCCTTGCGCCGCCACCTGTTAGCTGGTAGTGCCAGCGCACTGGCCGCCGCCGGCCTGGCCAGCTTCACGCGCGGTGCCGTGGCGCAGACGGCCGCCGTGGCCGCGCCCAAGCCGCTGCCTGCCTATGCGGGCTGGAAGGACCCGAACGCGCTGATCGTGCACAGCAGCTCGACCATCGAGACCCGCCGCAGCGCCTTCGGCAATGGCGTCATCACGCCGGCCGAACAGCTGTACGTGCGCAACAACCTGCCCGCGCCCGACGCCGCCATCCTGGCCGACCGCGACGCCTGGCAAGTGGCCGTCTCTGGCGTGAAGAACCCGCGCACGATGACGCTGCGCGAACTCAAGTCCCTGGGCATCGAATCCGTGGCCATGGTGCTGCAGTGTTCGGGCAACGGCCGCGGCTACTTCCCCAGCAAGCCCAGTGGCACGCCCTGGCAGGTGGGTGCCGCCGGCTGCGTGATGTGGAGCGGCGTGCCCGTGCGCTGGGTGGCAGAAGCCCTGGGCGGCGTGGCCGACGGCATGATGTTCATGACCGGCACCGGCGGCGAGGCGCTGCCCGCGGGCGTGGACCCCAAGACGGTGATCGTCGAACGCTCGGTGCCGGCATCGGCCATGGCCGATGCGCTGCTGGCCTGGGAAATGAACGGCGCGCCCCTCTCGCTGGCGCACGGCGGCCCGCTGCGTCTGATCGTGCCCGGCTACACCGGTGTCAACAGCATCAAGTACGTCAAGCAACTGGCCTTTACCGCCAAGGAAACCGACGCGCGCATCATGTCGCACGGCTACCGCATCTCGCCGCCGGGGGCCAAGGGCGACCCCTCGCAGCCTTCGGTGCAGCAGATGGGCGTGAAGTCGTGGATCAACAGCCCGGCGCCCGACAGCGGGCCGCTCAAGGCCGGCATGGTGCAGATCCTGGGCGTGGCCTTCGGCGGGATGAACGCCGTGGCCAAGGTCGAGGTCTCGCTGGATGGCGGCAAGAACTGGGCGCCCGCGCGTTTCGTCGGCCCCGACCTGGGCCGCTTTGCCTGGCGCCAGTTCGCGCTGGCAACGCGCCTGCCGGCCGGCAGCTACGAGCTCGCCAGCCGTGCCACCGACAGCGCCGGCAACGTGCAGCCCGAGCAGCGTTTCGAGAACGCCGGCGGCTACAACAACGCCAGCTGGGTGGACCACGCCGTCAAGGTGACGGTGGCATGAAGTCGGCGCGCGCGGCCACTTGGCTGTTGGCCGCCGCGTTGGCGCCCGCGGCAGTGCCAGCAGCGATAGCGGCCGACGCCGAGCAGGTGGCGCTGGGCCGGCGCCTGTTCACGCAAGAGGCCCAGCCCTCGTGCGCGCTGTGCCACACGCTGCACGACGCGGGCAGCGCGGGCGCGGTGGGCCCGGTGCTGGACGAGTTGAAGCCCGATGCCCGCCGCGTGGCCGCCGCTCTGCGCAACGGCATCGGCGCCATGCCCTCGTTTGCCGAAAAGCTGAGCGAGGCGCAGATCCAGGCGCTGGCCGCCTACGTGTCCAAGGCCAGCGGCGCGGTGCCCTAGGGTCAGTCGGGCGCGAAGCCCAGGACGACGTGGCGCGTCATCGCGCTCTTCCTTTGGTGATCGCTCACATCCGCTGCGCGGATATGAGCGCTCCCCGAAGCAATCAGCCCCGGCCTGCTGCCGGCTCGGCAAAGCCGAGCACGACCCTGCGGGTCATGGCCGACTTCTTCTCAATCTTCGCGACCACCACGGCGCCCACCTCGGCGGTGTTGCCCACGTGCGTGCCGCCACAGGGCTGCAGGTCCACGCCTTCGATCTCGAGCACGCGCACGCGGCCCAGGCCGCGCGGGGGTTGCACGCTCATGCTGCGCACCAGCTGCGGGTTGGCGTCGAGCTCGGCCTCGCTGATCCAGCGGTGGCGCACTGGATGCGCTTCGGCCACCAGGCGCGCGATGCCGGCGCTGAGCTGTTCCTTGTCCAGCGGCTCGTTCATGTGGAAGTCCAGCCGCGCATAGGCCGCGGTGATGGAGCAGCCGTCCACCGGGTGCGGCACCAGCGCGCACAGCAGGTGCGTGGCGGTGTGGAAGCGGCGGTGCGCCAGGCGCCGTGCGGCATCGATGCGCGCCACGACGCGCGTGCCCGGGACAAAGGCCGACAGGTCGGCGCCGGGCGCGGGCACATGGGCAATGGCGCCGGGCAGGGCCTTGTGCTTGCGCGTGTCGGTGACCTGCAGCACGGCACCCTCCGCCGTGGTCAGCGTGCCGGCGTCACCCGCCTGGCCGCCACCCAGCGGATAGAACACGCTGCGGTCGAGCACCACGCCTTCCTCGTCCACGGCCAGCACGGTGGCCGCGCATTCCAGCAGCGTGGCGTCTTCGCGGAACAGCTCTTCGGTCGTCATGTTCATCGGCTTTGCAGGGTGATGAGGCCGCGCGGCGTGGCCAGGGTAGCCTGCAGTGCGGGGGCGCCGCTGGCCTGCATCTGCACGCCCGGCAACTGCAGCACCTCGCGCGCGGCATCCGGCACGCCGCGCAGCACCAGCCCCTGCAGCGCCACGCCGCTGTCGGCCATCTGCGCGGCCGGGTGCCGGCCCTGCCATTCGATCAGCGTGGGCAGCGCGCCGCCGCAGCCCAGGCTGCCGTCGGGGCGCAGCGCGATGCGCCAGGACAGCAGGCCCTGCGGCGTGTCGCGGCTGGCCGCCACCGGTTCGCCGGGCTGCAGTTGCAGCGTATCCAGGCCCTGGCGCAGCGCGTCCAGTTGCTCGGAGCGCGCCACCAGGTGCAGCAGCTGCGGTTCTTGCGCCAGTTGCGCCTGCAGCGCCGGGTCGTCCAGGCCAAACCAGCGCGGCCGCGCCGGCAGCGGCGCCTCGGGGTCGATGGCGATGATCTCGAGGTAGGCGTCGGGGAAGCCAGCGCTGGCGATCCTGAGCAGCCGGTTGTGCGTGCCCATCAGCGCATGCCGGCCGCCCGGGCCGGGCGCGACGCCGAGCGTGGCCTCGCACCAGGCCGCACCCTGGGCCAGGCTGGCTGCGCCCACCACCAGGTGGTCGACGCGGGCGGCGGGCGTCACAGGTCCACCTCTCCGGCAATGCACACCGCCACATCGCCGCCGATCCAGATGTCGCCATCCGCGGCTTGCACGTGCACCCGTCCCGCACGCCCCAGCACAGCGCCCTGCGCCGCCACGTAGCGCGGCGGTGCCAGCCCGGCGGCGATCAGCCATTGCGCCAGGCTGGCGTTCAGGCTGCCGGTGACCGGGTCTTCGACCAGGCCGCCGGGTTGATGGAACAAGGCCCGCACCTCGAAGGCGCAGTCGCCGCCGGCCGGGTGCGCGCCGACCAGCCCCAGCTTCACGTCGCCCAGCAGCGCCGCGTCGGGCCGCAAGGCCAGCACCTGCGCGGCCGAGCGCAGCATCAGCGCGCACCAGCCCGGGCCGTTGTCCACCCACTGGTGGCGCAACACGTCGTCGGCCGCCAGGCCCAGGCCGCGCAACAGGCGCTGCAGCAGCACGTCGTCCAGCGGGCCGGTGCGGCGCAGCGGCGGGGCCGCAAAGGCCAGGCGGGCCCCGTCGCGACGGATGCGCACCAGGCCCACGCCGCATTCCTGCACCACCACGCCCGCAGCGCGCGGCACGCCGCCGGCCGCCAGCCAGGCGTGGCAGCTGCCCAGCGTGGGATGGCCGGCAAAGGGCAGCTCGCCGCCGGGGGTGAAGATGCGCACGCAGTAGTCGGCATGGGCAGCCGCGGCATCGCTGGGCGGCAGCAGGAAGGTGGTCTCCGACAGATTGGTCCAACGCGCAAAGGCCGCCATGGTTTCGTCGCTCAGCCCCTGCGCCGCGTGCACCACCGCCAGCGGGTTGCCCAGCAGCGGCTGCGCGCTGAAGACGTCGAGCTGGTGGAAACGGCGCTTCACGCGGCCAGCGCCTCTTTCAGCACCCCGGCCAGCGCCACCACGCCTTGCGTGATGAGCTGCGGCGCGACCGTGACGAAGCTCAGGCGCAGCGTGTTGGCGTGGCCGCCGGCGGCGAAGAAGGGCGCGCCCGGCACGAAGGCCATGCCGGCCTCCACCGCGCGCGGCAGCAGTGCGGTGGCGTCCAGCTGCGGCGGCAGCTCCACCCAGAAGAACATGCCGCCACTGGGCACGTTCCAGCGGCAGCCGGCGGGCATGTGCTGCTCCAGCGCGGCGCGCATGGCGTCGCGGTGCAGCTTGTAGCGCGC
>JALHPY010000026.1:0-1764 GCA_022842305.1 Rubrivivax sp.
GCGGCCAGGTCCAGCGCACGCGCCGCGGCCGCCGGCGGCAACTGCGCAGCCGCCGGCGGCGCAGCGGCGCAGCAGGCGAGCAGGAACGGTGCGAGACGAATCAACACAGCCCGGACTGTAGGGGGGGCCGGCCACCCCATGGCAACGAATTGGCGCGCCATTGGATGGCTATTCGGACTCATGTTCGCCCCCCCGGTGTCCAGAATTCGAACCCTGACTACCCGTGCCCGCCGCCTCGACCGGAGTGCCGCCATGATCAACCGCCTCACCGCAGCATTGGACTTCCACAGCCAGGCCCTGGTGCTGCGCGCCGAGCGGCAGCGCCTGATCGCCGGCAACATCGCCAATGCCGACACCCCTGGCTTCAAGGCGCGCGACTTCGACTTCGCCAGCGCCTTGCGCGCCGCCACCGGCACCAGCGGGGTCGGCGGGGGCATAGGGCGCGACATCCTTACCCCCGGCGGGCGCATGGCGCCCGAGCTGCGCTACGCCGTGCCCAGCCAGACCAACCTGGACAGCAACAGCGTGGACATGGACCGCGAACGCGCCGCCTTCAGCGACAACGCGGTGCGCTACCAGGCCACGGTTCAGTTCATCAACGGCTCGGTGCGCACCACGCTCGAGGCGATGAAGAGCTTCAGCCAGGGCTAGCGCAGGAGCATCAGCATGAGCATGTTCAGCATCTTCGACGTCGCCGGCAGCGCCATCAGCGCGCAGAGCCAGCGCCTCAACGTGGTGGCCTCCAATCTGGCCAACGCCGACACCGTGGCCGGGCCCGACGGCAGTGCCTACCGCGCGCGCCAGGTGGTGTTCCAGACCGCGCTGATGGGCCCGCCCGGCCAGCGCGACAGCGCCGCCGGCGTGCGCGTGTCCACGCTGGCCGAAGACCAGAGCCCGGGCCGGCGCGTGCACGACCCCAAGCACCCCAGCGCCGACGGCGAGGGCTACGTCACCTACAGCAACGTCAACCCGGTGGAGGAGATGGTCAACATGATCTCGGCCTCGCGTTCCTACCAGAACAACATCGAGGTGATGAACACCGCCCGCACCCTGCTGCTCAAGACGCTGCAGATCGGCCAGGTCTGATGCGGCCTCGCCCCGCCGCCTGTACCGCCCGCACCGCCCACGAAAGCCTGCCATGAGCACCGTCGATCCCTTCACTGCCATCAACGCAGCCAACAGCGGCAATGCCAGCGCGGCAGCCAACACGGCCGCGGCCAGCGCGCTCAAGACCGCCGCCGACGGTGCCGACCGCTTTCTCAAGCTGCTGGTCACGCAGATGCAGAACCAGGACCCGCTCAACCCGATGGACAACGCGCAGGTCACCAGCCAGATGGCGCAGATCAGCACGGTCAGCGGCATCGAGAAGCTCAACGGCTCGGTCTCGGGCCTGAACGATCAGTTCGTCAAGATGCAGGCGCTGCAGGGCGCGTCGCTGGTGGGCCGCGGCGTCACGCTGCAGGGCAACCGGCTGGACGTGGCCGACGGCGTGGCCGTGGGCGGCTTCGAGCTGGCCAGCGCCGCCGACAGCGTGAAGGTCGAGATCCTCAACGGCGCCGGCCGCGTGGTCGACACGCTGCAACTGGGCGCCGAGACCGCCGGCCGCCACGGCTTCAGCTGGCCGGCCGATGCCGCCAGCGCCAACGAGGACTACCGCTTCCGCGTCACCGCCATGGTCGACGGCAAGGAAGTCCGGCCGACCACGCTGATGCGCGACAGCGTCGTGGCCGTCGACATCAGCGGCGACGGCCTGCTGCTGCAGAC
>JALHPY010000026.1:1864-39135 GCA_022842305.1 Rubrivivax sp.
GAGGACTACCGCTTCCGCGTCACCGCCATGGTCGACGGCAAGGAAGTCCGGCCGACCACGCTGATGCGCGACAGCGTCGTGGCCGTCGACATCAGCGGCGACGGCCTGCTGCTGCAGACACAGTACGCCGGCAGCGTGGCCTACAGCGACATCAAGACCTTCAACTGACACCTCTCGTCCAGCACAGGAACCCACCATGAGCTTCCAGCAAGCGATTTCCGGCCTCAACGCCACCAGCCGCAACCTCGACGTCATCGGCAACAACATCGCCAACGCCGGCACCATCGGCGCCAAGACCTCGCGCGTGGAGTTCGCCGACATGTACTCCACCGCCGTCGACGGCGGCTTGGGCAAGCAGGCCGGCGTGGGCGTGGCCGTGGCCGCGGTGGCGCAGATCTTCAGCCAGGGCAGCATCACCTCCACCAGCAACCCGCTGGACGTGGCCATCAGCGGCAACGGCTTCTTCCAGATGAAGACCCAGGACAGCGCCGTGCTGTACTCGCGCAACGGCCAGTTCAAGCTCGACCGCTCGGGTTTCATCGTCAACAACCAGGGCCACAAGCTGATGGGCTACGCGGCCGACGCCGCCGGCGTGGTGCTCACCGGCCAGGCGCGCGAGCTGCAGCTGAGCAACGGCTCGATCGAACCCAAGGCCTCGACGCGGGTGGAGATCGAGGGCAACCTGGATTCGCGCGCGCCGGTCACGGCGCCGGCGACACCCGGCATCGACATTACCGACGCCAGCACCTACAACAGCGCCACCTCGATCAACGCGGTGGACGAGAACGGCAAGGACATCGTGCTCACGCTGTACTTCCAGAAGCGCGACGTCGATGCCTGGAACGTCTACGCCACGGCCAACGGCCAGCAGGTCGGCACCGGGCCGATCGAGGACCTGACGTTCAGCGGCACCGGCAGCGTGCCGGTCACGCCGACCAGCGTCACCATCCAGGACATCCCCGCCGGCCTGGTGGTCAACGGCGTGGGCACGCTGCCCATCGCCGGGCTCGAGATCGATCTCACCGCCTTCAGCCAGTTCGCCGCGCCCTTCGGCGTGACCAAGCTCGAGCAGGACGGCTTCACCGCCGGCGCGCTGACCGGCATCGTGGTCGAGGGCTCGGGCCTGGTGCGCGCCAACTACACCAACGGCCGCAGCCGCTCCATCGGCCAGATCGAACTGGCCACCTTCTCCAACCGCAACGGCCTGCAGCCACTGGGTGGCAACGAGTGGATGCGCACCGTCGATTCGGGCGACCCGGTGCTGGGCGTGCCGGGCAGCGGCAACCTGGGCAGCCTGCAGACCAGCGCGGTGGAAGAGTCCAACGTCGACCTGACCTCCGAGCTGGTGAACATGATGATCGCGCAGCGCACCTACCAGGCCAACGCGCAGACCGTCAAGACGCAGGATCAGGTGCTGCAGACCCTGATCAACATGCGCTGAACCCGCCGCCACGCAGCACTGACCGGACGCCGCCATGGACCGCTTGATCTACCTGTCGATGTCCGGCGCCAAGGCCACGCTGCAACGCCAGGACACGCTGGCCAACAACCTGGCCAATGCCTCGACCACGGGCTTTCGCGCCGAGATGCAGGCCTTCCGCGCCGTGCCGGTGCGCGGCGACGGCGCCAGCACGCGCGTCTATGCACTCGAATCGACGGTGGGCGCCGACATGCGCGCCGGTCCGATGCAGAGCACCGGCCGCGCGCTGGATGTGGCGATGCAGGGCAACGCCTGGCTGGCGGTGCAGGGCCTGGACGGCACCGAGGCCTACACCCGCGCCGGTGCGCTGCAGGTCAATGCCGAAGGCCAGCTGGTCACCGGCTCGGGCTTGCCGGTGCTGGGCGACGGCGGCCCCATCACGCTGCCGGCCGACGCCGTGGTGGAGATCGCCACCGACGGCAGCATCAGCACCACCGTGGGCGGTGCGCGCCCGCAGCAGGCCGGCAGGCTGAAGCTGGTGGAGCCCGAGGCGCCGCTGCAACGCGGCACCGACGGCCTGTTCCGCGCCGCCGACGGCGCCGACATGCCGCCCGCGCCCACGGCGCGGCTGCACAGCGGCGCGCTCGAGGGCTCGAACGTGAGCCCGGTCGAAACCATGATCGCCATGATCGCCGCGGCGCGCCAGTTCGAGCAGCAGCTCAAGATGCTGCAGGGCGCCGAGCAGCGCGACCAGGGCGCGGCCAAGCTGTTGTCGGCGCAGTAGGCGGGCCAGGGCTGCGCCCGACACGGGCGCGGCGGCCACGCCTCGAAGATGGGGGCCCGCGCGGCCTCTTATCCGGCGCTAGCAGCCCTTCAGTCCGGCAGAAGATGGGATGCCCGGTTCACACCGGGTGACCGTCGCAACGCCAGACCCAAGGAACCGCCGCCATGCTCCGCTCTCTGTGGATCGCCAAGACCGGGATGGAAGGCCAGCAGGCCAAGCTCGACGCCATCTCCAACAACCTGGCCAACGTCGGCACCAACGGCTTCAAGCGCGCCGGCGTCAATTTCGAGGACCTGATGTACCAGAACCTGCGCCCCGCGGGTTCGGCCACCTCGGAGCAGAGCCAGCTGCCCACCGGCCTGCAGGTGGGCCTGGGCGTGAAGGTCGCGTCGTCCACGCGCAACTTCAACCAGGGCTCGCTGCAGCAGACCAACAACAGCTTCGACGTGGCCATCAAGGGCCAGGGCTTCTTCCAGGTGCAGATGCCCGACGGCACCACCGCCTACACGCGCGATGGCGCCTTCCAGGTGGACGCTGCCGGCGCGCTGGTCACCAACGCCGGCAACGCCGTGCTGCCCGGCATCACCGTGCCGGCCGGCGCACTGTCGGTGACCATCGCCGAGAACGGCACGATCAGCGCGGCCTTCAGCGGCCAGGCGGCATCGCAGACGCTGGGCACGCTGCAGCTGGCCTCGTTCATCAACCCGGCCGGGCTGGACCCGCGCGGCGGCAACCTGTATGCCGAGACCGCGGCCTCGGGCACGCCCAACGCCGGCGCGCCGGGCACGGGCGGCCTGGGATCGCTGCAGCAGGGCTTCGTCGAGGGCAGCAACGTCAACGTGGTGGAGGAACTGGTGTCGATGATCGCCACGCAGCGTGCCTACGAGCTCAACTCCAAGGCCATCCAGTCGTCGGACCAGATGCTGCAGCGTCTGGGGCAGCTGTGAACACGCTCAGGAGGCCCGTCATGTGCCTGCTGCCCCGCCTGCTGAAGACGCTGCTGATGCCCTTGCCGGCGCTGCTGCTGGCCGGCTGCGGCCTGATCTGGCCGCGCGTGCAGGTGGCCCACTACGAGCCGCCGACCCTGCCCCAGACGCCAGCTGCGGCGCAGCCGGCCAACGGTTCGATCTACCGCGCCGCCAGCTACCGCCCGCTGTTCGAGGACCACCGCGCGCGCCACGTCGGCGACACGCTGCTGGTGCAGATCGTCGAGAAGGTCAGCGCCAGCCAGAAGTCCACCAGTTCGGTGGACAAGTCCGGCGGCCTGGAGGCCGGGGTGAGCGCACTGCCCGGCATGAACCCCTCGAAGTTCGCGCGCGCCAACGTCGGCGCGACCTCGGCCAACAGCTTTGAAGGCAAGGGCGCCACCGAGAGCAGCAACGACTTCAGCGGCACCATCACCGTGCTGGTGCGCGGCGTGCTGCCCAACGGCCACCTGCTCATCGTGGGCGAAAAGCAGATCGGCGTGAACGAGAACGTGGACGTCCTGCGCTTCTCGGGCCAGGTCGACCCGCGCGCCATCCAGTCGGGCAACAGCGTGCCCAGTGCGCAGATTGCCAACGTGCGGCTCGAGCACCGCGGCCGCGGCCAGCAGGCCGAGGCCCAGGCCGTGGGCTGGTTGTCGCGCGTGTTCCTCAGCCTGTCGCCGGTGTGAGGCCCGCCATGCCCCCGGACACCGACAAGCTGATGCGCTGGGTCATCGCGGCTGGCCTGGCCGTGGCCAGCACCGCGCTGTGGTGGCCGGTGCCGGCCCAGGCCGCGGTGCGCATCAAGGAAGTGGCGGCGGTGCAGGGCGTGCGCAGCAACCAGCTGGTGGGCTACGGCCTGGTCGTGGGCCTGGACGGCACCGGCGACCAGAGCACGCAGACGCCCTTCACCACGCAAAGCCTGAACGCCATGCTGCAGCAGATGGGCGTGACGCTGCCGCCGGGCGTGACCATGCAGCCGCGCAACGTGGCTGCGGTGATGATCACGGCGCAATTGCCGCCCTTCGCGCAGCCGGGGCAGACCATCGATGTCAACGTGTCCTCGGTGGGCAACGCCAAGAGCCTGCGCGGCGGCACGCTCATCGCCACGCCGCTGAAGGGCGCCGACGGCCAGGTCTACGCGCTGGCCCAGGGCAACCTCATCGTCGGCGGCGCCGGTGCCGCGGCCGGCGGCTCCAAGGTGCAGATCAACCACCTCTCGGCCGGCCGCATCCCCGAAGGCGCCAGCGTCGAGCGCAGCGTGCCCACGCCGCTGCTCGAAGGCGACAGCCTGGTGCTGGGCCTGAACGCCAGCGACTACGCGACGGCGCGCGCCGTGGCCGGTGTCATCAACCGGGCCAAGGGCGCGGGCACGGCCGCGGCCGTGGACGGGCGCACGGTGCGCGTGCGCGTGCCGGCCGCCAGCGACGCACGCGTGGGCTTCCTGGCCGACATCGAGAACCTCACGCTCGAGCTGGCGCAGCCGGCGGCGCGCGTGGTGCTGAACGCGCGCACCGGCTCGGTGGTGATGAACGACGCCGTCACCCTGGGTGCCTGCGCCGTGGCCCACGGCAGCCTGTCGGTGACCATCAGCACCACCCCGGTGGTCAGCCAGCCCAACGCGCTGGGCCAGGGCGAGACGGTGCAGGCCGAGCGCTCGGACATCGCCATCTCGCAGCAGGGCGGGGCGCTGATCAGCATGCCGGCCGGGGTGCGCCTGACCGACGTGGTGAAGGCGCTCAACGCGCTCGGCGCCACGCCCATGGACCTGCTGGCCATCCTGCAGGCGATGAAGAGCGCCGGTGCGCTGCACGCCGAGATCGAGGTCATATGACGAATCCCCTGGCGCCACGCTCCGGGCCGCTGTTGGGCCCGTCCGCCGGCCTGGCCATCGACACGCGCTCGCTGGCCGCGCTCAAGAGCCAGTCTGCCAGCGACCCCAAGGCCGCGGCGCGCGAGGCTGCCAAGCAGTTCGAATCGCTGTTCATGAACGAGCTGATGAAGAGCATGCGCGCTTCCACGCTGCCCAGCGGCCTGCTCGACGGGCCCACCAGCCAGGTGGGCACCGAGATGCTGGACACGCAGTTTGCCGGCCAGATGAGCGGCCGGCCGGGCGGCCTGTCCGAGGCCATCCTCAAGCAGCTCGAGCGCCAGATGGGCCTGGCGCCGGGCCCGATACCGGCCACCGGCTCGGCCAACAACACGCCCGCGCCCTTGGCGGTGCAGCCGCAGACCACGCGCGTGCCGCAGACCGGTGCGGCCGGCTTCGTGCAGCAGCACAGCAGCGCGGCGCGCGCAGCCGAAGGCGCCACCGGCATCCCGGCCACCTTCATGGTGGCGCAGGCGGCGCACGAGACCGGCTGGGGCCGCAAGGAGATCCGCCACGCCGACGGCAGCCCGTCCTACAACCTGTTCGGCATCAAGGCCGGCAGCCACTGGAAGGGCCCGGTGGCCGAGGTCACGACCACCGAATACATCAACGGCCGCGCGCAGAAGGTGGTGGCCAAGTTCCGCGCCTACGGCAGCTACGCCGAGTCGTTTGCCGACTACGCCCGGCTGATGAAGGACAGCCCGCGCTACCAGGCCGTGGTCAAGGGCGTCAGCGGCGAGAGCCCGACCGCACCCACCAGCGTGGCCGGCAAGGCCGCGGTGTTTGCGCAGGGCCTGCAGCGCGCCGGCTACGCCACCGATCCGGCCTACGCCGACAAGCTGACGCGCGTCATCAACACCACGCTGCGCCTGCAGCGCTCACTGGCCTAGCGCGATGGGCAGCTCCACGCTCCTCTCGCTCGGCCTGAAGGCCATGGCGGCCAACTACGCCGGCCTGCAGGCCACCGGCCAGAACGTGGCCAACGCCAACGTCGCGGGCTACTCGCGCCAGAGCGTGCAGATGGCCACCGCCCCAGGCCAGTTCATCGACGGCTTCTTCATGGGCCGCGGTGTCGACATCAGCACCATCAGCCGCGCCCACGATGCCCTGCTCACGCGCGAGGCTGCGGCGTCGAAGTCGCTGTCGGCCATGGACTCGGCGCGGCTGCAGATGCTCAGCCAGATCGAGACCGTCTTCAAGCCTGGCGAAAGCGGACTGGGCAACGCCACCTCGGTGCTGATGGGGGCCTTGTCCGACCTGTCCAGCCAGCCCAACGACATGGCTGCGCGCCAGGTGGTGCTGTCGCGCGCAGCCGACCTGGCGACGCGCTTCGGCGAAGCCGGCGCGGCCTTCGACCAGGCGCAGGGCTCGGTGAGCTCGTTGCTGCAGAGCGCCGTGGCCGAAGTCAACAGCCTGACGCGCAGCATCGCCACGTCCAACCAGCAGATCGCCGCGTCGCGCGGCCTGGGCCAGCCGGCCAACGACCTGCTCGACGAGCGCGACCGCCTGGTGTCGCGTCTGTCCACGCACATCAAGGTCAGCACGGTCGAGGCCAGCGACGGCACCCTGTCGGTCTTCGTCGCCGGTGGCCAGCGCCTGGTGCTGGGTACCCAGGCCGGCCAGTTGACGGTGTTGAAGGACCCCAACGATCCAGAGCGCAAGACCGTGGGCCTGATCGAAGGCGCGTCGTCGCGGGCGCTGGACCCCGACAGCCTGGGCGGCGGCAGCATCGCCGGGCTGCTGCGCTTCCAGAACCACGATCTGGTGGATGCGCGCAACACCATCGGGCGGCTGGCCACGGGCGTGGCCGCAGCGATCAACGCGCAGCAGCAACGCGGCCTGAGCCTGCAGCCGCCGCTGGGCCAGGTGAGCGGCTCGCCGATGTTCGCCCTGGGCGCACCGCTGGCCCTGGCCAACAACACCAATGCGCGCGACGCATCGGGCCTGTTCATCGGTTCGGTGGGCCTGAGCATCGTCGACGCGGCGGCGCTGCAGGCCAGCGACTACGAACTGAGCGAGAACGCCGCCAGCGCCACCGGCTGGAGCCTGACGCGCCTGTACGACGGCCTGCGCGTGGACGTCTCCAGCGGCGACGTCGTCGACGGCGTGCGCATCGACTTCGGCGTGCCGCCGCCGCAGGCCGGCGACACCTTCCTGCTGCAGCCGGTGGCGCGGGCGGTGCACGGCATGCAACGGCTGCTGACCGATCCGCGCGACGTGGCCGCCGCCTCGCCGCTGATCGCCACCACCGCGGCCGGCAACATCGGCACCGTGGCGGTGGCGGCGCTGCAGGTGACGAGCACGCCGCTGCCCGTCCCGGGCGGCACCACGCTGCTCAGCTTTACCAGCGACAGCGGCGACTACGACTGGCAGGTGCTGGACAGCGCCGGCGCAGCGGTCGCCAGCGGTTCGGCACGCTGGACCGCCGGCCAGGCGCTGCCGCCGCCGCCGCAGGACTTCAATGGCTTCTCGCTGCAGCTCAGCGGCGTGCCGCGCAGCGGCGATGTCGTCAGCGTCGCACCCACGTCGGCCTCGGGCCTGGCCACCAACAACGGCAACGCGCTGGCGCTGCTGAACCTGCGCGACCAGCCCGTGGCCGGCGGCCGTACGGCGGGCGAGCTGTGGGCCCAGATCACCGCCGAGATCGGCGCGCGTGTGCAGAGTGCGCAATCCGCGGCCGAGATCTCCGAATCCGTGTCTTCGCAATCCGAAGCCTCGCGCAGCAGCGTGGCCGGCGTCAACCTCGACGAAGAGGCGGCGCTGCTGATCCAGTACCAGCAGAGCTACCAGGCCGCGGCCAAGATCCTGTCGATGGCGCAGTTGCTGTTCGACCAGTTGCTCGAGGCCACTCGTACCTGATCCCTGACCGGCAGCCCACATGCGCATCACCTCCGCCAACGCCTTCGAGTCCTCGGTCAGCAACCTGCAGCGGCGCCAGCAGGCGTTGAGCGAGGCGCAGCAGCAGCTGACCGGCGGCAAGCGTGTGCTCAAGCCCAGCGACGACCCTGCCGCGGCCGCGGCGGCCGAGCGTGCGTTGGCTTCGGCACAGCGCATGGACGCCGCACAGCGCGCCCTGGGTGCCAGCCGCAACGCCATGCTGATGTCCGAAAGCGCGCTGGGCGACGCCGGCGACCTGCTGCAGCAGGCGCGCGAGCTGGTCATCGGCGCCGGCAACGGTGGCTACAGCGATGCCGAGCGCAAGACCCTGGCCGAGGCGCTGCGCGGCGTGCGCAACGACCTGCTGGCGGTGGCCAACCGCGGCGACGGCGCCGGCCGCTACCTGTTCGGCGGCCAGGGTGCCGACAGCCCGCCGCTGGTGGATGCGCCCGGCGGCGTGGTCTACAGCGGCGGCGCCGGCCAGGCACAGGCGGCCTTGGGCGAGGCCTCGCCGCTGTCCATCGACGGCCGCGCCGCCTGGCTGCAGGCGCCCGATCCCGCCAATCCGGGCGGCACGGTCTCGGTCTTCGACACGCTGGACCAGACCATCACTGAGCTGCTGACCACGGGCCGCAGCAGCGCGCAGGTGGCGCAGACCGTGAGCGCCGGCATCACCGGCATCGACGCGGTGGAGCAGAACCTGGGCGCCTGGCGCGCGCGCGCCGGCGAGGCGCTCAACCGCATGGACGGCATCGGCCAGCGCCTGAGTCAGGGCAAGCTCGACGCCGAGCGCCAGCGCTCGGAGGCCGAGGATCTGGACATGCTGCAGGCGATCTCGGACTTCCAGAGCCGCCAGAGCGGCTACGATGCCGCCCTGAAGACCTATTCCATCGTCCAGCGCATGTCGCTGTTCGACTACGTTCGCTAAGCACAGGCGCCTGCGGGTGCCTGTCTCCACAGGCCCGCCAGCATGTCAGAGCATCCCGTCCTGGGCCAGGTGGCCCTGGGTTACAGCCCGATGATCGATCGCCAGCGTTCGGTGGTCGCCACGCGCCTGACCATCTTCCCCGAGCGCCCCGACGCCGCGCCCGACCCCGACGCGCTGTTGCAGGCGCTGCTGTCGGTCTGGCCGGACGACGCCGCCAACGAGCCCATGAAGCTGGTGCTGCGGCCGCTGGACCCGCGCCCGGTGGCGACGCAGGCCGCGGCCCTGCCGCCCACGCACAAGAATTCGCCGGTCTCGCTCAACATCGCCGGCGAGGCACTGCTGCACGCGGTGATGGACGCCACGCCGCCGCCGCACCTGATGCTCGAGATTCCGGCCTTCATGGCCGGAGATCCTCTTCACGCCGACGCCATCAAGCGCCTGCGCGAAGCCGGCAGCGTGCTGCTCATCAAGGGTCGCCCGCTCAAGCCGCTGGCGCCCGACGTGCTGGTGTGCTTCTCGCACTCCATCGTCGATGTCGGCGACGAGCGCCGCACCGAAGTCGCACCGGCGCCCGGCGTGCGCAGCGTGTCCACGGTGCAGGCCGGCACGCGCAGCACGGTCGACATCGAGCGCGCCTTCCAGCGCGGCGCCGTGGCCGTGCTGGGCTGGCCCTACGATGACCCGCTGCCGGCGGCCGGCGCGCGCAGCGCCGTGGCCTCGGACGTGAGCGTGGTGCTGGACCTGATCAACGGCGTCGAGCGCGAGGAGCCGGTGGCCAAGCTCGAAGCCCTGCTGCGGCGCGACCCGACGGTGGCCTTCCGCCTGATGCGCTACCTCAACTCCCCGGCCTTCGGGCTGTCGGTCGAGGTCAATTCCTTCGGCCACGCGCTGATGCTGCTGGGCCGGACGCGGCTCAAGCGCTGGCTGGCGCTGCTGCTGGCTTCGTCTTCCAAGGCCGGCATGGCGCAGCCGCTGATCCACGCCGCGGTGCGCCGCGGTCTGCTGCTCGAGGAACTGGGCCGCGGCCAGGGCGACCCCGAGATGCGCGGCGAGATGTTCATCTGCGGCGTGTTCTCGCTGCTCGACCGGCTGCTGCAGCAGCCCTTCGCCAGCCTGATGCAGAACCTGCCCGTGCCCGAGCGCGTGCAGCAGGCCCTGTGCGACCAGGGCGGTCCCTACGCGCCTTACCTGGAACTGCTGCGCGCGATCGAGCAGGAATCGGTAGTCGACATCCGCGAGCAGTGCGACCAGCTCATGCTGGGCCTGGCCGAGGTCAACCGGGCCCTGCTGGTGGCGCTGAGCTCGGCGCGGCAGCTCGACGGATGAGTCTCGAGCAGGGCGACACGGCGGCGCTGTACCGCGTGCTGTGGTCGAGCACCGTCCCGGCCACCTTGCAGGACGCCCGCTTCAGGCTGCTGGACGTGAACGAAGCCTTTGTCGCGCTCGCCGGCTGGCCGCGCGAGCGCTTGCTCGGCCGCGACCTGATCGACCTGCAGCCGCCCGAGGACCGCGAGGGCAACCGCCTGCAGCGCCAGCAGCTCACGCGCACGCTGGCCCCGGGCGCGGCGCCGCTGCTCATCCGCCGCCGCCTGGTGGACGCGGCCGGCGCGCAGCACTGGATCAGCTTCAACGTCTACGCGCTGCAGGACGAGCGCGGCCGGCGCCAGTGGCTGTCGCTGCTGCGGGACGACAGCGCCGAACAGGAGGCGCGCCGGCAGGTCAAGCGCGCCGAGGACGAACTGGCGCAGTGGTTCGAGGTCAGCGGCAGCGGCATGCTGGTGTACGACCAGACCGGCCTCATCGTGCGCTCCAACGCCGCCTTCGAGGCCCTGGTGGAGCGTGTGCCCGAGGTCTTGTCCGAGGCCGATGCAGAACTGCAGGCGCTGCTGGCCTGGGACGACGGCGCGCCCTCGCCGCTGCTGGCGCCCGGAGCGCGGCCGCTGGAGCGCCTGGTGCTGCTGCCCTTGTCCGAGGGCCGACGCCGGCGCCTCTGGGCACGTCTGGCCTGCCACCTGTCTGAAGGCGGTGAGCGCCGCATCATGGCCGTGGTGCAGGACCGCAGCGCCGAGGACGAGCGCGACCTGGCGCAGCTCGAGATGGGCATGTTGATGGACACCGCCAGCGTCGGCGTGGCCACCTACGACCCGGCGCGCGGCTGGCTGGCGCCGCCCAGCGCCGAGCGCGGCCGCGACACCGCCATGCCGGCGCGTCCGTCCAGCGGCGGCGCGCTGCTGGGCATCGGCCGCGAACTGGTCGAGGCCGAATCGGTGTCCGAGTTCGACCGCCTGCAGCGCGCCCTGCGCCTGGGCGAGCGCGCCGAGGTGCGCTACGCCGTGCGCCACCCTGAACTGGGCTCGCGCTGGCTCCTCACGCGCGTGGAGCCGGCGGCGCTGGCCGGCGGGCGCAGCACCACTTCGGTGATCACGCTGGACATCACCGACCAGGAAAGCTCGCGCCGGCGCAGCGAGCAGCTGCTGCGCGAGCTGACCACCATTCTCGACAGCTCCACCGCCGGCATCGCCTACCTGCGCGGACCGGTGCTGGTGCGCTGCAACCGACGCTTCGAGCGCATGCTCGACTTCGAGCCCGGCGCCGCGGCCGGCGCCTCGCTCGAAGAGATTTTCGGCCGCAGCATGGGTCCCACGCAAACCCTGCAGGAGGTGTCCCAGGCCCTGTCCCAGGGCCGGCCCTTCGAGGCCGAGCTGCCGCTGGCGCGCGGCGGCGGCCCGCTGCAGTGGTATTCGCTGTCGGTGCGCCGCGCCGAGCCCGAGGCGGCGCAGGTCGAGGCGGTGGCGGTGCTCACCGACATCACCCGGCTCAAGACCCAGCAGGCCGAACTGGAACAGCTGCTGCGCGACCGCGAGCTGATGTTCAGCCTGTCCGAGGTGGGCATCGTCTACCAGCGCGGCGCGCGCATCGAGCGCGCCAACCAGGCCATGGCCACGCTCACCGGCTGGACGCCCACCGAGCTCAACAACCTGGACGCGGCCGAGCTGTACGAGAACGCGCGCGAGTGCGTGGCCTTCGAGGCGCGCATCGTGCAAGCGCTGCGCGACCATGGCCGCTTCAGCGGCGAGCGCCTGCTGCGCCAGCGCGACGGCCGCGGCGTGTGGGTGCAGGTGGCGGTGCGCCCGGTCAACGCGCAGGACCCCGAGGCCGGCGTGATCTGCTCCTTCGTCGACATCGACGAACGCCGCCGCGCGCGCGAGGCGCTGGCGCGTCAGGCCGAACGCACGCGCGCCATCCTCAACTCGGTACTGGTGGGCATCGTCACCGTGTCCGAGCGCGGCATCGAGTGGATGAACCGCTCGGCGCGGCGCATGTTCGCCGGCGAGCTGGCCGATTTCGTGGGCGAGCCCATCAGCATCGTCGCCACGCCCGAGCCCGAGCATCCGTTGCGCCGCAGCGACTGGCTCGATCGTCTGAAGGAAGGCCAGGCCGAGACCTTCGAATGCCGGCTGCGCGGCCGCGACGGCCGCCTGTTCTGGGTGGTGGGCAACGCCGTGCTCACCAGCCAGACCACCGGCGCGCCGCGCCACCCGGCGCAGGGCGGGCGCGAGCTGACCTTTGCGTTGCTGGACATCGAACGCCGGCGCCAGGCCGAGGTGAGCATCGCCCAGGCCCAGGCCTCGCTGCAGCGCGTGATCGAGACCGCGCCGCTGGCCATCGCGCTGTTCGACGCCCAGACACTGCGCGTGCAGCAGGTCAACCAGACCGCGACCTCGTTCTTCCGCCACAGCGCCAGCGGCGTGCTGGGCGCGCTGCCCGAGGACTGCTGCGCCCCCGAGCAGGCGGCGCAGCTGCGCACCTGGCTCACCGACGCGGCTGCGGGCGACGCCGGCAGCCCGGTGCGCCAGCACGAATGGCGCGATGCCGACGGCGCCGCGCCCGGCACGCCGCGCGTGTGGGACTGCCGCATCACCGCGCTGCACGAAGGCAAGGCCGCGGCCACGCAGCTGCTGCTGGTGGCCAGCGACGTGACCGAACAGCGCGCCGCCGAGCGCGCCCGGCTGCAGGCGGCCATCGCCCAGCGCGAGGTGCTGGTGCGCGAGGTGCACCACCGCATCAAGAACAACCTGCAGGGCGTGGCCGGCCTGCTGCAGCAGAACGCCGTGCGCCACCCCGAGGTGGCCGAGGTGCTGTCCGAAGCCGTGGGCCAGGTGCAGGCCATCGCCCAGGTCTACGGGCTGCAGGTCGGCGCCAGCGGGCCGCTGGCGGTGGCCGGGCTGCTGCGCGCCATCGCGCAGTCGGTGCAGCGTACCTTCGGCCGGCCGATCTCGGTGGAATGCGAGGGCGAGGTGCCGCACCTGCTGCCCGAGGCCGAATCCATCCCGGTGGCGCTGACCGTCAACGAGCTTTTCACCAACGCCATCAAGCACGGCGTGGGCGGTGGCGTGCGCTGCCGGCTGCGCGCGCAGGGCGAGGGCGTGTGCATCGACATTGCCGCCCAGGGCCGGCTGCCGCCGGATTTCGACCTCTCGCGCATGCGCGGGGGTGTCTCCGGCCTGGGCCTGGTGCGGGCGCTGCTGCCGCGCCGCAGCGCCATGCTGGCGCTGCAGCAGCGCGGCGACGACGTGGTCGCCACCATCGAGCTGCGGCCGCCCAGCGTGCGCATCGAGGCCGTGGCCGATCAGCGACAATCTGTTGCATGAGCGCCACCGCCGCCAGCAAGGGCCGCATCCTGGTCGTCGACGACGACCGGCTGGTGCTCGCCACGGTCACGCACGGCCTGGCGCAGGCCGGCTACGAGGTCATCGACGCCGACAACGGCGACGACGCCATCCTGCTGGCGCGCGAGCACCGGCCGCAACTGGCGCTGCTGGACATCCGCATGGAAGGCAAGAGCGGCTTCGACGTGGCCGAGACGCTGCGCGATGCCTACCGCATCCCGTTCATGTTCCTGTCGGCTTTCTCCGACGAAGCCACCATCGCCAAGGTGCGTGAACTGGGCGCGCTGGCCTACCTGGTCAAGCCGCTGGACGTGGGCCAGATCGTGCCTGCCGTCGAGGCCGCCTTTGCGCGCCTGGGCAGCGGCCGCCCCGTGGCCGCGGCGCCTGCCTCGTCGGGCGCGCCGGCCGCCGCTGCCCCGCTGGATGCCGTGGCCCTGGCAGTGGGCGTGCTCATGCACCGCCATTCGCTGGTGCGTGCCGAGGCGCGGCGCCGCCTGCAGCGCCTGGCCGACGAACAGAAGATGAGCCTGCCGGCCCAGGCCGAACGGCTGCTGGCCGCGGTCGAGGAACTGGCGCGCAGCGCCTGAACCCCCGCCGGGATGCTCAACCCGGCAGCGTGAAGAAGAAGCTCGCGCCGCGGCCGGGTTCGGCCTCGGCCCACAGTTCGCCACCGTGGCGGCGCACGATGCGCCGCACTGAAGCCAGGCCGACACCGTGGCCCGCGAACTCGCTGGCGCTGTGCAGGCGCTGGAACAGCCCGAACAGGCGGTCGGCCGAACGCATGTCGAAGCCCGCGCCGTTGTCGCGCACCACGAACACGGTGCGCGCGCCCTGGGTCTGGCGCTGCAGCGTGATCTGCGTGCGGGCGCAGCGCGCGCTGTACTTCCAGGCGTTGCCCAGCAGGTTCTCCAGCACCAGGCGCAGCAGCGTGGGGTCGCCCACGGCGCTCAGGCCGGGCTCGATCTCGATGTCGGCTTCGCGCTCGGGGGCGGAGCGCCTGAGGTCGTCGACCACGTAGCCGGCCAGCTGGGACAGGTTGACCGGCTGGCGCGCCAGCGGCTGCGACGACAGCCGCGCCAGCGTCATCAGCGCGTCGATCATCAGGTTCATGCGCGTGGCCGCGCCCAGCACGCGGTCGAGGTGGTCGTTGCCGACGCGGTCGAGCAGGCGGCCGTAGTCCTCCTTGACGATGCGGGTGAAGCCTTCGACCACGCGGATGGGTGCGCGCAGGTCGTGCGAGACGGTGAAGCCGAAGTTCTCGGTCTCTTGCGCGTCGCTGGCGCCGCCGGCCTGCGCCGGTCGTGCCAGCACCAGGCCGCGGCTGCCGTCGGCCAGCGGCCCGAAGCCCAGCAGCTGCCAGCCCTGCAGCATCAGCGGCGTGGGCGCCGGCGGTTGCGCCAGGGCTTCGCGCAGTGGTGGCGGCAGCTCGGCCAGCAGTTCATCGAGGGCAGCCCCGGCGCGCAGCGCGGGCCAGCGTTCGAGCGCACGTTCGCTGGCCTGCAGCACGCGCCAGCCCTGGCCGCTGTCCTGGGCCACCACCGCGGTGGCGGCGCTGGCCGCCAGTGCCGGGCCCAGGGCCGCGGCGGCGGCGTGCAGGGCGTCGTCGCGGTCGGTGGGGTGGGCGCTGCCACTGAAGCCGGTGAAGCGCCCCTGGTCGTCGAAGCCGGGAACCCCGCTCAGGCGCCAGCCGGTGCTGCCTTCCAGCGGAGCGGCTGCCGCCACACGCTGCCCCTCGAAGGCCTGCTGGTGCACCAGGCGCGCCTGCAGCAGGCTGCCGGCGGTGTTGAACAGGCAGGCGCTGTCCTGCACCGTCGATGATCCCGGGCCGTGCCAGGCCGTCAACTGGTGGCGTGCGTCGGTGTGCCAGACCCAGCCGGCTTCGAGCTGGCGTTGCTGCTGCAGTTCGGCGCGCACGGCGTGCAGGGCCGCGGCGCCGCGTTGGCGTCCGCGCAGGCTGCCCAGGGCATAGGCGCCGCCACTGGCCAGCAACAGGGCGAGCGAGGCAAACAGCCAAGCGCCGCCATCGCCGAGCGTGGCGCTGCAGCCGCCCAGTGCGGGCAGCATCAGGGTGACCGGCGCGCCCAGGGCCGGCGCGCTGCCGCCGCGGCCCCTGCGGTCTTCTCCGCCTGGGTGCGAAGCTTGCATGCCCAGGATTGTACGGAGCGTGCGCCTCCGGTCCGCCTCAAGTTCCCGCCTCAGGGGCCGAAACTCCGAGCATCGTCATCGGCGTTCGGTTGCCCTGCGACCGTCCGGCGTCGCGCTGTGGGCTGTGCCCCCGGGAGAGCATCTTGTCCTTGATCATGAGCGACGTGGTTTCCGATCGGCATAAGGCATTAAGCGCGCTTAACATGGGGCCGTTGCCCGCCATGAAACGGCTCGTACCGGGTCTGAAATGAAACCGCCACGTTCGTTTTGCACGCCGCCCGGCGCCAATTGCGCCATTCCTTGTGTAACGTCCAGGCGGCACTGACATGGGTACCGATCCGCATCCCGCTCCCGCTGCTCAGGCGCCCACGGCGCTGGATGCAGCGGCCATTGCGCGCTTGCGCGAGCTCGACCCCAGCGGGCAGCAAGGCGTCGTGGTGCGGGTGCTGACAACCTACGACAGCTCGCTGCGGCGCCTGCTGGCACAGCTCGAAGCCGGCCGCGACCAGGCCGCCACGGTGGCCAGCGTGGCGCACACGCTCAAGTCCTCTTCGGCCAGTGTGGGTGCATTGCGGATGGCGGCGGCCTGCGCAGACATCGAACTGCGCCTGCGCGCGGGCGACGACGCCCGGCTGCAGGACGACGTCGAACGGCTGCTGCGCGAGGGCCGGGATACCCTGTGCTCGGTGGCCGAACTGCTGAAAGCCTGAGCGCGGCGATGACGTCCTCCGTCTTCCCCAGCGCCGACAGCCTGCCGGCCCAGCCCGAGATCCTGCTGGTCGACGACGACACGGTCAATCTGATGCTCACCGCGCTGGCCCTGCGCGAGCGCGGATTCGGCGTGGTCGAGGTCGACGGCGGCGAGAAGGCGCTGGAACTGCTGCGCCACTGGACCCCCGACATCGTGGTGCTCGACGCCATGATGCCGGGCCTGGACGGGTTCGAGACCTGCCAGGAGCTGCGCAATCGCTCAGGCTTCGAGAACGTGCCGGTGCTGATGCTCACCGGGCTGGACGACGACGCCTCCATCGCCCGTGCCTACCAGGTGGGCGCCACCGACTTCTTCGTCAAGGCCACCCAGTGGAGCCTGCTGGCCGGGCGCCTGCAGTACCTGCTGCGCTCGTCGCGCACGCGCATCGAACTCGAGCGCAACCGCGCCAAGCTGGCGCGCGCGCAGGACCTGGCGCGCATGGGCAGCTTCGACTGGCGCCGCGCGCGGGGGGGCGGCGTGCTGCTGTCGCCCGAGGCACTGCGCGTCTTCGGCTTCGGGCCGACCGAACAAATCGGCCTGCGCATGCTGCTGCGCATGGTGCCGCTGGACGGCCGGCGCACGCTGTCCAAGGAGATGCACCGTGCGCTGCGGCAGGGCAATGTGCTGACCATCGACGTGCCGGTGGTGTTGCAGGACATGCGCCTGCGCATCGTGCACGTCGAGGCCGAACCCGACTTCAGCGAAAAGGGGCACAACACCGGCTACGCCGGCATCGTGCAGGACGTGACCGACCGGCGCCAGGCCGAGGACAAGATCCGCGAACTGGCCAACTTCGACGCGCTCACCGGCCTGCCCAACCGGCGCCAGCTGCTGTGGCGCGCCGAGCGCGCGCTCGAGCACGCGCGCCGCCTGCAGCACCCTTTTGCCATCCTGCTGATCGACCTCGACCGCTTCAAGCTCATCAACGACCGCCTGGGCCACTCGGCCGGCGACGAGCTGCTGATCGAGGTCGGCCGGCGCCTGCGCGCCTGCGTGCGCCACAGCGACCAGGTGGTCGACGGCACGATCGAGGCCGCGGGCGTGCGCGCGCACCGGGCGCTCGAGGCCGTGGGCCGGCTGGGAGGCGACGAGTTCGTGGCCCTGCTGCCCGAGGTCTCCGACACGACCGATACCGACCGCGTGGCGCTGCGCATCCTCGAGGCGCTGCGCGAGCCCATCTTCGTCGGCGGGCGCGAATGCTTCGTCACGGCCAGTGTGGGCATGGCGTTGTTCCCGCAGCACGGTTCATCGGTCGTCGACCTGCTGCGCAACGCCGACGCCGCCATGTACGCGGCCAAGCGTCAGGGCAAGGACGCGGCCATCATCTACAGCCCCGACCTGCTGTCCGGGCCGGCGCGCGACAACCTCGAGATGGAGACCGCACTGCACAAGGCCATGGAGCGCGACGAGCTGGTGCTGCACTACCAGCCCAAGATCGACGTGCGCACATCGCGCATGGTGGGGGTCGAGGCGCTGATGCGCTGGCAGCGCGGCAACGAGCTGGTGCCGCCGGGGCAGTTCATCCCGCTGGCCGAGGAAACCGGCCTGATCGTGCCGATGTCGCTGTGGCTGCTGCGCCAGGCCGCCAAGCAGGCGCGGCTGTGGAAGCTGGCCTTCGGCTTCGAGGACGCCATCGCCGTCAACCTGCCCACGCGCATGTTCGAGCGCAGCGACCTGGTCGACAACATCCACCAGTACTGCGCCGCCTACGAGGTGCCGACCAGCGCCATCCAGCTCGAGATCATCGAGAACCACCTGATGAACAACCTCGAGGTGGTGATCCCCACGCTGCACCGCCTGTACCAGATCGGCATCGAGATCGCCATCGACGACTTCGGTACCGGCTATTCATCGCTGGCCTACCTGACGCAGTTGCCCATCTCCGAGCTGAAGATCGACAAGGGCTTCGTCAAGGACATCGGCACCTCGGCGCAGAACCTGGCGGTGGTGCAGGCCATCATCGCACTGGGCCGCTCGCTGGGCATGCGCGTGGTCGCCGAAGGCGTGGAGAACCTGCGCCAGCAGGATGAGCTGCGCAAGGCCGACTGCCGCTACATGCAGGGCTTTCTGTTCAACAAGGCGCTGCCGCCCGACGAGTTGCAGGCCTGGCTGGAACAGACCGTGCTGCCGCGCGCCGCGCCCTGGATGGGGCAGGGCGGCGACAACGAGTACTCTGAAGATCTGCTGCGCGCCGCCGGCCGCAGGCCTTTCCACTAGCGCGCAGTGGAACCGCCCCGCAGCGGCGTCGCGCCTGCCACCATCGCCAAAGGTGCGCTGCGCCGGCTGGCGCAGTTGAAGCAGGAGCCCACGCCCGAGAACTACGCCCGCGCCTACGCCGACGAATCCGGGCAGCCGCCGCCGCAGAGCGAGGCCAAGGCCCAGGGCGCGGCCTGGAGTGCGCTGCTCGAGCGGCTGGCACGCAACCTCGACCGCGGCGGGCGCCAGTGGACCGCGGCGCGGCGCAAGGAAAGCCTGCGCCGCGTGCTCGACAGCAGCCGCAGCGACGCCCAGCGCCTGCTGCAGCGCATGCAGTCGCTGCTGTCGGCCTGGGAGGCCGACCAGCCTTCCGACCCGGCCCAGACCGGCGCCGATGACCCGCCCCTGGAAGCCGCTGCCGCGGCGCCCTCGGGCCCCGGTGCCTGGACGCCGGTGGTGGCCAGTCTGGAGCAGACCGTGCGCGCCGGCCTGCCGGCCGAGGAGCCGCGCGCCAGTGAACTGGCGCGTGCGCTGGCGCTGCTGGCCGATGCGCTGGCGGCCGAGGGCATCACCCCGGCGCGCCTGGTCGAGCTGGACGCCCTGTGCGGCCGTGCACGCCGCCTGTTCGCCCACCGCCACCACTTGGTCGAGGAACTCGGCGCGCTGTGCCGCGAGCTGGGCGCCGGCCTGAGCGAGCTGTCCGAAGACGAGAGCTGGGCCCGGGGCCAGTGCCTCAACCTGCAGGCCCGGCTGGCCGACGACCTGAGCGTGCGCGGCGTGCGCGCCGCCAGCGCCCTGCTGGCTGAAACGCGTGGCCTGCAGCAGCGCGTGCGCAGCGAACGCCTGGCGGCGCGCGACGCGCTCAAGCAGCTGATCCACGACATGCTGCTCGAGGTGGGCGAACTGGGCGAGCACACCGGCCGCTTCACCCTGGCCACCGAGCAGCACGCCCAGGCCATCGAGGCCGCCGACTCGCTGGAAAGCCTGGCCGGCGTGGTCAAGGCCATGATCGCCGACAGCCGCGCCGTGCACCAGGCGGTGACGCAATCGCAAGAGCGCCTGCAGGCCGACCGCGGCCGCGCCGGTGAACTGGAAGCGCGCGTGCGCGAGCTCGAGTCCGAACTGCTGCGCCTGTCCGATGAGGTGTCCACCGATGCACTGACGCAGGTCGCCAACCGGCGCGGCCTGATGCAGTCCTTCGAGGCCGAAAGCGCGCGCGCCCTGCGCACGGTGGGAGCCGAACTGTCGGTGGCGCTGATCGACATCGACAACTTCAAGCGCCTGAACGACAGCCTGGGCCACACCGCGGGCGACCAGGCGCTCAAGACCCTGGCCAAGGCGGTGCGTGAGCGCCTGCGGCCGGTGGACCATCTGGCCCGCTTCGGCGGTGAGGAATTCGTCGTGCTGCTGCCGGCCACCCCCGTGGCCGAGGCCCAGCAGACGCTGACGCGGTTGCAGCGCAGCCTGAGCGAGGCGTTGTTCATGTACGACGGACGCGAGGTCTTTGTGACATTTTCCGCGGGCGTCACCGCCTGGCAGATGGGCGAGGCGCTGGAGACCACGCTGGAGCGCGCCGACGAGGCCCTGTATGAGGCCAAGCGCACGGGCAAGAACCGCACCTGCATGGCCTGAGTTCCGGCACGGGTGGGTCCGAGGCGTCCTGTCGCCTTTGGAAACAATCCGGACTTCAAAGGGTCACGGGCCCGGACGATATTCCGAGCAAGGTCCGGAAGATCGGGCCATGACCGGCTGCCCCAACCCACCATGAGCGCTCTGTTGCGAATCTTCGACCCCCTGCGTCAGGCTGCGTCCATCTTCTTCAAGCGTGATGTCGCCGTGCGCCGTGACCAGGCGGGCATGCACATCGTGCTCGAAGAGGTGGTGGGTTCCTGCACCCGCCCGCCCAAGCACAGCCGCGCCGAACTGAGCGACCAGAAGCAGCGCGAAGAGCTGGCCCTCATCGTGCAGCAGTTGCGCGAACTGCTGGACGAACTGCCCGAGAGTCGGCAGACCCTGCGTCACCTGGTGTTTGTCGAACAGGCCCTGGGCAAGAAGGGCCTGCGCGCCCTGCACAAGCTGCCGCTGGACGTGCTGCAGCGTGCGCTCGAGCAGCTCGAAGGCCTGGTAACCAACTGGTCGCCCGTGGGGCTGGCCAACCTGCGCTCCAAGATGGCGGTGGCCGTGCTCGACCGCGAGCACCATGACCCGCAGGCCGAGGGCGACGCCTTCCGTACCGCGGCGGTGCTCGATACCGCGCCCGTGGTGCAGCCCGAGATCGAGTTCAACAGCGACGCCGACGCCCTGGCCGCGGCCTACGCCGCGCTCGGCGACGCCGCGCCGCTAGAAGGCAGCGTGCAGATGCAGCCCGAACTGGGCGCACGCTCGGCGCGCGCCGTGGCCGAGCCCCAGGCGCGCAGCGCCGACAGGCCTGGCCCCATCGCCCTGCGCGAACTGCACACCTGAAACCGCGCCGGTGCCCCTGCTCCATCGCGGAGATAGGGGTGTACAGGCTGTGCGCGCTCGCCTAGCCTTCTCCAGCCCCTGGGGGAGATCGACCTGGTGCCACTGATCAACGGCAAGCTGCGCTGGTAATGGACGCCGATCTACCACATCGCCGACGCGGTGCGCCTCTGCTGCCGCAGGCCGTGTTCGAGTACGGGCTCGTGCAGGACTGCAAGCGCGACTAGATTCGAATGGTGCGTCCTGAACGCAGGGGAGGCCTCGAATGCTCTGGCTCAAGTGGGGACTGATGGGGGCCTTGGTGTTGGCGCTCGCCGGGGCCGCAGTGAAGTTCACATCCTTCCTGGCCGAGAAGGACCGCCTTATCCAGGAACGGGACCAGATGATCCTGGACCTGAGCGCCCGGGTCTCCGGCCTGCGCACCGATCTCGAGCGCGTGCAGAACTCCAACGCCACGCTCGAGCAGGACTTGCGGCGCAAGATCGAAGAGGCGGCCAAGGCGCGGCAAGAGGCCAGCATGCTGCGCGCCACCGACAACGAATCCGTACGCCGCCAGCGCGAACTGGAGCGCCGCCTGAATGACCGCGACCGGGTCGAGCAGATCGACCGCCTGGCGCATTCGCGCGGGGCCGAGCGCGTGGTGCGCGCCGTCAACCGCTCGGCCAAGTGCGAACTCGAGAACTTCTTTCAGGCCGACGGCCAGTGCCGCAGTGGTGAATGGGTGTCGAACACGCCCAGGCCGGCGGCGCGGACCGATACGGCGCCAGCGCCGACGCCGGAAGGAGCCAGCCGTGCGCCGCGCTAGCCCGGCGTTGCGCGTGCTGCTGCTGGCGTTGCTGTTGGGCGGCTGCGCGTCGGCGCGCCTCACCGCGCCCGAGCCGGTGACCACTGTGCGCGTGGTTCAGACCACCACCTACCCCGAACTGCCCGACATCCAGATGCCCATAGAGCCGGTGCTGCTGCCCTGGGAATACGAGGTGCCACGCGACATGTCGCGCCTGGAGCCCAAGAGCACGGCCGAGTGCGAGCGCGTGCCCGACAAGGAGCGCGACGACGCCTACTGGGCCCGCTGCGGCGAGCGCCCGGTGATCCGCGACAGCAACGTGCTGTTCGGCTTCGATCAGCGCAACTGGAACATCATGCTGTCCAACTTTGCCAAGCTGCGCGAATACATCTTCCAATTGCGGGCGCGCGTCGACCTGGCCAACGAATCGCGGCGCGAATGGCGCCAGCGTGCCCAGGAAGAGCGCCGCCGGGCCGAGGCTGCCATGGCCGCCACGGCAGCAACCCGGCCGGCCAGCGCGCCCTAGCGCCCTGGCGGAAACGCTCCCGCAGCGGCGCGTCAGGCCCGGCCGCCCGCCCGCGCGGCTGGCTGGCGCCGCAGCCAGGGGCTGGTGCGGTAGCGCTCGCCGCGGTAGTGCTCGTCCAGTGCGCGCAGCACGGCCGTCACCTCGCCCAGGCCCCAGTGCGCCAGCCACTCGAAGGGGCCAGCCGGGTAGTTGAGGCCCAGCTTCACCGCCGCGTCGGCAGCTTGCGGCGTGCATACGCCCTGCAGCACGGCGTCGGCGGCCTCGTTGACCAGCATGGCCACGGTGCGCGCGACGATCAGCCCGGGACTGTCGGCCACGCACTGCGGCGCCAGGCCCAGCGCCGCCAGCCAGGCCGGCGCCTGGTGTTGCCAGGCGGCGTGCGCGCCAGGCGCCAGCGCGTAGGCCAGCGCCGTGCCGGGCGCACAGGGCACAGCGCCCATGCGGTCGAAGACGGCGATGTCGTCAAGCTCCATGGCCTGCGCGCGCTCCTGCGCCGTGCGCCCGTCGGTGAGCACCAGGCGGGCACGGCCCACCTCCAGCCCGGTCCAGCCGCTGGCGTACAGGCGTGCCGGATGCCGGCCGTGCGGCGCCAGCAGTTGCAGCGCGCGCTGCTCCAGCCAGGCCGCCACTTCGCAGTTGCCGTGCACGGTGACTTCGAGCAGGTGCGTCGGCGCTTCCTGCGCCGGCTGCGGCAGCGGCGGCGCGCCCTCGGGGTAGCGGTAGAAGCCGCGCCCGGTCTTGCGGCCCAGCAGGCCACCGTCGACCATCTCGCGCTGCAGCAGGCTGGGCTGGTAGCGCTTGTCCTGGTAGTTGGCATCAAACACCGCGCAGGTCACGGCCAGGTTGGTGTCGTGGCCGATCAGGTCCATCAGCTCGCACGGGCCCATGCGAAAGCCGGCCCCGCGCAGGCAGGCGTCTATCACCTGCGGCGGGGCCGCCTGCTCCAGCAGCAGCGCCAGCGTCTCGGCGTAGTAGGGCCGGGCGATGCGGTTGACGATGAAGCCGGGCGTGCTGCGCGCGTGTACCGGCTGTTTGCCCCAGGCCTGGGCCAGCGCGAATACCGCCTGCGCCGCGGCCGGCTCGGTGTGCAGGCCCGAGACCACCTCGACCAGCTTCATCTGCGGCACCGGGTTGAAGAAGTGCATGCCGACCACGCGCCCGGGCCGGCGCAGGCCGGCGGCCAATGCGGTGACGCTGATCGACGAGGTGTTGGTGGCCAGCAGGCAGTCGTCGCCGACCACGGCCTCCAGGTCGCGCAGCAGTTCGCGCTTGGCCTGAAGGTTCTCGACGATGGCCTCGACCACCAGCGCGGCCGCGGCGGCCTCGGCCGCGCTGGCGACAGGCCGGATGCGCGCCAGCGTGGCCCGCGCCTCTTCGGCCCCCAGGCGGCTCTTGGCCACCAGGCCGTCCAGCGTGCCGGCCAGCTTGTCCAGCGCCTGCGCCGCGGCGCCGGGGCGGCTGTCCAGCAACAGCACCGGGTGGCCGGCCTGCGCCGCCACCTGTGCGATGCCGCCGCCCATGATGCCGGCGCCCACGACCAGCACCGTCTGCGTCGCGGCTGGGGGGAGGGCGGGTGTGCCGGGTGCTGTGCTCGTCATGGCGGTCTGCCTTGCGGGTGGATAGGCCCCCGCAGGCTCGCGGGGGAAATGGTCGCCCGCCACGATACCCCGGCTCGCAGGCCGGCGCCACGCGGCGCCGGGCCATGGCCAGAAGCCAGCCGGCGACGCAGGAAGAGCCCGCGCCGATCAGCCCCGGTGCGATGAAGCTGCGGTTGATGACGTAGCGGCCGAAGTGCGTGGTGCCCGAGCGGTCGAACTGGATCGTCGGGGCCGCGTCTGCCGGACCATTCATCGGCTGCGCTGAGGCCTGGCGCTTGCGCGCCGTCAATCACCGGGTCGGATTGGGCTGCGCCCGCGCGGTGTCGTAACGCAAAGTTACGTTCACTCGCGGCTGGAGCTCGGTATCCAGCGGCCTGGGTGCCGCTCTGTCGCGACAGACGCGTCCTGGCCATGTCCGGCGACGCAACGCCCAGGGCAGGTCGAGGCCCCCATCCAAGTTGCCGAGGAACCCCCGTGAACTACAGCCTGCTTGCCCTGACCATGGTCGTTGCCTACGGGCTGTTCGCGGTCGGTAGCCAGGTGCAGCCGCCGCCGGTGTCGGCGTCCCACGGCGCCCACAGCACGCTGGCCAAGCGCGCCAAGCCCGCCGAAGAACAACGCGTCCTGCAGGCCAAGCGCGGCTGAGCGCGGCGGCTGGGGCTGCAGCCCCGCGCCTGTCACATTCAGGCCAGGCCCAGCACCAGCTGCGCCGCGGCCAGATCTTCCAGCGCCGTGCCCACCGACTTGAACAGCGTGATCTCGCCCGCGTGCAGGCGGCCGCCGCGGCCTTCGCGCAGCAACTCGGCCAGTTCGGCCAGGATGTGGCTGCGCGCGATGGCGCCGCTGGCCAGCGGCTGCTTCAGGTCGCCGGCTTCGGCCAGCGCGCCCGCATAGCTGTCCACCACCACGCGCGCGCGCTGCACGGCGGCGTCGTCGGCCTCGCGCATGTCGCGGCGGAAGCCGCCCACCAGATCCAGGTGCATGCCCGGCACCAGCCAGTCACCCCGCACCAGCGGCGTGGTCGAGGTGGTGGCGCAGCAGACGATGTGCGCGGCGCGCACCGCGGCCTGAAGGTCGATGGTGTGCTCGACCGGCAGGCCTTCGTCGGCCAGTTCGCGCGCCAACGCCTGCGCGGCCTCGGGGCGCCGGCTCCAGACGGCGATGTGTGCAAGCCCCGGCCGCAGCGCCGCGTGGGCGCGCGCCATCCAGCCTGCCAGCCGACCGCTGCCGACGATGAGCAGCCGCTGCGCGTCGGCCCGCGCCAGGTGGCGCGCCGCGAGCGCCGAGGCCGCTGCCGTGCGCCGCAGCGTCAGCGCCTCGCCGTCCAGCAGTGCCAGGGGTTCCCCGCTGGCGCGGTCCAGCACCAGCACCGTGGCCTGCACCGTGGCCGCGGCCTCGGGCATCACGGTGACCAGCTTGAGCAGCACGACGCGCGCGTTCCAGGCCGGCATCAGCAGCAGGGTGTCGCGCGCTGACAGCGCGTGGGCGTGGCGCAGCGGCACCTCGGCGCCGGCCACGAAAGCCGCGTGCAGCGCGTCCGCCAGCGCCGGCCAGGGCAGGGCGGCGTGCACCTCGGCGGCTGAATACACTCGAAGCATGCGCGGCAGTGTAGTCATCGTGGGTGGCGGCGTGATGGGCGCGGCCACCGCCTGCTTTCTGGCGCGCGACCACGGCGTGGCGGTCACCGTGCTCGAGCGCGACCTGGGCTTTGCGCGGGCCAGCAGCGCGCTTTCGGCCAGCTCGATACGCCAGCAGTTCTCGCAGCCGGCCAACATCGCGCTGTCGCAATGGAGCCTGGGCTTCCTGCAGCGCGTGGGCGAAGAGCTGGCGCTAGGTGATGAGCGGCCAGAGGTCGGTCTGGTCGAAGCCGGCTACCTGTACCTGGCCACGCCGGCCGGTGCGGCCACGCTGCGCGCGCAGCAGGCCGTGCAGACCGCCGCCGGGGCCGAGATCGCATTGCTCGAACCTGCGGCGTTGCAGGCGCGATTCCCCTGGCTGGACGTGCAGGGCCTTGCGCTGGGTTCGCTGGGCTTGCGCGGCGAAGGCTGGTTCGACGGGCCGGCGCTGCACCAGGCCCTTCGGCGCAAGGCCAGGGCCTGCGGCGCGGCTTTCGTGCAGGCCGACGTGACCGGCTTCGACCGTGCGGGGGATCGGGTTCGTGCCGCGTTGGCAAGCGACGGCCGCCGCTTCGACGCCGACGCGCTGGTGCTGTGCGCCGGCGCCTGGAGCGCGCCACTGGCCGCGGCCCTGGGCCTGGCGCTGCCGGTCAGCCCGAAGAAGCGCGACGTATTCGTCTTCGACTCGCCGGCCCGGCTGCCGCAGTGCCCGCTGGTCATCGACCCCTCGGGCCTGTGGTTCAGGCCCGACGGCGGCACGCGCTACCTGTGCGGCGCGCCGCCGCGCCAACCCTGGCCGGGCGATCCCGACGAGCCGCCGCTGGAGGCCATCGACCACGCGCAGTTCGAAGAGGTGCTCTGGCCCACGCTGGCCGCGCGCGTGCCGGGCTTCGAAGCGCTGCGCCTGCGTTCGGCCTGGGCCGGGTACTACGAGATGAACGCCTTCGACCACAACGGCCTGGCCGGCGCACTGCCGGGCTGGCGCAACGCCTACACGGCCTGCGGCTTCTCGGGCCACGGCATGCAGCAGGCGCCGGCCGTGGGCGCGGCGCTGGCGGCGCTGGTGGTGGGCGGGACAAGTGACGCGCCGCCGCTGGATGCCCTGGCGCCACAGCGCCTGCTGGAAGGCCGGCTGCTGCGCGAGCTGAACATCATCTGAGGCCGCGGCCGGAGCCGCGGCGCCCGGCCCGCCGGGCTCAGGCCGCGGCGCGCTGGGCGTCGCCCAGGATGCGCGTCAGCGCGGCGTCGAGGTGGGCCACGCTGCGATCCACGTGCTGCAGCTTGTCCAGGCCGAACAGGCCGATGCGGAAGGTCTTGAAATCGGCCGCTTCGTCGCACTGCAGCGGCACGCCGGCAGCGGTTTGAAGGCCCTCGCCCAGGAAGGCCTTGCCGGTGTGCAGGCCGGCGTCGTCGGTGTAGCTGACCACCACGCCCGGCGCCTGGAAGCCTTCGGCCGCCACGCTGCGCAGGCCGTGGCGGGCCAGCACTGCACGCACCTTGCGGCCCAGCTCCCATTGCGCGGCGCACAGTTGATCGAAGCCTTGCGCGCGCGTCTCGAACATGGCGTCGCGGGTGCGTGTGAGCGCGTCGGTGGGCAGGGTGGCGTGGTAGGCGTGGCCGCCGCCTTCATAGGTCTGCATGATCTGCAGCCACTTCTTCAGGTCGGCCGAGAAGCTGCTGCTGGTGGTGGTGGCGATGGCCGCGTGCGCGCGTTCGCTGAACATCACGAAGGCGCAGCAGGGCGAGCCGCTCCAGCCCTTCTGCGGCGCGCTCACCAGCAGGTCCACGCCGGTGGCCTGCATGTCCACCCACACCGCGCCGCTGGCAACGCAGTCCAGCACGAACAGACCGCCCACGGCGTGCACCGCCTCGGCCACGGCGCGCAGGTAGTCGTCGGGCAGCAGCAGGCCGGCGGCGGTTTCGACGTGGGGCGCGAACACCAGGTCGGGACGTTGGGTGCGGATGGCTTCCAGCACTTCGGCCAGCGGTGGCGGCGCATAGGCCATCTGACGGCCCGGGCCGACCGGCCGCGCCTTCAGCACTGCCTGCTGCGCCGGGATGCCGCCCATCTCGAAGATCTGCGTCCAGCGGTAGCTGAACCAGCCGTTGCGGATGACCAGGGTCTTCTTGCCACCGGCGAACTGGCGCGCCACGGCTTCCATGCCGAAGCTGCCGCTGCCCGGCACGATGGCCACGGCATGCGCGCGGTAGACCTCCTTGAGCACGCCCGAGATGTCGCGCATCACGCCCTGGAACTTGCGCGACATGTGGTTGAGCGCGCGGTCGGTGAAGACCACCGAATATTCGAGCAGGCCGTCGGGGTCGACGTCGGGAAGCAATCCGGGCATGTCAGTCTCCGTCTTCTGGGCGCCAGGGCAAGGCGGGTCAGCTTAGCACCCGCGCGCTGGGCGAAGCGGGTGCAGGGAAGGGGCGTCGGTAGGGGCTTCAGCAGCCCAGCATGGTGGGCACCTGCACGGGCACGATCAGCTTGGTGCCGGTGGCGGCCTGCACCTGCTCGACCGTGACATCGGGCGCCAGCTCCTGCAGCACCATGCCTACCGGCGTGGGCTTGAGCACAGCCAGCTCGGTGACGATGAGGTCCACGCAGCGCGTGGACGTGAGCGGCAGGCTCAGTTCATCGACGATCTTGTGCTCGCCCTTGGCGGTGTGCGTCATGGCCACGATCACGCGGCGGGCACCGGTCACCAGGTCCATGGCGCCGCCCATGCCGGGCACCATCTTGCCCGGCACCATCCAGTTGGCCAGGCGGCCGATGCGGTCGACCTGCAGGCCGCCCAGCACGGTGACGTCGAGGTGGCCGCCACGGATCAGGCCGAAGGACATGGCGCTGTCGAAGGTGGCCGCGCCGGGCAGGGCGCTGATGGGCCGGCCGCCGGCATCGGTGAGGTCGTCGTCCTCGAGCCCATGCTCGGGCACCGACTGCATGCCGATGATGCCGTTCTCGCTCTGGAAGAAGATGTGCGCGTCGCGCGCCACCAGGCCGGCCACCAGCGTGGGCAGGCCGATGCCCAGGTTGACCAGCGTGCCGGGGCGCAGCTCGCGCGCCACGCGCCCGGCAATGAGCAGCTTGTCATCCATGGACCGACTCCTTGGCGATGATGTAGGTGACCACCACCGAAGGCGTCATCACGGCGTCGGGCGGGATCACCCCGACCGGCACGATTTCCTGGGCCTCGGCCATCACCACTTCGGCGGCCATGGCGATGAGGGGGTTGAAGTTGCGCGCCGTCAGCGCGTAGGCCAGGTTGCCGATGTGGTCGGACTGGCGCGCGTTGACCAGCGCATAGTCGGCGTGCAGCGGCAGCTCTACCAGGAAGGTGCGGCCGTCGATCTCGAGCGTGCGCTTGCCTTCGGCCACCACCGTGCCCACGCCGGTGGGCGTGACCACCGCGCCCAGGCCGAAGCCGGCGGCGCGGATGCGCTCGGCCAGCGTGCCCTGCGGTACCAGTTCGACCTCCAGTTCACCGGCGATCATCTGCGCCTGGGTCTCGGGGTTGGTGCCGATGTGGCTGACGATGACGCGCCGCAGCGCGCGCGCGCTGACCAGCTTGCCGATGCCCACGCCGGGTTTGGCGGTGTCGTTGGCGATGACCGTCAGGTCCTTCTTGCCCTGGCGCACCAGTTCGTCGATCAGGCGGTGGGCCGAGCCCACGCCCATGAAGCCGCCGATCATCAGCACCGCCCCGTCGGGGATGCGCGCAACCGCGTCTGCTACCTTGATGGTTTTGCTCACGTTCTAGGGTCCCCAGGGTTTCCCATGAGTATGCTGGACCGGCGCGGCCGGAGGGCCTTGCGGCAAGTCAAAGGGCGGCTGCGGGCTTGTGCCGAGGCGCGGGACAATCACCGGGATGAACATTCTTGACGACCCCCACCACGACCGCGAGGTCGGCAGCCGCCGCGGCACGCGCGACACCACGCGCATCGACGACACCCGCATCGACGCCGTGCGCCCGCTCATCACCCCGGCACTGCTGATGGAGAAGCTGCCCGGATCGGATGCCACGCTGGCGCTGGTGGAGCGCAGCCGTGCAGCCATCGCGCGCGTGCTGCGCGGCGAGGACGACCGCCTGCTGGTGGTCGTCGGCCCCTGCTCCATCCACGACCACGGCCAGGCGCTGGACTACGCCGAGCGCCTGGCCGGTGCGGCCGGGCCGCTGGCCGACGCGCTGCTGCTGGTGATGCGCGTGTACTTCGAGAAGCCGCGCACCACGGTGGGCTGGAAGGGCTACATCAATGACCCGCAGCTGGACGGCAGCTTCGCCATCAACCAGGGACTGGAGCGCGCACGCGCGCTGCTGCTGCAGATCGTCGAGCGCGGCCTGCCGGTCGGCACCGAGTTCCTGGACCTGCTGAGCCCGCAGTTCATCAGCGACCTGGTGGCCTGGGGCGCGATCGGCGCGCGTACCACCGAAAGCCAGAGTCACCGCCAGCTGGCCTCGGGCCTGAGCTGCCCGGTGGGCTTCAAGAACGGCACCGACGGCAGCGTCAAGGTGGCGGTCGACGCCGTGGTCGCCGCGGCCGCGCCGCACGCCTTCATGGGCATGACCAAGATGGGCCAGGCGGCCATCTTCGAGACCCGCGGCAACGCCGACTGCCACATCATCCTGCGCGGCGGGCGCCAGCCCAACTATGCCGCGGCGGATGTGGACGCGGCCTGCGCCGCGCTGCGCGCCGCGGGGCTGCGCGAGCAGTTGATGATCGACCTGTCGCACGCCAACAGCGCCAAGCAGCACCGCCGCCAGATCGAGGTGGCGGCCGACATCGCGCTGCGCATCGCCGCGGGCGAGCGCCGCATCATGGGCGTGATGATCGAGAGCCACCTCGAGGAAGGGCGCCAGGACCAGGTGCCCGGCCAGCCGCTGCGCCCCGGTGTGTCCATCACCGACGCCTGCATCAGCTGGGCCCAGACCGAGCCGGTACTGGCCGCGCTGGCGCAGGCGGTGCGGCAGCGGCGGCGAGGCTGAGCCCGGCATCGGGCGCCGGCCATCGGGCATCTCCCCTCGCTCAAGCCAGTTGGTCAGTCAAGCCGCGGTCCTGTGCTCCAGCAAAAAAGGCATATAAAATGCTTTTTTAACCACGAGCCCGCCAAACCATGACCATCACCGCCACCGGCCACACCATCGACGTGCGCACCCTTGCTCCGAACATGCGCCATGCCACCTTGCTTGCCGCCTTCAAGGCCCTGGCCCCGCAGGAGAGCCTGGTGATCGTCAACGACCACGACCCCCAGCCGCTGCGCCTGCAGTTCCAGGACCTGGCACCGGGCCAGTTCAGCTGGGTCTATGAAAGCCGCGGGCCCGAACTGTGGCGCGTGTGCGTGCAAAAGGTCGAGCCGGCCCCGGCCGGCGGCAGCTGCTGCGGGCATTGCGGCGGCGCCTGAGCCCCTCCATCCCGCAAGCCCTCTGCCGGCGGCCGACCGGCAGTGCTGATGCTCCCGGCCGCCTGAGGGCGGGGGCCGCCAGCGCACGGGTCGACACAGGCGCTGTTGGCTGTGGCCACAGCGCCACTGCCTCGCCGCGCGCATAACAGCTGCAACCTGGCACGCCGCTTGCGCTCGCAGCGGTCATGTTTGCCGCTGCGTCCCGCTCCTTGCCAAGTGATGTCTCGCTGCAGCCTCGGGGCAGCGCACGCGGGCGCCACCGCTGCTTGCTGCAGCGTGTTGCCGTGCCCGTCCAGGGCTGGCGCACCGAAGCAGTGCCGGGGCAGGGCATGCACCGCGCCGTGCACCACAGCCATGCAGACGGCCAAACCCCGCTGAGTCTTGCCCCCAACGCCGGAGCCCTGCCATGACCCAGAACCGCGCCCCCTACGATCCCTACGACGCTGAGCGACCGCTGCTGCTGCGCTGCGCCTGCGGGCAGGATCACGCGCCGGGCCAGCACCCCGAGGGCGCGGCCACCGACCCCGAACAGCTGGGCCGCAGCTTCATCGAGGCCAGCCTGGTGAAGGCGCTGTTCCCGCAGGAGCCGCTGCGCCGCGCCTTCCTGCGCGCGGCCGGGCGGCGCGGCGCGATGGCGGCCATCGCCAGCGTGCTGCCGCTGGCCAGCCTGCAGGCCATGGCGCAGGAGAAGAAAGCGCCCGAGAAGAAGGACCTGAAGGTCGGCTTCATCGCCATCACCTGCGCCACGCCGCTGATCATGGCCGACCCGCTGGGCTTCTATCGCCAGCAGGGACTGAACGTGCAGCTCAACAAGACGGCGGGCTGGGCGCTCATCCGCGACAAGATGCTGAACAAGGAGCACGACGCCAGCCACTTCCTGAGCCCCATGCCGCTGGCCATCAGCATGGGCCTGGGCGCCACGCAGGTGCCCATGAACGTGGCCACCATCCAGAACACCAACGGCCAGGCCATCACGCTGCACGTCAAGCACAAGGACAAGCGCGACCCGAAGAGCTGGAAGGGCTTCAAGTTCGCCGTGCCGTTTGAGTACAGCATGCACAACTTCCTGCTGCGCTACTACGTGGCCGAGGCCGGGCTCAACCCCGACACCGACATCCAGATCCGCGTGACGCCGCCGCCCGAGATGGTGGCCAACCTGCGCGCCGGCAACATCGACGGCTTCCTGGGCCCCGACCCCTTCAACCAGCGCGCGGTGTACGACGAAGTCGGCTTCATCCACATCCTGAGCAAGGAAATCTGGGACGGCCACCCCTGCTGTGCGTTTGGCACCAGCACCGAATTCATCCAGAAGAACCCGGCCAGCTTTGCCGCGCTGTACCGCGCCGTGCTGACGGCCGCGGCCATGGCGCGCGAGGCCAAGAACCGTGAGCTCATCGCCAAGGTGATCAGCCCCACGGCCTACCTGAACCAGCCCGAGACCGTGGTCAACCAAGTGCTGACCGGCAAGTTCGCCGACGGCCTGGGCGGCATCAAGACCGTGCCCGACCGCGCCGACTTCGACCCCGTGCCCTGGCAGAGCATGGCCGTGTGGATGCTCACGCAGATGAAGCGCTGGGGCTACATCAAGGGCGACGTCGACTACAAGCAGATCGCCGAGAAGGTGTTCCTGATGACCGACGCGCGCAAGTACATGGCCGAGCTGGGCCAGAAGGCGCCGCCCGCGGGCGCGGCCTACCCCAAGTTCAAGATCATGGGGCGCGAGTTCGACCCGGCCAAGGCCGATGCCTACGCCAAGGGCTTTGCCATCAGCAAGCTGTCCGCCTGAACATGGGCGCCCGCGCCGAGCCGCTGAAGGCCGCGCTGCTGTCGCTGGCGCTATTGCTGCTGCTGCTGGGGGCCTGGCACCTGGCCACGCTGCCAAGAGTTGGTGTGGCGCCGACGGTGGCGCTGACGCCCGAGCAGATTGAGTACGCCAAGCTGCTGGGCAAGGACCCCACGGCTGGCGCGCCGGTCAAGGCCGAAGGCTTCCCGACGCCCGCGCAGGTGGGCGAAGCGGTACTGAAGAACCTGCAAAGCCCCTTCCACGACCACGGCCCCAACGACAAGGGCATCGCCATCCAGCTGGGCCATTCGTTGCTGCGCGTGGGCCTGGGCTTCGGCATCGCCGCGCTGCTGGCCGTGCCGCTGGGCTTTGCCATCGGCATGAGCCCGTTGCTGTACCGCGCGCTGGACCCCTTCATCCAGTTGCTCAAGCCGATTTCGCCGCTGGCCTGGATGCCGCTGGCGCTGTACACGATCAAGGACTCGTCGATCTCCGGCGTGTTCGTGATCTTCATCTGCTCGGTCTGGCCCATGCTCATCAACACCGCCTTCGGTGTGGCCGGCGTGCGGCGTGAATGGCTCAACGTGGCGCGCACGCTGGAGGTGCGGCCGCTGCGGCGCGCGCTCGAGGTCATCCTGCCCGCCGCGGCGCCCACCATCCTGACCGGCATGCGCATCAGCATGGGCATCGCCTGGCTGGTGATCGTGGCCGCCGAGATGCTGGTGGGCGGCACCGGCATCGGCTACTTCGTGTGGAACGAGTGGAACAACCTGTCGCTGACCAACGTGATCTTCGCCATCGGCGTGATCGGCGTGGTGGGCATGCTGCTGGACGCGGCCTTCGCGCGGCTGCAGAAGGCCGTGACCTATGTCGACTGAGCGGCCGTTTCTTGAAGTGCGCGGACTGGCGCGGCGCTTTGCCGGCGCCGACGAGCCGGTGTTCGACGGCGTCAACTTCGACATCGCGCGCGGCGAATTCGTCTGCATCATCGGCCACTCGGGCTGCGGCAAGACCACCATCCTGAACGTGCTGGCCGGGCTGGACCAGGCCAGCGACGGCACGGTCATCATGGACCAGCGCGAGGTCGCCGGCCCCAGCCTGGAGCGCGGCGTGGTGTTCCAGGGCCATGCGCTGATGCCCTGGCTGAGCGTGCGCCGCAACATCGCCTTTGCCGTGCGCAGCAAGTGGCCAGCCTGGGGCCGCGCGCAGGTGGACGCGCAGGTCGATAAGTTCGTGACGCTGGTGGGGCTGGACGGCGCCATAGCCAAGAAGCCCAGCCAGCTGTCGGGCGGCATGAAGCAGCGCGTGGGCATTGCGCGCGCCTTTGCCATCCAGCCCAAGATGCTGCTGCTGGACGAGCCCTTCGGTGCGCTGGACGCGCTGACGCGCGGCACCATCCAGGACGAACTGCTGAAGATCTGTGCCGAGACGCGGCAGACGGTGTTCATGATCACGCACGACGTGGACGAGGCCATCCTGCTGGCCGACACCATCCTGCTGATGAGCAACGGCCCGCGCGCGCGCATCGCCGAAGTGGTGCGCAACCCGCTGCCACGCAAGCGCGCCCGCGCCACGCTGCACCACGAGCCGCTGTTCTACCCGGTGCGCAACCACCTGGTGGACTTCCTGGTCAGCCGCGCGGCCACGCTGTCGCACGGCCGTGCGCCCGAGCACCCGCCCGAGCTGCGGCCGGGCGTCGACGCGCCCGTCGAAGACGCCGCCCCGCCGCCGCGGCCGGCGCTGCAGCGCGTGGTTTGAGCCCGCGGCCTGTTTCCCACATTCACCCCCGCATGGAGCACTGCATGAATCGACTGGACGTCACCGAGAAGATCATCGCCACCAAGGTGGCCAAGGGCATCAAGTGGGCCGACGTGGCCAGCAAGGTGGGCCTGAGCAAGGAATGGGTCACCGCTGCCTGCCTGGGCCAGATGACGCTCACGGCCGAGCAGGCCGCCATGGTGGCCGAGACCTTCGGCCTGAGCGCCGAAGAGAAGGCCTGGCTGATGGTCGTGCCCTACAAGGGCAGCCTGCCCACTGCTGTGCCCACCGATCCGCTGATCTACCGCTTCTTCGAGCTGGTCAGCGTCTACGGCACCACTTTCAAGGAACTCATCCACGAGGAGTTTGGCGACGGCATCATGTCGGCCATCGACTTCAAGATGGACCTGCAGCGCGAGCCCGACCCCAAGGGCGACCGCGTGAGCATCAGCATGTCGGGCAAGTTCCTGCCCTACAAGACCTACTGATAGCCGCCCGTCACTGTGGGCAAGGGCGGGCCTGCACCCGCCGCCTAGAATCGCGCCCACGTTCCCGTTCCGGGGGCGCCATTCACTCACAAAGAAACGGGACCCCATGGCAACTGCGAAGAAGACGAGCACTCCGATGGCCGCCAAGAAGGCCGCCCCCGCCAAGAAGGCTGCTGCCAAGAAGGCGGCTCCGGCCAAGAAGGCCGCCAAGGCCGCTGCACCTGCGAAGACCCTGGCCAAGGCTGCAACCGCCTTCAAGCCCATCAAGACCGCCTTCAACAAGACCGGCCTGATCGCCCACCTGGCCGAACTGGCAGCAGTGGAAGTCAAGGCGGTGAAGGCCACGCTGGCATCGCTGGAAGCCACCATCCTGGCCTCGGTGCACAAGAAGGGCCTGGGCTCGTTCACGCTGCCGGGCCTGCTCAAGGTCAACGTGATCAACGTGCCGGCCAAGAAGAAGCGCACCGGCGTCGACCCCTTCACCAAGCAAGAGCGCGTGTTCGCCGCCAAGCCGGCCAGCGTGAAGATCAAGACGCGCGCGCTCAAGAAGCTCAAGGACGCGGCGGCCTGATTCCCGTCCCGGGCTGCGCACACGCTCAGCCCGGTTCTTGCGGCGGCGCCTCGAGTTCGAGCGCCGTCAGCCACAGCCGCAGGTCGAACTCGAGCTGGTGGTAGTCGGGTTCCATGTGCGTGCACAGCGCGTAGAACGCCTTGCCGTGCTCGCGCTCCCTGAAGTGCGCCAGCTCGTGCACCACGATCATGCGCAGAAAGGCCGCCGGCGCCTGCTTGAACAGCGCGGCGATGCGGATCTCGCGCTTGGCCTTGAGCCGCCCGCCCTGCACGCGCGACACCGCACTGTGCGTGCCCAGCGCGTTGCGCACCACATGCAGCCGGTTGTCGTAGGCCGCCTTGGCCAGCGGCTCGGCGTGGCGCATGTGCCGGCTCTTCAGGGCCGAGACGTACTCGAACAGCGCCGGATCGGTGCGCACCGCATGCGCTTCGCCGTAGCGGCTGGCCACGCTCTGGCGCAGCCGGCCCTGCGTCAGTAAATCGTCCACCTGGGCCAGCAGTTCCGGCGGGTAACCCGCCAGGTACTTGAAGCGTTCGTGCAGCGGCGTCATGGCGGCCCGCCCGGCGTGCGGCGGCGCTCGCGCAGCATGAAGAGGTACAGGCTCTCGACCTTTTCGCGCGCCCAGGGCGTGCGCCGCAGGAACTTGAGGCTCGAGCCCAGGCTGGGTTGGCTGCTGAAACAGCGCAGCGGTATGCGCTCGGCCAGGCCGGCCCAGCCGTAGTGCGTCTGCAGTTCGCTCAGCAGTGTCTCGAGCGTGAGCCCGTGCAAGGGGTTGCGTGGCTGCTCGGGCGGGGCGGAGGGTGGGGCTTGCATGCCGCCCTTGTACCCTCAACCGGCCGGCCGCGGGCAGGGGGTGGCCAACGCGTGACGCCCGCGTAACGCCGCGCCCGCTACAAGCTCGCATCGCCAGCGCACCCTTCCACCCATGCACCGCACCCTGCCCATCGCAAAAGCGCCTGATCACGTCGCCGCAGCCGCGGCGCGGGATGCGAACATCGCAGCCCTGATGCACCGGCTGACGCTCCACCTGCACGGCACCGTCCGCGTCACCCTCGCCGACGGGCGCGAAACCGTGCTCGAACGCCGCGCCGCCGCGCTGGCCGCCCTGGCCGCGCTGGAGCCCGGTATCGCGCGCGAGCGCGCCGCCGCCTGGCTGTGGCCCGATTCGGCCGACCCGAGGCGCAACCTGCGCCAGCAACTGCTGCGCTTTCGCCACCAGTTCGGGCAGGCGCTGGTCGATGGCGAGGCGCGGCTGGCCCTGGCACCGGGGGTGGCCCTGGCCGAAGGCGATGGCGAACTGCTGGCCGGCCATGCCGAGCACGAAGACGAGTTCGGCACCTGGCTGGCCGCCCGGCGCCATGCCCTGGCTGCGGCACGGCGCGGTGCCTTGCAGCGCGAACTGGCCGCGGCCGAGGCCGGCGGCGACCTGGACGCCATGCTGGCGCTGGCCCAGCGCGCGGTGAGCGCCGACGCCGGCAGCGAGGACGCCTGGCATGCCCTGATGCGCGTGCACTACCTGCGCGGTGAGTCGGCACCCGGCCTGGCCGCGCACGATCAGGCACTGCGTCTGCTGGCCGAACGCCATGGCCGCGCGCCCTCGGCCGCGACCACGGCGCTGGCTCAGGCCCTGCGCGACGCCCAGGCGCCGCTGCCGGCCGGCCCCGTGGCAAGCGTGGTGCT